>DBCY01000178.1 GCA_002293295.1 Ruminococcus sp. UBA946 | reverse complement strand
ATACCGCCGCAGGCGGTATACCGCCATTGTTAATTGTTAATTTTTTAATTGTTAATTGATTCTAGTCTGAGGATGGTTATAAAAATGATACTGAACGGCTCGCAGATACTTCTTGAATGCCTGCTAGAACAGGGAGTAGACACTGTTTTCGGTTACCCGGGCGGCGCGGTGCTTAATATTTACGACGCTTTATATGACTACAGCGACAGAATTACCCATATTTTAACGGCTCATGAACAGGGAGCTTCCCATGCCGCGGACGGTTATGCCCGCTCTACGGGTAAAACGGGAGTTGTCATAGCGACCTCGGGTCCCGGTGCTACAAACCTTGTGACGGGAATCGCAACCGCTTATATGGACAGTATCCCGCTGATTGCCGTTACCGGGAACGTTACGACGGGTCTTTTGGGTCTTGACAGCTTTCAGGAGGTCGATATAACCGGAATCACAATGCCCGTTACAAAGCATAACTATATCGTCAAGGATGTTACAAAGCTTGCCGGTATCATACGAGAGGCGTTTTTTATAGCGAACGACGGCAGAAAAGGCCCCGTGTTAATAGATATACCAAAGGATATTTCCGCCGCTTTATGCGAGTATGAAAAGGCTGAACCCGCAGTTCACAGCTACAGTATAAATGAAGATGAAATTTCAGATGCTGTAAGTCTGATAGAAAATTCCGAACGGCCGTTTATTTATGCGGGGGGAGGGGTTGTTTCATCGGATGCTTATGATGAGCTTGCCGAGTTCGCGGATATTGCCGACGCCCCCGTTTCGCTGACATTAATGGGGCAGTGTGCTTTTGACAATACGAACCCCCGTTTTACCGGTATGATGGGTATGCACGGAACGAAAACATCCTCACTAGCGCTGACAAACTGCGACTTAATGATAGTTTTAGGCTCGCGTTTTTCCGACAGGGTAACCTGCAGCACATCCGATTTTACGGCGGTGTCAAGACACGCCAAAATCCTGCAAATAGAAATTGATTCAGCCGAGCATAATAAAAACATCAAGGTCTCGCGCCATGTTTCCGGCGATATAAAAACCGCCCTTAAAATGCTTAACTCCAGGCTTGAAAAGAAAAATAACAGTGTTTGGATGAAACAAATTTCCGAATGGAAAAATGAATACCCCTTAGTGCAGAAATCGGACGACGATGAAGCTGTTCTGCCGCAGTATGTGCTTGAAACACTGAACGAGCTTACGGACGGCAGTGCGATAATCACAACCGAAGTCGGTCAGAACCAGATGTGGACGGCGGAATTCTATAATTTCAGGCAGCCCCGGTCGTTCGCTTCCTCAGGAGGTCTGGGTACAATGGGATACGGTCTCGGTGCCGCAATAGGCTGCAAGACCGGCAGCCCCGGACGTACCGTTGTGAACATCGCCGGAGACGGAAGCTTTTACATGAATATGAACGAGCTGACCACGCTTGCGAAATACAGACTTCCCGTAATAGAGCTTGTGCTAAACAACGGCGTTCTGGGAATGGTAAGGCAGTGGCAGAAGCTTTTTTACAACGCTCATTTTTCCCAGACGACCCTTGAAAAGCATACCGATTTTGAGCTTTTAGCCGAAGCGATAGGCATTAAGGGCTTAACCATACGAAAGAAATCCGAGGTTCGGGAAACGCTGGAAAAGGCTTTGAAGCTCAACAAACCCGTTCTTATTAACTGCATAATAAACGAGGATATAAACGTCCTGCCTATGGTTCCGGCAGGGGCTTCCATTGCCGAGCCTATACTGGACATCTGATTTTGAAGGGGTTTGATACTGATGAATACAAAGACTGTGAAAATATTCGACTCCACCCTTCGCGACGGTGCGCAGGGCGAAAATATGGTTTTTTCAACCGACGATAAGTTCAACCTTATGAAAACGCTTGACAGCTTCGGTATTTCCTTTATTGAAGCCGGGAACCCCGGTTCAAACCCCAAGGATATGGAATTTTTCAGAAAAGCCGCAGGCTATCCCCTTAAAAATTCAAAGCTGGTGGCGTTCGGCTCGACTAGAAGGAAGAATATCACCTGCGCCGAGGACAGTCTTCTAAACGCTCTTGCCGGTACAAATACCGAATATGTGTCGGTCTTCGGGAAAAGCTGGGATTTGCATATTACAGAAATTATCGCCGCCACCCTTGACGAAAACCTTTCCATGATATACGATACGGTAAAATACCTCACCGGTAGGGGGAAAAAGGTTTTTTTCGACGCCGAGCATTTTTTCGACGGCTACAAAGCTAATCCGGAATACGCTTTGAAAACGCTTAAAGCCGCCGAAGAAGCCGGAGCCGAATCCGTAGTGCTGTGCGACACCAACGGCGGGTGCTTCCCTCATGAAATATATGAAATTACGGAAATTGCCGTGAGGAATTCCGGCGTTGAGGTCGGTATCCATTGCCATAACGATTCGGGTTGCGCCGCCGCAAATTCCATAGCCGCCGTTAAAGCGGGGGCTTCGCAGGTTCAGGGGACGGTTATCGGAATAGGGGAACGCTGCGGAAACACCAACCTTACGACCGTTATCGGCGGACTTCAGGCCAAGCTCGGTTATTCCTGCATACCAAAGGAAAACCTTCCGGGGCTTACCACCCTTGCTAAAAAAACAGCCGAAATATGCAACATAAAGCTTAACAGCTCAATGCCATTCGTCGGGAAAAGCGCGTTTTCGCACAAGGGGGGAATGCATTCGGACGGAGTTATGAAAAATCCCGTCAGCTTTGAGCATATTACCCCCGATTCAGTGGGAAACAAGCGGAATATACTTCTTTCCGAGGTGGCAGGGCGTTCGGCTGTTCTGCACCGTATAAACGAAATCATCCCCGGACTGACGAAGGACAGCCCCGAGACGAAGGAAATCATAGGCATATTAAAGGACAAGGAATACAACGGCTACCAGTATGAGGCGGCGGACGCCTCCTTTGAAATACTCGTCAAAAAGCATCTGGGGCTTATGGAAAACTACTTCGATATCCTGTATTTTAAAATAATCGGGGAGAGGGTAAAGGGCGGAACAAACCCCTCCACCGCAATCATAAAGGTGTCGGTGAACGGCAGCACCGAGCTTTCCTGCGACGAGGGCGACGGTCCCGTAAACGCTGCCGACAAGGCTTTAAGGCGCGCCCTGACCGTGTTTTATCCTTCTGTCGCAGACCTGCACCTTATTGACTACAAGGTGCGTATTGTTGACGGAAGCGCCGCCACCGCCGCAAACGTGCGCGTTTTGATTGAAAGCACCGACGGCGCCGAAACATGGACTACTGTCGGAGCCTCGACCGATATTATAAACGCCTCCCTGACGGCGCTTGTAGACTCAATCGAATACAAGCTGATGAAGGATTCGGCAAAAACAGCCGCCCTATAAAATAATTAACGATTAACAATGAACANNAACAATTAACAATGGCGGTATACCGCCTGCGGCGGTATGATTTTTATGCATTTTTACGAATTATTTAATAAAGAATTTCAATCATCAGCATAACCGCGAATTTAAACCCCTCGGTATAGCCCTGCTGCATTTTATAGCGCGTCAGGAAATTGTATTCGTCTTCAAGCTTTTTAAAGCGTTTGAAATTTTCCTCTGACAGCAGGTTTTTAAGCCAGTTATCCCTTTCGTCTTCTATTTTGTTCAGAATGCCCCGCGTTTTGCCGTCGTCCGCCGCTAAATCCCTGCAGGGGTTAAGCTCGCCGTAATAAAACTGCTCAAAAATATCCATCATTTTTACAACCTCCGAAAATTTATTTGACTTTTTCAGGAGAATGTGATATAATGCCCTTGGGATTTGCATTATATGCATTCTCTTTTGTGAACACTCGCCGTGATTTGTACGGTCTGGCGGGTGTTCGCTATTTTTTAATCTCGGCTTCCACTAAATCAATTACAGCGAGGATATAACCTCCGGGGCTTCCGAATCGTTCGGCTATAACCTGAAGGGCAAGGAAATAAATGACGGAGGACAAAATAATATGTTCCAAAAGGGTTGACATAACCGAGGGCTTTGTTGTATACTTTAAACAACAAGAATAACGGAAATAAATATAAAACGGAGATATTAATAAAGAAAATATCCAAATGGGGACGGACTTTCGAATGTTTATACGATGGTGTTTTATACCATAATACCACAGTTTCGAGGTTTTTGGATGTTTTTTTAAAAGATTTAAAAAATATTATGAAAAAATAAAAAATAACAACGAAAACGAGGTAATAATATATGGCGACAACGAGTGAACAAACACGTACATTTCTGGAACTGAAGCAAAATCCTGACAGTAATCAGCATTGGGACAGCTTTATAAACTCATGGAGCGGATTTTTTAATACCATTATCAGCAGGAAATTATACGCTTATCCGTCGCTTTGGGAGGATGCTAAATCAGAAGCTATATTTAAGTTGTTTAAACATATCGGAAAGTTTAACGAGACACAGGAAATTTCACCGTGGCTTGCGCGTATTATTTCTAACGTATGTGAAGATATAAAAACAAAAAATGAAAAAAAAATTATTGACAAATCAAAACTTAATTGCAGCGAAAAGCAGTATATAGATGTTGTTTCTATTGACGATGATATATTTGAAAAATTGTCTGTAAAAACTGACCCTGATGCTGAGATTAACGAAATGTTTGATTGTTTATGGGAGTGCGTAAACACAGCATTGGATAAATACGTAAAAGATGAGCGAAAAAAACAAGCATTTTTATTGTGTTATCGTTATAATTACAAGCTTAGGGAAATTGCAGCGATTTTCAGACTGGAGCAAAGCACGGTGAATAATTGGCCCGGAATGGTACTCAGAAAGATTGCGCCGTATGTTAAGGCGGAAATGAGTGCATTGGGTTATGGCGCGTAATAATAAAACATGTAATTAAGGAGAAAAACCATGAGAGATTATATATCGGAATTCAAAGCAAGGGAGTTTTCCGCTCCTGTTGAAAACGAAATTTTTGACGGTTGCGGATGGGCTGAACGCATACCGAAATTTTATCGCGGTGAGACCGATGCCGTTACAAACGAGTTTATACAGGAACATTTAAAAACATGCGAAGAATGCAATTTGCTATTAGCGGCATTAGCGGTTCAAACACCGCCCAAACCTATATTAAATTGGATTAAACAGGGATTAACCCATATGTGCGAAAATGTTGTGTCATTTTTAGGCGAAGGCACATTTGACGAAGGTCCTGCTGTTGTTACGCGTTCAGGTAAGAGAGAACTGCTTTATCTTACAGAGCACCAGATTGAATTGCCAAATGGAAATATTTTGTGTTTGCATGTTATAAAGCAAGATGAGCAGACAATTGTTTCTGCTTTTATGCAAAATAGTGATGAGTGCGGTTTTGATTTATCCGATGTTTCGAATAAAATTCTAAAAAGTACAGATTCAACAAAGATATTCAAATTTGAAATGCCTAAAGAAAACTATACTCTGACAATCAACTCAAATCACGGAATTTATATTGTTAGCTTTGAGGGAGGCGAATTATAATGAACGAACGCCCTTACATTTTAACGGTTGACATCACAGCAGATGGAAATGCGTCTACAACTGTTGACGATGGAACTATTGAAACAAACAGAAAGAAAACCGTATATAATATTAATCTTGAAATGATGAATAGAATTATACAGATGCAATACTTAGCTATATGTGACGGAAATATCCGCGAAGCAGAGCAAACAGGAAAAACTCTTACGAATATTGTTTTGCCTAAAGAAATTCGAGATGCCTTGCCTGATGACGGCTCAACGCTTTTGATTTCAACAAATGAACATGGCATACCATGGGAACTGCTTTGGGATAATGATTTTTACGGAATTAAATATGCAATAGGAAGACAATTACTTACTACCGGCAATTTAAAATCCGTACCCGTTAACAATATTAAGAAAGACAAAAAAACCTGTCTTATTTTAACTAATCCGACTGATGATTTGCCTGAAGCCCAAAATGAATCTACAGAGTTAATGCGGTTCTTTCGTTCACGCGGCATTTCATGCACGCTTATTTCCGGCAGTCAGATTACGTCGGCAGACATTCTCGTTAAACTTGCAACAGGCGATTTTGATATAATTCATTACAGCGGTCATATTGATGTAGACGAAAACGGCGGCTACTTGAAGCTATTAGGCGAAGACAGATTTTATCTCAAAGAAGCGCTTTATCTTGACGATTTCGGAAGTCCGTTTATATTCCTAAACGGATGCGGCGGCGGTCCAAAATGGGGCGGTAGTACAAATATAATCACACCGCTGATTTACTCGGGAAGCGGCCCGATATTATGTGCGACTATGCCTGTGACAGACAGAGGAAGCCGTGAATTCTCACAATATGTTACAGAAAAATTACTTAGCGGCATATCATATGGCAAAGCAATTACAGAATCCCGGAAAGCATTCTCAACGCAAGGAACGACATCAGTCGACTGGATGTGTTTCGTTCTTTACGGTAACCCCAATGATGTTTTTATTGATGTAAATAACCATATTTCTGAAATTAAGAAAGAAGAAATTGTTGCCATCCCGGCGAAAGAATACGGCTCATATTCCGAATCACTTAAAAGAGTTTTAGGCAGAGCTTACGGATTAACAATGGATATTTACGTTATTTCAACATCACATTTGTTTTCATCATTGCTGGCTGAAAAAGATGATGACATTATGAGCGCATTTGATGCGTTAGGTCTATCTTCAGAAGTTTTGAATACAATAATCGCAACACATTTTCTTATTCCCGCAGATGTGGAAATACGCGATGTTCCCAATGAGACGGCGTATTCTGAAAATGCTTATTCAGCAGTAATTTCAGCAAAACAAAATGCAATTTCCGAAGAACGCCAAACACAACCGAGAGATGTTTTTGAAGCGTTGCTGAGCAGTAAGAACATGATTACAAATATTCTTGAAGAAAACAACATTGACTGCAATGAATTACTAAGATTATTATAGAAAACGGAGAATAACTCATGACAAATACTGAATGGAAAAATTCTCAAAAAGGCGAAATTGATATCGATTTATCGAAGTATAGTGAATCGATATTATATATACTTGAAAACGCCATTACATTATGTGCCGAAAACTCATATGCGCATCTCACTTTAATAACACTATTGCTCCCGGTTTTTGCTTTGCGTGACCATGATGAATACAAAGTACCCGCTGATATTGCCAGAGTAAAAAAAATACTTTGCAATTATCTGAAAAATGGAATGGATATTATTCTGTGTTTAACTGCGTTAAAGCAGAGTCAGCAGACAACAAGAGCGGATTTTAACCCCGCTGCCAGAAACTATTGGAGCGATGGTGCAGTTGATGTTATTACTCAAATTGACAATGATGACGGCTTATTTAAATTTGTTATTGAAGTTTTGCAGAAGATAATTGATGAAAATGCTTTTGAATACGAAATTTTAAACGATATGCTCTATATTACGGACATACAGAAAGCGTTGTCAACGCCCTCTGCAAATGTTGCTTTTTTTGATAATAACGGAGATGTTAAGGACGTTTCTTTGAGTGTGAAAAGCATTTTGCAGACTGCGCTTAAAACGGCTGAAAATACAGGTAAAATGGAGATTTTGCCAACTCATTTGCTGTATGCGGTTTTAAAAGAATCCGGCGGTTATGCGGAGACTGTTATTAACAGATTATCAGGCGTTGAAGTTACGCCTGCGAAAAGTTTTTCAGTATTAAAATCATATATATTCAATAACTGCGAAACAGACGGCATAAGCACTTCACTAACGGTGAATAAAAACTGTTTTGCTAAACAAACTATATCTATTTTAAATAAATCAGCTGAAATCGCTGCCGATAACGGAGAAAATTATGCCGATGAACGCAGATTGTTAGGAGCGATTTTAAGCAGTCCGGATGCAGGCGTTAAAATGATTCTCACTAAACAATTAAAATGGCCGCTTGATGAAATGCATTCAATAATTGAGCGAACAAAATGGAATCCGCTTGCCGCTCCGCTGCCTGTTGAACTCTGCGAGAGTAAAAACCTTTCACTTGACAATCATACTGACTTTATTATGAGAAAAGATATAACTGACCCTATAATTGAAACGTTATTTAATCCCTGTAACCATAATGCGGCGATTTGCGGTGAAAGAGGTGTAGGTAAATCTGCAATAGGTTATTTGATAGCAAAAGTTTTAAACGAAAGCTCCTCTTCAATGCTAAAAGAAACACCTGTAATTTATTTGGATTTTGACGGTGTTGATTCTTCTGGTATCCCCGCAATTTTTACGTTCATGGAAGAACATCCGCGCCCTGTATATATAATTGATAATATTGAGGCTTCTGTAAAAGAGTTAATATCAATATGCTCAAGACGGCTTTCAAAAAACAACTTCAAACCTGTGTTCATTATGGATAATGCAACGAAAAAAATGTTTGAGGAATATAATGGCGGGGACATAAAACTTGAGTACACAGAGATTCATGAACTGACCTCAAAAAGTTCTGATAAAAATCAACTTATACTTAAAATTATTGAGTCAAAAATCCCTGTAATGAAGCATAAATATAACATTGAATTTGCACCTCGCGCAGCTGAATTTGCAATGAAAATGTCGGTGGATTATATGCTGTCAAAAAGATTGCCGCAAAAAGCGGTTGAACTTCTTGAAAGCGTTGCTTCGAGGATTTCAACAAGAACTGCTATTTCCGGAACGGAAGAAAAAAACAAAAAGAAAACCGTTATCGGGAAACAAGAGCTTGCGGAAAGTATTGCAAAAGAAACAGGATTACCCGTTGAAACAATTTTAGGAACAGGACAGGATAAAGACTTTAAGTATTTGCTTTCACAAGGACTTGTAGGTCAGGAAAACGCAATATCAAAAGCCGCTGACCGTCTTGACCTAATTCAAAAAAGAATGGTTAAGCCGAATCTGCCCGCCGCAATTTTCCTGTTTGCCGGGCTGTCTGGAACAGGTAAAACCGAACTTGCAAAGCAAATTGCAAGTATATATTCAACATCGCATAAGATAATTACTTATGAAATGAACAGTTTTAAGGAAAGTCATTCAACTTCGCGAATTATCGGAACGCCTCCCGGTTATGTCGGTTATGAGGAGGGCGGCAAACTCATTAATGACCTTAATAAAGACCCGTATTCCTTAGTGCTTTTTGATGAAGTTGAGAAAGCTAATCCGTCAATTTGGGACCCGCTGATGCGTTTGTTTGACGAGGGAATTGTAGAAGATACGCGCGGCGTTACGGCGTACGGAAACAAGGCATTTTTCGTACTTACTTCCAATATAGGGCAATACACAATTTCGGATATGTTAAGACAAGGCTGCCCGCTTGATGAAATTGAGAACGCTGTGCAAGCAGAAATACTGGATGCTTATCACATGGAAAGCAAGCAAAAATGTTTCCGTCCCGAATTTGTAGCAAGAATTATGCAATGCGGCGGTATTGTAGTATTCAATGCATTGAGCCGCGAAGCCCTGAGCGGAATTGCACGGCGTATTGCGCGCAATGCTGAAGCATCATTCGAATCAACACTTGATTGTAAACTTGCCATTGATGATAATGTCATTAAATATATTTCCGATAAGCAATTTGAAATTAATGACGCAAGCATTAAAAACAGAGGTAAATATTTAGGTGCAAGACCTCTGCAGCCTATGTTTGATGAAATGGTTATGACAAAACTTGCGAAAAATATCCGCACATTTACAAACGCAAAAATGATTCGCGTAGTTATGGACGGGAACACAACTGCACTCTATCCCGTTACTGATGAAACGGGAGTAAATGAAGTTCTTGAACGAAACCGCACAGTTTTGATAGACCGTGTTACAGGCAGACTTTCGAGGATTTCACTAATAGAAACAGAGGATATTGCGAGGCTTTCAAACGATAAATTAACAAGACTTGATGCGATATTGTCGGAAGTTGGAATGATTTCTCAAGCATAATTTCGGAGGTAACGTCATGATTAATATGAAAGAAAATATTTTAACAGGCGAGATATTAGAAGGCCGGTTTCGATTATGCGGTTATTTGGGCGGCGGAAATTTCGGCACGGTTTATAAAGCGGAGGAATTGCAGAATGGTATTTCAGTCCGTGAAGTAGCACTTAAATTATTTTCACCGGAAGTAACGGAAAAAGGCGACATTGAGGGTATGTTTAATGACTGTGCGCTGCCTGCGCGGATAATGTCATCATCTGCTCCGCTTGAGATAAAACAGCATTTTGCACAGATTTATGGTTGGGGGAAAATTAATACCTCTTTAGGTGTTTGCGCATATGTTTCAATCGAACTTATAAGAAATGCATCAACTTTTGAAGATTTGTTTAAGCGTCACAGTTCTTCGGGGCATCGACCAAACGAATCTGAAGTTTTAGAAAAAATGCGGCAGTTTTTTACCGCACTCTCCGAAGCACATAAAGCCGATGTTAAACACCGTGATATAAAAGGCGCCAACGTGATGCTGTCAAACGGAATTGTGAAAATAGTAGACTTTGGAATGGGGGCACGAATAAGTGCGGGTGATATTGCCCTTAAAACAACAATGACAATTTATGCTCCCGAAAATTTCGGTTCGGAATATCAAAAAGCAGAATACACAGAAAAGTCAGATATCTATCAAGCCGGTCTTATGTTTTATGAGTATTGGACAGGTATCGCTATTTATGAAAAATCTATTCATCGGGAAAAGGACGAAAGCGACGAAGATTACAATAAGCGCGCTATGGATTTTGCAAGGCAAATGCGCGTTGACTATCAATATGTAAGCGGTTCGATTGCCGCAAATTGTGTCCCATCAGACAAATTAGACTCCATATTATCCAAATGCTTGAAATTTTCACCGGATATGCGGTATCAAAACTGTGAGCAAATTCTAAAAGATATAAATTCTGATAGTATTTCCATTGCGTTTTCAGCATTTCAAAACGGTAATTATAATTATGCTGAAAAAACGGCATTATCATCTTTGGAAAAAGCAAAAGGCAGCACAAAAGCGGATTTATTGATTCTGCTTGGCGATATAAAAGCACAGTCAGAAAACGCAGATGACAAAAAAGCTTCAAAAGACTATTATCTTAATGCATATAAATATGCAAAAGAAAAAGGTGTATATTTTCTGAATAAGCCGAAGATGCGTGAACTCATTAATAAGCTTGCTGATAGCTTCGCGGTAATTAATCAATATGCAATGGAAAAGATATACCGAAAAGAACTTGAAAAATTTAAGGAGAATTTGTAATGAATATCAGACAAGTACCGCAAAATGTCAAGCCTGTTCTGCCTGTTACGGCAATGTATAACACAATAAAAGTTACTCATTCACAGTTGGAACATGAAAAACAAGCCGCTGAGAAAGAGCTTAATAAGGCAAAAAAAGTAATATGTGAAACTGCTCTTTCTGTGTTCGGCGTTAGGAATCATATTGATGAATTATCTGAAAATGTACGGAATTCATTTAAATCAATTGAACTTGCATTAAAGAATAACGGAGTTGAAATTATTGATTATGCAGGTGAAACTCTGACGGAAGAACTTGCGGACCGCATTAAAATTGAGGGTTGGGTTGACGGCAACAAAGCAGAAGAAACTGTAGATGAAACATTTAAACCAGAGATTCGATGGAATGGCGACATACTTTATACTGCACAAGTTTTCTGTTCTCGGTCCAATGTTTCTGAATCAGAAGTAAAAACTGACGAAACTGAAGAAATGATTGATATTGCAGAAACGGAAGCAGATAAAAATGCCTTAGAGGTACCAGCTGAGCCAGCTCCCATTGCTGAAGCGCCGGAAATCCAAAAGCCATTATCAATAAAAGATAATGTTATAAATTTATTTGGAAGAATAAAAAAATTCTTTTCTAATATCAGTAATAATATGTAAGAACCTGTTCCCATAGGAAATGTATGGATTTTCGAGTATAATTCTGTCGAAGACAAGGCGAAAATCCNNGCCTTTCAAGGATTTTCAACGCTATATTCGGCAAAATTTGCCGAAATGACATACGTTTACGCCTATGGGAACAGGTTCTAAGAGTTAAAATAATTATTAGGAGGTTTTCACATGGCTCAAAAAATCAGTAAAGTTGTAGGTATTGACTTAGGAACGACAAACTCGGTAATTTCAATGATGGGTCCTGATAATAAGACCATCATTTGCTATACCGATGCGAACAAGCGGCGCACTATCCCATCGGTCATCGTTTGGGATAAGAAAACAAATTCTATAAAAAGAGGACACAAAGCATTTGACAGACGAGGTTCAAAGCCTGAACCCATAGTTTCCATCAAACGCAAAATGGGCGACGCTAATTACCGCGTAAAAGTCGGCGAAAGGGATATGTCGCCCATCGAAGTTTCCGCTGAAATTCTTATGGAAATGAAAGAAAAGATGCAGGATTATTTAATAACTCAACCAGGTTGTGAAAATTATATTATCGACCGCGCTATTGTAACGATACCTGCAAATTTCGGTGCGGAACAATCCGAAAACACAACAAAAGCCGGGGAACTTGCGGGGCTTCAAATCGTAAAAACGTTACAGGAACCCAGTTCGTCAAGCGCTTATTATTGTTGGAAAAACGAGATTCAAGACGGCATATTTATGGTGTACGACTTAGGCGGCGGCACCTTTGATGTATCAATCGTGCGTTATGATAACGGAACTGCTGACGTTGTTTCAATTTCCGGTCATAATTATATTGGCGGAGATACTTTTGATGATGTTCTTGCAAAGCATTTAGCAGAAGTTTTAAGTGAGGATTACACTCTTGATTTGGATTTTTGTAATGAAAATGATATGCTTAGATTTACAAAGTTAAAACTTGCAGCAGAAATAATTAAAAAATCTCTTTCGACTCAAGATGAATGCTATTATACTCATGACGGCTTAATGCTGGACCAAGAGGGCTTGCAAGTGAATTTGGCTGTTACTGTTACTCGTGATGAATTTGAGAGCTTGATAAAACCCGCTCTTAAAGGCACACTTGAAAAGTGCAGCATTGCGCTTGAAAAAGCAGAAAAAGCAGGTGTAACATTGGATATGATAGAGGGTGTTTTACTCGTTGGCGGAAGTACCCACATTCCTTATGTAAAAGAGTTTGTCAGGCAAAACTTCTGCGACCCGTCGCTGCCTTTACATACTATTCAACCCGAACCGCTATATGACGAACCGGATATGGCTGTAGGTTTCGGTGCGGCGGTTTCAGCATCAATAGGTTATAGTGAAATCACATTCAGTGAAGCTGAAACTACGGCGCCAGGCGTAGAACCGGCAGTTTATTCTATTGAAACGAATCCGGCTGTCGGAGTGCCTCCGAAAAGTACGGTTACAGGCATTCTGCGTGAAATGAGCGGCAAGAAATTGCCGGCAAATATAAAGGCAAGCGTTAGTAAAGCCGACGGATCTTACAGCAGCACTTTTGATATTGGCGCGGACGGCTCATTCAGATTTACAGCGTTACCCGCACCGGGTGATAACGAACCGTTTATCTGTGAAATTACCTCTGACGGCGTCATACTTGCAACAAGCAATTTCAATGCCGCCATCAGTGACATTACACCGCCGCCCACAACCCTTTCACACACAATTTTCGTTAAAAAAGTTGACGGTTCGTTATCCCCGTTAATGGAGGAAGGCACAAATCTTCCCGCCAGCAAAACACATGTCTTTAAAACGTCAAGTCAATATTCGGCTAAGGTTGTCATTTTCGAGGATAATACTCATTTGTGTGATATACAATTAACATTTGAAAATCCGATTCCTGAAAATTCTCCTGTTGAAATTATATTGCAAATTGATGAGAAGAGTACAAAACATGTTACCGCTTCTGCGGGCGGCGATACACAATATGCTGTAATCGAACCGCCAGTCATTAAACCGCTTGACCCATTTGAAATCAAAGAAAAAATGAGCGATTTTAACGCGATGTTAAGTGTGGCATCACCTCAGAAGCAAATTGAGGGTAAGGCATTGAAGCATGGTAAACTACAGCAGTTAGCAGATGAGGCAGAGCAAGCTGCCGCTGAAAATGATACCGTTCGCGCACGCGAAACTTATGATGAATTATCTAAAAGAATAAACGATTTTGCTGCCGAAATCGGAGACTTAAATCCTACCGAAAGCGTACTTTCAGCACTTGCTGAGAGATGTCTGGCACTAATCAGAGAACATCACGATTCAGACTCCGGTTCAATCAGCAAGGTAAACGAATATAAAAACATTGCGGCTGAATGTTATGCATGTCACGACCAGCAAGGACTTACAAAAGTTTACAATGATTTGCAAAGCCTTGAAGATTACTTGAAACCCGGTCCGGACCCCGAAGGCACTATAACACCGCCAAAATGGATGTATATCGACTTTATGACACAGCAAATTGAAGAAAATATGCACAAAGCTGATGAGAATACCTGTTTGCAAAGAGCTCTCAATATCAGGAAAAAGTCTGAAGCGGAACGCCCCGATGATGTTAAATACATGAATGAATGTAAATCGGCAGTCGGACCGTGGACTACTGATGAAGACGCAGTTCCGTATTTAATTAAATTAAGAACAATAAATGAGCGTTGGGAATCTTACGCCTGTTATGACGACATTATAAAATAATAATATGTTGTATCCCGAATGGATCGTGATATTGCTTTGCAGTTCATTCGGGATTACAACAGAAACGGAGAATAAAGATGGCTGTTTTATGTCCTGTATGCAACTCAAACTTTTCACAAACAGATACAAGTTTTAGCAATTGTCAAAAATGCGGTGAGGATTTGACTGCATTTCTTTCAATAAGCTATGCACCCGACATGCTTGTTAATCAAGCTGTCAAGCTGATTGAATCGGGCGATTATCGTATGGCTTATGACAAACTTTCCGCCGCGCATTATCTTCGTCCGCATGATAATGAAATAGTTTTAGAAATGGCGCGGATTTGTGAACTAATTGAAGATTATCAAGGCGCAATGGAGAAAATTGCTATTTTGCTTTCTGATTCGGATGATGAAAAAATAAAAGAGGAATACATTCGTTTGAATAAATTATTACAGGCAAGTGAAAAGCTGAAGAAAGCAGATGCAAAAGCGCGTGAGCAAATGTTTTATGAGATAAAAGATGTTATTAAATCTGCATTTGCAGAGTTCATTAGAGAAACTCAAGCGGACAACAGCGAGCTGGAAAAGGAGTGATTTGCATGTATAAAAACGCTTTTGAAGAACTCAAAGCAGCGACCGAGTACGGTGGTAAGGGTATTTCCCAGCAAATTAAAATGCTTCAGTCGGAAGGTGTTACACGCGATGAAACAGAACCGTTTCGTTTATATTTACTAAAGCCTGAAAATTATCTTTTCGATGAACTTATGACTGCTCGGGGAGCGGATTATAACGCAAATAAAGATGAAATAGATATTTATAAATATTTTGTCAATATGCTTACCGGAATTGATGAAACACCTATTTGTTTTAATGCCGCTCATGGTTGGTTTATGCAAGTGAAGCCTCACATCACCACCGAAATAAAAACGAAATCCGCCTTCAAAAAAGCATTGACTGCAGCCGCAAAAGACGACCCTTGGATTCTGCAGGGCGCAGCGGCGTTGCTCACACGAGCTGCGATATACTGCGAAACAAACTCATTAAAAGATGTCATAAAAACATGGGATGCGGCGTTTGATATGTGGAATAAATTTTTTGCCGCAGCTGATGTTTCGACTTCGCAATGTTACATACTTGAAAAGGATGCAAAGAAAAAAGAGATGTGCTCCGCCGCATGGAACAATTTTAGAACGCGCTTGGCGCAGGATATTTACGACCGTGCATTTGAATATCTTAATGAAAAAAACGGCGCGTCATTTAATGTTTTGATTCAGGCTCTGGAGCTTTCATATATTCTGCAAGCCGCACCGGAATTATATGACAGAGCGTTGGCAGAAGCGCAAAGCAGAACCATGTCAACTATCGAAGAATGCGTGGAAATAAACGAGTTAATTACTTTTTGGAAAACACTTCCTTCTAATTATCAAAGTAAATCTAAGGTCATTGCCGCCGCTCTGAGAGTAATGACAAAGGAAGCTGCGAATATAGGAAAAGGACTGGGCAATGCAAACGCTCTGATACAATTCTGGAACTTGAGCAGGATATGTTCTCACAAAGATACAAACGATTTGGATATTGCTCCTGAAATGAAAAATTTTTATAACAGCGTAGGTATTACCGCGCTTGATTTCTGGAATGATATCAAATCACCTGACCGGGCAAAAAATCTTGATATTATTGAAACGATTAGCATAGTTTTACCTGACGGACATTTTATAGCTAATTCATCTGACGGTCCGTTTACTGCAAAAAAAATGCGTACGTCTTTAGGAATCGAAAAACTTAACCCAAAAATAGAAAAATTTATAGATAGTTCGCCCAAAGATTCAGCTACGGTGACATTTTATAAAGATATCCTTAATGATGTTAATTCCGAGAAAGCGAAAGGAAACACAGAGATTAATAAGCTGTTTGAAGACTTGTGTATCATGAAAGTCATACAATGCTCCAATGAAGTGGTAACGAGCAATAATACAAACGCAAAGGAACTGGCTCTTTTGATTTGCAGTAATTTACCACCTGATTCAAAATTCCCGATAAGTGAAAATCAGTTTATATCACTTGATGAAATAAAGGGTTATATTAACAACGCAGGTGCGATTTCAAAAATAATGAGAATTCAAGAACTGATTGATAAATTTACAAAAGGAAAACCGACAGATTCCGCTACAAAAAACGCTTATTCCAAGCTGTTTTTGGAAATTAAAGAGGCGAATGACAACACATTAAACGATGTTTTCAAAACAATTTGTATTAATAAGGTATTGGAATGTTTAACCGTTGTAGCAGCCGGCAATGATTTTTATAATAACGCCAAAACTTTAGGTAAAGAGGTATGTGGTGATTTACCTTATGGTACGTTATTCCCTATTAGTGATGGATTTACAGTGTCAAAATCCGATATGATGAATATATTCAACGGAAATGTATCAATATCAACATCACCAGTCAAAGGACCGGTAAAAGAAAAATTATATTTTAATTTTGGCATATTTGTAGGTTATGTCATCTTTTGGTCTATTTTACCGTTAATTATTTGCTTATTCCATTGGATTCCCGGCAAAGAATTTGCAACGTGGCTTAAAGTTGTTGGAATTATTTACGCGGTCATAACAGGTATTATCTCAATATTAATGGGATTTGTATACGATAAAAACGGTAAATTGAGATTTTAATTAATTTCTCAAAAATAAAAAAAAGTGTTTTTTATAAGTAATAATAACTAACAAGGCAAATTAAATTTGTCACAAATAAAAGGAGGTTATTATTATGGCAAACACTATTATTCAAACTGCGCAGGCGGGTAAAATTGATGAAAGTTACGGCAAGTGTCTTGATTCAAAGTGGAAACTGGGTTTTCACCCTGACAGAATTAACGCTCTGATAGAGAACAGACTTGATGAAATTGCGCCGATTACAGTCCACTTTGCACCAACTTTAAGATGTAATCACGACTGTTATTTCTGCACTTACGGCTGCGCTAAAAAGGGCAGAGAGAAAACACAAATGACGTTAGCGGAAGCGGAAAAATATCTTGAAGAATTACATGATATTGGCGTAAAAGGCGTTATTTTTACAGGCGGCGGTGACCCCTGTATGCATAAAGATTTGTATCAGATGTGTTTAAAATGCTACGAACTGGGACTTCACTTTTCTTTAAACACTAATGGTTTGGGACTTAATGCTGAATTATCAAAAAAGATACTTGAATTAAATCCTGTATACATTAGAATGAGTATAAATTCAGGCAGCAGAGAAGTTCAAAAACTCATGGCAGGTGTTGACGATTTTGAAATTGTTATGAACAATTACGAGATGTTGCTGAGAAATAAAATTGAAACAGGAAGTGATTCATCAATTTCTGTTGCTTATGTTGTAGGAATCGCAAATTATACCGATGTAGAAGTTCTTGCTGACAGACTTTATGAAATTGAAAAGAGGCTAGAAGATAATTATCATATTAAGCCGCAAGTTAATTTTACTGTTCGACCCATTTATAATTATGAGGGCAGCAAATCTTTTAACAAAAAGATTATGTCAGCGATAAGCGATTATCTGGCAGCTCGCAGCTCCGGCGATGAAAAATTGTTCCATAGCTTCATGTACGATGGTGTTCAAACACCGCAGTATATACTTGACAATGCACTTAAAATCATTAAAGATACAAAAGAACGACTTGTTCGTAAGGGTTCGGCAATTACAGTTTGTTTCCCCGAAATAAAGTTTGAAATGCTTGATACCGTTCAAAGAAAACCCTATAAACAATGCTTTGGTTTGCATTACTACGGCTTCGTTTGGCCAGATGGCAGATTATTCCCTTGCGTAGAAAAAGCAGGCACAGATGGTTGCGAAATTGGTTCTCTCAAAACAAGCTCTGCACGAGAAATTCTTAAATCTAAACAGAAAAGCGATGTTATCAGCGGTATAAATGCTAACATTCACACACATTGCCCCGCAATTTGTGCATATCATGAGGTTAACTCATATCTTTCGGATATTAAAAACGATTTGATTAGTTACATTCCGGAAAATCTGAATAAGTATGACAACTTACCGCGAGAGATTGACTTTATCTGATTATTGATTTCATATGGGCGGTGTACTACTCCAGGTGAGCGACAACAATACTTGGAAATCCAATAATATTGTTGACAAAAATATTGCGGGAACTGGATATTTTCAATGTACATCAGCACCACTAAGCGAACTTGCTGATAATGTTGCAACAAACAATAGTGTAATGAACGGAAACCTAAATAGTAATGCATTGCAGACACGATATTTAGCACTTACATGGTCTGATTTTGCTATTCGCCTTGATAATGAAATAAGCAATAAAAAATCTGGTACTGATTGGTACGGGAACAATTTAAACATCATAATATGTACTCATAAATATTATTACGGTAATATAGCAATTGGTGTTAATCTTTTACGGGCACACATTGACCGTTACAACAGAAGTAAAATTATATTTAATAATTATGACGATTTAAGAATGAATTGTTTCCAAGCATATGCAAGCACAGACAGAGCTAATGAAGCTGGATATAATGCGAGAGCATTTTGTGATTTATTGGACAATTCATTATCAATGTATGCGTATAGTAATAAACCAGGTACATATTCATATATAAAACTCAAATATGAAGAACAAAAAGAAAATGTGTATGACCCGTTTTTGTTTGAGTTTAATGAACGCAAAAAGAAAAACCTCCCCTGCGGACGGCAGTGAAAAACCGTCGTTCACCGCAGGGGAGGTTGGTTTTAGTTTAAGGTAGTTTTGTATTCTCTTTATATCCATACATTTATTTCCATACAGGGTATTTTAGCGAGTGAA
>DBCY01000079.1 GCA_002293295.1 Ruminococcus sp. UBA946 | reverse complement strand
CTGACCACTGACCACTGCTCACTGTCCACTTATGATTAGAAAGTTATTCGTTTTTTGCTTAAGTTGTTGACATTGTACTCCCCATACCACGTGTCTTCTGGCTGGATTTTCATCAGCCGTTGTTAAATTTTCTAAGCGAATCTTTGATTCGCTTTCAATACAGGCAAGTATTACTGCGAAAATTTATCTAGCCTGATAAAAATTCCGCTCAAAATCCACGCCATACGTTTAGTACCAACACACCCAAAATGCAATTCATAGGATATTATTTCACAAAATACTGGAAATATTCATTTATCTCCGAAACTGATTCCAAGATGCTTTGCGGTGCTGACAAACTGATTGTCCGGCTTTACAAATTTTGTTTTCCCGGCGATATCCTTAAGCGGATTTTCAGTTATAATATTTTTAACCATCGCAACAGTAACGCCGTAATGCTCCTCTTCTATGAGCTTGGCAGCTCTTACCCCGAACTTTGTGGCAAGCAGACGGTCATAGGCGGACGGGCTTCCGCCTCTGAGCATATGCCCCGGTACGCAAACCCTGGTGTCAATTTTAGTTTCCGCCTGAATTTCAGACGCAAGCCTTGAGGTTGCGGTTATAATACCGGCTTCCTCCCTTTTCCGCGCGCGCTCTTTCTTTTTCATTCCGGCTTCGTCGGTATTTAAAGCCCCCTCGGCAACCGCGACTATTGAAAAGGCTTTTCCCTCTTTGGCGCGTTTCATAAGCGCTTCGATGACATCAGCCGTATTATATGGTATTTCAGGGATTATAATTATATCGGCTCCTCCGGCGATACCCGAATACAATGTAAGCCATCCGGCTTTATTCCCCATGATTTCAACCACCAGAATCCGGCTGTGGGATTCGGCGGTGGAATGAAGGCGGTCTATAACCTCGGTAGCGGTATCAACGGCAGTATGGAATCCGAATGAAACATCGGTGCCGTAAATGTCATTATCTATGGTTTTAGGAAGCCCTATTATATTAAGTCCGTGTTCGGATAAAAGATTCGCGGTTTTATGGGTTCCGTTCCCGCCCAGGGTGAGCAGGCAGTCCAGCTTCAAAGCCCTGTATGTTTCCTTCATTGCTTTTACGCGGTCGAAATTATCCTCGCCTACGTTCAGAATCATTTTATACTGCTGGCGTATGGAACCGAGTATAGTCCCGCCTCTTGTCAGAATCCCCGAAAAATCGGAAGGCTTCATTACGCGGGCGGTATTGTTAATAAGACCGTAATATCCGTTCTGTATTCCTATCAGTTCGGCGCTTTCAACACCCATTCTTTCAAAACACGCCTTTGCTACTCCCCTGATAGCGGCGTTAAGACCCGGGCAGTCGCCTCCGCTGGTAAGTATTCCGATTCTTCTTTTAGCCATCCGGCACACATCCTTTAAATAAGTATATTGGATTCTGTATTTTATTATATACTATTTAAATTAATTATACAAGAGTGTTTTATAAAATACTATTGACAATTATTTAGAAAAGATGTACAATGTAAGTATATTTATTAGATGTGAATTTTTGGAATATAATTTTCAGGATTCATACAGAAAGGTTGGGTATCATGATAAAAAAATTATGCAAATCCTTCGCAGGTCTTTTTATAGCAATCACGATAATCTCATCTCTCACCGCAATAACCGCTTTTGCGGCTGAGGCAAAGCTCAGCAGAACCTCCGTTTCGGTTACACAGGGGAAAACGACGACCCTGAAAGTTTCGGGAGCTGCCGGGGATGTTAAGTGGTCATCATCAGACAGGGATATCGCTATAGTATCAAAAGGCGTCGTAAAAGGAGTTTCCCCCGGCACAGCCACAATAACGGCATCCGCAGGCGAAACAAAGCTAACCTGCAAGGTTACCGTGGCAACCAACAAAATAATCCCCCAGTCAGATAAGGTTTCCATAACGGCAGGAACTTCAGGTTATATTGATATTACGGTAAAAGGCGTTCCGGACGCGGTCAGCGGAACGACGGACAAGACGGTGGCAACCTCAAGTCTTGATATTGAAAACAACAGGCTCCGGATTACCGGACATAAGGAAGGCACGGCAAAGATTAAGGTTTTCTCAAAATCCGACAGTAAAATAAGCAGAACCATCACCGTTACCGTTAAAAAAGCCCCTCCGGCAGGCAAGGGTTCTCTTCAAGGGACGGTGTCAAATGAAATTTATAAAAACGAAGCCTATAATATGAAGTTTGCGTGGGACGGTTTTATATTCATTGATTTTGGCGATATTGGTTTTGATACCGGTGTGGATTCGGTTGTTCCTATGTTTATGGGCGTTACCCCTGATTTTGAAGTTATAATGGCAATGGCTGTAGATATATCCGAATATTCCGATGCTATCAGTGATAACTTTATTTCCGAGTATTTTTCAACCATGGCAATAGCAGGTTTTTCTCAGGGATTTACTGAAGGAAGCGGCATTGAACTGGGTGCGGGTAAGCTCTCAGAAGTAACAATTTCGGGTACTAAGTATGAGGTAATAACTTATGAAATAGACGGCAGTTATATGTCCATGGCTTTTAAAAATTACAACAACTCCTTTGTAATGATTATGTATGTGAGTGAGGACAATGATTTTTCCGAAGCCGCAAAGCATTTTACAGTTTTGAATTAACAGCTTGTCTATGAACGGTCTGCCGGATAAATGAAATATCCGGCAGACCGTTTTTGATTTTTTACCAGTGGAGACCCACTGACCTCTGACCACTCGCAAAAGGAACCCATAAACATGTTCTCTTAAGCTGTTACCATTGGATTACTGACTGCTAAAAGAATTTTTCAATGAGCGACATAATAATAACGGCAGGCATTCCGAGAACAATTGATATAACCGACGTGAACAGATTCAAGGGCAGATAAATTCCGGCGTACCCTCCCCAGAAATGAACGGCAAATAACGACAGAACGCCCGAAATCATACCCTTGAGACCGGTTTTGGCGGGATTTTTCGCCCTCAGATAATGCACTGCCATAATAATAAAAACTGCAATCAGGATTATGTAAAATATTGTTTTTCCGGTTTCTGCCGTGTTATTAAAATTCATTCACGTGACCGTCCTTTCAGGGTGTTTGTCCGATAAAAGCTTATTTCCAAGTGAAAATGCACGGATTTATATATTCTTTTTAAAGTCTGAAGTAAGTTTCAGACTTTAACTTCCGCCTTATACGTAACATGATTTTCCTTTGCAAGCTTTAATAAGTATGCATATCTTGATTTGAGTGAAAGCTCCTCATAAATCATTGCGTCGATCAGCTCGCTGTCCGTTACTAAATCAAAGGTCTCCTGAATTTCCAGCAGTCGTCCTGATACCAAATCAAGGTCGCTTTTCAGCTTCTGACTATATAAAGCCGCTGCTTTGCGTTCATTTTTCTGCTTTCTGGATTCAACCGCAATCAAATCAAATATTGCCATAATGCCGTCCTCTCTTTTTATTGCTTTTTAGATTTACCAACATTAAATAAAAATAAACAACCCCGGTGGTAATACCCGTTTCAGATAAACAAATCAGTTTGAAATGGGTATCGTTACATTATTATATAAGCAAGGGCTAGTATGAGCTTCATATCAGCCTTTTCTCCTGAGAGCAGTATAATCAGCGCAATAATAATCAATTTGTCGTTTTCTATTTGAAAGTCAAACGGCAGGCTTGCTTTCAGTTTATCCAGTATGCCCTGATTCGCATATTCATTTTTACTGAAGGGATGTTCATTGTTTCCCGTATAATTAATGCCGGATTGCATACCGTTGTTTATTCTGCCGGCGGAGTTAATATTCTGCGTATTAGGGTTATTATAATTAATGTTGTTATTATTCCCCGTGTTATGCATATGCTGCCCGTTGTTGCCCCCGCGGTTTCTGAAGGGGTTCGTCTGCGTTTGATTATTCTGTATATTGTCAGCGTTCTGACGCATTTGGCTATGCTGATTATAACCGGTATTTGAATGGAACTGATTCTGCCTGCTCCCGTTATCATTCAAATAAGCCTGATTCTGCTGATTGCTTCCTGTATTAAAATATGCCTGGTTTTGCTGGGTATTGCTCATCGGTTCGAAGCGGGGTTTTGATATATTGCTGTTCTGGGCATTCTGAAGAAACCGGTTACCCTGTCTGACATATTGCTGCGCCACTATTTCCATCTCCTTTACACGATTTTCCGCACGTGTTAAGTTATGAGCTGCCATATTATTATTTCCATGCGGAAGCGAAGCTTAACGCAGCTTAGCGCGGCTGAAAAACTTATACGCCGTCCGGCATGGATACCTCCTCTTCCGTTTTTCCGGGACGTCTTGCTTCAAAACTTGTCTTACAGGGTAAATTTCACTAGCCCGAGCGAAATATTACGGTTATAATAGTTAAAAATGATGAAAGTTTTCTGTTGCCCGGATATTACTCCCTCTCTTAGATTATATGCGGAATAATTGCATTTTAGAGCAGCTTGTCAAGACCAATGTTGTTAAGCATACCGCTTTCTTTCAGCGAAATATATGTATTATATATTTTAAGCATTTTTATTGCCCTTTCTACCCGCACCTGGCGTTCGTCGCTCAAATGCGGTTTCAAGGCAAGCAAAAGTTCGCTGTTTTTATCGGTGGTTGACATTGCTCCCATTATCTGCATAATCATCCCTAAGTCCAAACCGCCCAGCAAAGAACCGAAATCAAACCCGCCGCCGTTATCTTCCCCGGCGTTTCCTGAGTTATCCCCCGGGGCGTCCGAACTATTAACATCCCCGAATTCACCTGATGCAAGCATCCCCGCAAGCTCTTTAATCTGGCGGATACTCTCTTCATCGCTCAGTATTGACTGAATCTTATCGGTTAAATCATCCAGATTAATCACCTGCCCTGATAGTAGTCAGAAAATAGTTGCTGGTAGCGAGTACCAATTAACAATTAATAATTAACAATTAACAATGGTGGTATAC
>DBCY01000206.1:3493-11597 GCA_002293295.1 Ruminococcus sp. UBA946 | reverse complement strand
TTGATATATTCACGTGAATATTATATAATATAATTATAATTACATAAT
The DNA here is from genome assembly GCA_002293295.1 of Ruminococcus sp. UBA946. Lineage (GTDB taxonomy): Bacteria > Bacillota > Clostridia > Oscillospirales > Ruminococcaceae > UBA946. The sequence continues at coordinate 11,549 of DBCY01000206.1, read as the reverse complement.
AATTGAAACAACACCATTGAAATGGTTATCTTTAAAACATAAAATCCGAAAGGAGGTCTTGAATAATGGATGGTATACTGGAAATACTGTATTATGCGCTCAATAACGAAGATAAATCGAACCCGTTTGAAATACATAAAACGGACTGTTTTGAAAAATACATTAATAAGCTTACGGATATGGGCGAGACATGGAGGGAAATAAACGAAATATTTTTAACAGCATATAATTTGGCGGATGAAGCGCAGAAAACAGGCTTTAAAATCGGATTTAAGGCGGCGTTCATACTTTGCGGTGAATTACGGGGTATTCTGTTATAAAGGAATACATAGTCAGTACTTTAAAACGCTCCCTCCGGCGAACTCCCTGACAAGGGAATCACCGGGAGCGAAGCTCAAGTCAAGGGGGGAAATTTCATTCAGTATACCCAGCAGGGCGTCATATTCGCCGTGCATACCGCATTCGTCGACCGAATCGGTAAGCTCGGGAAGCAGAATTTTTTTATATACGCAGGCTTCATAGGCAATAAAGGTATCAATATCGATATCCGCCCTGTGCTTATAAGGGATTATATAAAGCTCCTCTCCCCGAAGAACGCTTTTATTCATCTCAAAAATTTCGGAATACTTCCGTCCCCTGAACAGCCTGTCGCGGCTCAGTCTTCTCATAAGCCGTATGTTTGAAGGGTGAAGCGTTTCGCCTTTCCCGTTTTTCAGCCTTGTCCGTACGCTGACGTAAATACATGCGGTACTATCGTTCATATTTCCGGTAACAAGCGGATTAAGGGCGTGAATCCCCTCGAAAAGTATGATTTCATCTTTCCCGCGCCTGACCGGAATATGTTCAAAAACGGACTGGGTCGCAAAGTCAAAAACGGGCATGTCAACGCTTTCGCCGTCAATAAGCTTTTTAAGATGCTTTGAAAACAAGCCGATATCCATCCTGAGAGGCGATTCAAGGTCAATCCTGCCCTCTTCGTCCAGCGGCATTTCCCCGGCTCCGTTAGGAAGGAAATAATTGTCCATTGAAATAATATGGACCTTTAGCCCCTTTTTCTCAATAAGTCCGGCAATACGCAGAGCCGAAGTGGTTTTTCCCGAACCCGAGGGACCGGATAGAAGCACAACCGGCTTATCCCTGCTTTGAAGGCGTATTTTCTCGCTTGCCAGATGAAGCCGGTCAAAATAAATCTGCTCGGCTCCGTCCACAAAAGCTTCGGGGTCTGACGAAACGCCGGAATTTATATTATTAACCGGTATGAAATTAATGCCCATATATTATAATAGCCTTTCATATCAAAATGAATTCTTTATTATTTTAAGTTCGGCGCCGTTTACGGCTTTTTCTATAAGCGGTTCATAGTCAAATGAATCCTGCGCTGTCCTTACTTCGCTTAAGGAAGGGCGTGTTTTCGGATGCTTGGGCGTGAAAACGGTACAGCAGTCCTCATAGGGTTCTACGGATATATCGAATGTGTCAATTTTCCGCGCAAGAGCCGTAATCTCGATTTTATCCATTCCTATAACAGGACGGAAAACGGGCATTCTGCAAACGTCGTCCGTACAGACAATCGCACCCATAGTCTGGCTTGCGACCTGACCTACGCTTTCTCCCGTAACGAGGGCATGCATATCGTTTTTACCGGCAATCCTCTGAGCGATTTCAAGCATAAGACGGCGCATAATAACGGTAAAAAGCTCCTCCGGGCAATTGCCGCGCAAAGCCTCCTGTATTTCGGTAAAGGGAACGCAGTAAAAGGGCATATCGCCGCACCAAGGCGCAAGCTTTTCACACAGGCGTTCAGCCTTGAGTCTAGCGCGTTCCGACGTGTAGGGCGGAGAGACGAAATGAACCGCCGCCAGCTGTATTCCCCTTTTCGCCATCATATATGCCGCAACAGGACTGTCGATTCCTCCCGAAAGCAACAGCAGGGCTTTTCCCGAGGTTCCTACAGGGATTCCTCCGGCGGCAGGTAAATTCCCGGCATGGATATAAGCGTTAGTATCCCGTATTTCAACGGTAACGGTAACATCGGGGTTTTTCACATCCACATTAAGGTGCGGATATGCGTCAAGAATACGTCCCCCAAGCTCTTTGCAGATTTCGGGGGAATTCATGGGGAATTTCTTGTCTGAGCGCTTAGCCTCAACCTTAAAGGTTTTTGCTTGCATAATGCTTTCAGCGATATACGGCACGGCAGCAGCGCAGATTTCTTCAAAATCCTTCGGGGCTGTCACCGCCCTGCAAACGGCGGCGGCTCCGAAAACCTTTGATACGCGTTCCATAGCGGTATCCAAATCAGTATTATCATCCTCCGGCATAATCACTATCGTGGACTGCGACCTTTTGTATACGAACCTTCCCAAGCTTTTGAGGCGGTGTCTCAGATTACGGATTAAAGCGTCCTCAAAGTTTGATTTATTCAGTCCCTTAAGGGCAATTTCGCCCTCTTTTATTATAATCAGTTCTTTCATTTATATTTGAATTCCTTCCAGATACAATTTACCTTTTTAATTTGTTTAAATTTAAGTAGCTTTCCTGAACAGCCTTAATCAGCATATCAATTTCACCCATGGTCGTAGACCTTGATACAGAAACCCGGATTGCGGTATCGGCAAGCTTATCCGAAAGCCCCATTGAAGTCAGGACGGAGCTTTTAGCTCCTTTTGAACATGCCGAACCGCTTGAAACATAAATATCCCTGCTTTCAAGACTGTGAAGCATTATTTCCGAACGCACGCCCTCTATGGAAAAATTAATGATATAAGGAGAGGTTTCCTCGGCAGCCGAATTTATTGTAACGTATTCCAGCTTTTTAAGCTTTTTCCTGAGGTAACCGTTAATTTCCTCGGCATTGCCGTAAGAAGTGTCAATAGACGGCATAAGCGCTCTTACTGCCGCGCCGAAACCGCAAATCAAAGGAACGGATTCCGTGCCGGAACGCAGGTTCTTTTCCTGCCCCCCTCCTAAAAGGAGCGGCGCGACGCGTATTCCTTTCCGGATATACATTGCCCCCGCGCCCTTCACGGCGTGTACCTTATGACCTGAAACCACGATTATATCAGCGAAAAGCTCCGCCGCTTTCATATGCAGTTTCATAAACCCCTGAACGGCGTCGCAGTGGGTTATGCATTCGGGGAAGTTCCTCTTCGCATATGAAAAAATTTTCCTGACAGGCTGAATACTCCCCGTTTCGTTATTAACGAGCATACATGAAGCAAGGCAGGTGTTTTCATCAACGGCTGCGTTAAAGTCGTCGGCGTCGATAACGCCGTTTCTGCCGGGACTGATTCGTATAGCTTCATAGCCAAAGTTTTCTTCCAGGTATTTTACAGGCTCGGAAACGGACGGGTGTTCAAAGGATGAAATAACAATCCTTTTTTTACGCCTGCCGTAATTGCGGACAGCTCCGAAAACAGCCGTGTTATTCGCTTCAGTCGCTCCCGATGTGAAAACTATGCATGCCGGGTCGCAGACAAGGGCGGCTGCGATTGATTTCCTTGCCTCGTTCATATTCTTTTCCGCCTGCAAGCCAATACTGTGCAGAGACGAAGGGTTGCCGTAATCCTCAGCCATATTCAAAAAAACGGCTGAAACGGCTGCTTCGCAGGGCTTTGTCGTTGCGGCGTTGTCAAGATAAACCGGTATGCTCATGAAAAACTCCTTGTTTACATAATACTATTTAAATAAATTATCAAAATAAAAAATCATCGCCGAAGGCGATACCTCCATTGTTAAATGTTAATTGTTAATTATTAATTGGTACTAGTATTAGTATACTCCAGCCTTCAGGTATTGTCAATAGAAAATACTTAGAACCTGTTCCCATAGGAAAAATGTATGGATTTTCGAGCATAATTTTGTCGAAGACAAGGCGAAAATCCGCAGACAGGCTGTCGCCTTTCAAGGATTTTCAACGCTGTATTTAGCAAAATCTGCTTAAATGACATATGTTTACGCTTATGGGAACAGGTTCTTAATGTCTTTAAACACTGTTTTTCAAATTTTTCATCCGCATTTCACTCATTTTACACATAACCGGACTATTATATACTTGTACCGAAAAAGACACAGCAGTTAATCATCTGAAGTCTTTTTTATGCGATTAATACTCACTCCTGATTTTATTTGATAACCCCCAATAATACTATCCCATTATCCGGTCCCTGTCTTTAACCCCCAAGACAGGGACACTTTCTTTTTCTCAAATAAAATACATATAATAAATTGACAAAACGAATGAAAAACGGTATAATTGATAATATAATTATTATTTTTACCTGAAAGGACGTTGTTATGGGTTTTACTTTAACCGAGAAAATTTTGAAAAATCATCACGCGGACGGAGAATTTAAGAAGGGCAGTGAAATCGGTATAAAAATCGACCAGACACTGACTCAGGACGCAACCGGAACCATGGCATACCTTGAATTTCTGGCTATAGGTGTCCCGAGGGTAAAAACGGAGCGTTCCGTCGCCTATATCGACCATAATACGCTTCAGTCAGGATTCGAAAATGCCGACGACCACCGTTTTATCGGTTCCGCCGCTAAAAAGCACGGCATTTATTTTTCCCGCCCCGGAAACGGTATCTGCCATCAGGTTCACCTTGAACGGTTCGGCGTTCCCGGTAAAACCCTTATAGGTTCGGACAGCCATACTCCGACCGGAGGCGGAATCGGCATGCTGGCTATCGGCGCGGGCGGACTTGACGTTGCCGTTGCTATGGGAGGCGGAGCTTATTATATTACATACCCTAAGGTTGTTAATGTTAAGCTCAGCGGAAGTCTTTCACCCTGGGTTTCGGCAAAGGACATCATTCTTGAAGTGCTTAAACGGCTGACCGTAAAAGGCGGCGTAGGAAAGGTAATCGAATATACGGGAGACGGAGTTAAATCACTGTCAGTCCCGGAACGCGCTACTATAACAAACATGGGAGCAGAACTCGGCGCGACCTCTTCCGTTTTTCCGTCCGATGAAATCACAAGGCAGTTTTTAAGGGCGCAGAAGCGCGAAGACGACTGGACGGAGCTTTATCCCGATAATGACGCCGTTTATGACGAGGTAATCGAAATTGATTTGAATGAGCTTGTCCCGCTTCTTGCCTGCCCTCATTCCCCCGATAATATAAAAACCGCCGGAGAGCTTTCGGGCATGAGGATAGACCAGGTCTGCATAGGCTCGTGTACTAACTCTTCATTTATGGATATGATGAAGGTTGCGCATATTTTAAAGGGTAAAACAATTCATCCCGGAGTTTCGCTTTCAATAGCGCCCGGCTCAAAGCAGGTTCTTAATATGCTTGCCGGAAACGGCGCTCTTGCCGCTATGATTGACGCGGGCGCCAGAATCCTTGAAAGCGCATGCGGACCCTGCATAGGAATGGGTCAGTCGCCTAACTCGGGAGGAATTTCACTGCGTACCTTCAACAGGAATTTTGAGGGGCGCTCCGGAACAAAGGACGGTCAAATCTATCTTGTGTCGCCTGAAACAGCCGCCGTATCCGCGGTTGAGGGTAAGCTTACCGACCCGCGCAGCCTGGGGGATATGCCGGATTTCCCGCTTCCCGGTGAATTTGTGATTAATGACAATATGATTGAACCTCCGGTAGACGAAGCCGGTATGGCTCAGGTTGAAATAATACGGGGACCCAATATTAAGCCTTTCCCCGTTACAAAACCTCTGTCCGGAAGCATTGACGCGGTATGCTCCTTAAAAACCGGCGATAATATCACAACCGACCACATAATGCCCGCGGGAGCAAAAATTCTTCCTTTGCGTTCAAATATTCCGGCAATTTCACAGTATTGTTTCACGGTTTGCGACGAAGAATTTCCGAAGAGGGCGCAGTCTCTGGGGGAAAGCATAATCGTAGGGGGAGCTAATTACGGTCAGGGTTCGTCCAGGGAGCATGCCGCCCTTGCTCCTTTATACCTCGGCGTCAAAGCGGTTCTTGTGAAAAGCTTTGCGAGGATTCACCGTTCCAACCTTATTAACGCCGGAATACTTCCGCTCACATTCAGAAACGAAGCCGATTATGATAAAATTTCTCAGGGCGACAGGCTGGTTATTCCCGGAATAAAAACAGCCGTTGAGGAAGGCAGGTCAGAGCTTGTAATCGAAAATAAGACGACCCGCGAAAAGATTGATGTCCTTTGCGAGCTTTCGGGACGCACGAAGGATATTATCCTTGCGGGCGGTCTGCTTGACTATACAAGGGATAGCTTTAAAAATTAGGATAAGAAAATGATTGAGTCACGCTGCGGATTAATTTGCTCCGAATGCCCCGACAGGGAGGATTACGGCTGCGAGGGATGCATAAGCTCACCGGTGGGATACTGGGGAACGCCATGCGAAATAAAGGAATGCTGCGAAGTTAAAAAAATAACGCATTGCGGTCAATGCGCGGATTTTCCCTGTGAGATGCTCAAAGGTGTTTCATTTGATGCGGATACCGGAGACGACGGCGAAAGAATAATGGTCTGCAAGCTTTGGGCTGATACTGAGGAAGATAAAAAACTGGTTTTTTACCGCAGAATAATATCCGGCTTATGTATAGGCATTGTTTCAGGTATTATAATCGGTGTGCTTCAGGATATGATGACGGCATGGCTTATTGCCGGTTCTTTACTGGGAATTGTATTCGGTATTATCCTGCAGGTTTTGAAAGGAAGTAAACGTTGAAATGTCTGAAGTAAAAAAAGGAGATAATGATTATGAAATTTTGCCCTAAATGCCGGACTGAAGTAGCCGATGAAACTGCTTTTTGCTCCGAGTGCGGTAAAAACCTTGATGGCAATGCCAGCTTTATGAACCTGCCGGTGAAGTTTTGGATGATATTGATAGGTACATCCGGTGTGGCTGTCTTTTCACTCTTTAGCTGGATAAAGATACCGATAATACTTGATTATGCGGTAAAGTTCAATTTGTTTAATATATGGGGTAAACTAAAGGACAGCGGCTTTGATTCTTTTCTGGATGAATCGCCGGAGTTTTACGATATAAAGATTTTTCTCGTGATTCTTACGATTATAATGTCGCTGTCTTTTTCACTGCTTATAATTTCCTTGGTTAAATATAAATCGGAGAAATGTGATATTTTAGCTTATTGCGGATTCACCTTTTCAGCGCTTGCATCGTTGATATTCATCATACGCGTGTTGGTTTTTACAAAGGATATGGACATAACCGGACTGACTGTATTCCCGTTCTTAACATTTGTTTTTTCGGTTATTTCATTTATATTTTTGTTAAACACCCGCCGTTTTATGAATTCAAAATTATGAGGCGCCCGGATTTTAGGGTTTCGGCAAACCTACTTAAATATTACGCCGCCTTTGCCATGCTTATTGACCATATCGGCTGGTTTTTTGTTGACACACAGTCGGTTCTTGGGTATATAATGCATATAATCGGCAGAACCTGCGCCCCCATAATGTGTTTTTTCATTGCCGAAGGGTTTTATCATACCCGAAGCGTAAAAAAATACCTGCTAAGGATGGGTATATTCGCATTAATATCCTGGGTTCCGTATGTTTTCTATCAAACGGGTAATATAAAACCAGGCTGGCATTACTTTTTAAATAACAGTGTTTTTTATTCGCTCTTTTTAGGATTGCTGGCACTGGCGGTTATAAAATGGGATAAAGTCAACACCTTCGGCAAGGCGGTACTGATAATATATCTTCTTCTGCTGTCAAATTTCGGGGACTGGCCTTTCTTCGTCTTTGGCTGGATTATAATATTTTACTGCTTCAGAGGTAATTTTAAAAAGCAGGCGGCTGTATTTATAATTTATTCTGTTGCTTTGCTTTTAATTTTCAGATTTATATTAAATGCATTTATGGACTGGTTTCAGTTTGCGGTAATTCTGTCATTAATACCGTTATACTTTTATAACGGAAGACGCGGCGGTGAAAACAGTTCAAGGGCTGTCCGCACTATAAACAAATGGTTTTTTTATGTTTTTTATCCGCTGCATATGATAATAATCGTTATCGCTAGATTAATAATAAAATAAAGGGGAATGTTAAAATGGCAGAAAAAATTAAGATGA
>DBCY01000206.1:0-3472 GCA_002293295.1 Ruminococcus sp. UBA946 | reverse complement strand
TGGAAAATGATTAAGGATATTCTGCTTGAACCCTATATTGATTTAAAAACCGAGTATTATGACCTCGGACTTGTTCACAGGAACGAAACCGACGATAAGGTTACCGTCGATTCCGCCAATGCGGCTTTAAAATACGGCGTTGCTGTAAAATGCGCTACCATTACGCCCAACGCCGCCCGTATGCCCGAATATAACCTTAAGGAAATGTGGAAATCCCCGAACGGCACCATAAGGGCTATGCTTGACGGAACCGTTTTCCGCACCCCGATTATTATCAAAGGAATAACTCCTTATATACCGACTTGGACAAAGCCCATTACAATCGCGCGTCATGCTTACGGGGATATTTACAAAAATACGGAATTACAGGTCGGGGAGGGAGCAAAAGCCGAACTCGTTATAACCGGTAAGGACGGTTCTGAAACCCGGGAGCTTATACATGACTTTAGCGGAACCGGCGGAATTATTCAGGGAATCCATAATACGGACTCTTCGATTTCAAGCTTTGCGCACGCCTGCTTTAAATATGCGCTTGACTTAAAACAGGATTTATGGTTCGCTTCAAAGGATACAATTTCAAAAAAATACGACCACCGTTTCAAGGATATTTTTGCCGGGATATATGAAAATGAATATAAACAGCAGTTTGAAGCCGCCGGCATTGAATATTTCTATACGCTGATTGACGACGCAGTAGCAAGGGTAATACGTTCCGACGGAGGGTATATATGGGCTTGCAAGAATTATGACGGCGACGTTATGTCCGATATGGTCGCCACTGCATACGGAAGCCTGGCAATGATGACCTCCGTGCTTGTTTCCCCGTCGGGGGCATACGAATATGAGGCTGCCCACGGTACGGTTCAGCGTCATTATTATAAGCACCTTAAGGGTGAAAAGACGTCAACCAACAGCGTTGCCACAATTTTTGCATGGAGCGGCGCGCTCAGAAAAAGAGGAGAGCTTGATAATCTTCCCGGACTTTCCGGTTTTGCCGATAAGCTCGAAAAAGCCACAGTTCAGACAATTGAGGAGGGTGTTATGACCGGCGACCTTGCCCTGCTTTCGGATATACCCGACAAACAGACCGTTGATACCGAAGGCTTCCTTACCGCTGTAAACGAACGCCTTGCCGCTATGATATAATAAAACTGTCTTAGACTATACATCCCGCCGAAAGGAGAACAATTACAATATATGCCAAACGCAAAGAAAACCGGAATATCAAACTCGGTAATCAGACGGCTTCCCAGATATTACAGATTTGTAGGCGAATTGGTAAAAAAGGGTACAATAAGGATTTCATCGGGAGAGCTTGCCGATAAGATGTCGCTCACTGCTTCGCAAATCCGTCAGGACCTTAATTGTTTCGGCGGATTCGGACAGCAGGGATACGGATACAACCTCATTGAGCTTCAGTCTGAAATAGGGAAAATTTTAGGTATCGAAAACCGGCATAAAACAGTTTTATTCGGCGCGGGCAATTTAGGCAAAGCCATAGCTACGCATATGAATTTCAAGGAGTACGGCTGTTGTCTGACAGGGATTTTCGACGCTGACGAAAATAAAACCGGCGAAAGGGTTGCCGGACTCAAAATTATGGGCAACGAACGGATTGAGGCTTTTTTTGAAAAGGAGAAACCGCTGATTGCCGTTCTCTGCATACCGAAAACGGCAGCACAGGAGCTTGCGGACAGACTGGTATCCCTGGGTATTAAGGCTTTCTGGAATTTCAGCCATTACGACCTGACGGTCTCCCACAAAAACATTATAGTGGAAAACGTTCATCTCGGCGACAGCATAATGATGCTTTCATACGGAATAGTGCATTCTGATTTTAATTAATATAATCCAAGATAAAGCCGGAAAAGGTAAACCTTTTCCGGCTTTATTAATTTATGCTTATACGCGTTAAAATACTGAGTTAAAATACTGCGTTAAAATACTTGTATTTTTTAAAGGATTTATATTGATTCATCCGGTTAGTGTATGGTATAATTATGTTGATTAAGCAAGAATTTTGCGGTACTATTATTATATAAAGGATGATAAATATGTTTTTCAAGCGGGTTAGAGCAGTTTTTTTAATATTAGTGGCGGTGTGTTTTCCGGGGTGTGATGTTGATAATGTAGATGTCAATGATACGGAGCAGATAACTATTTCAGAAACGACAATGGTAACACTGAAAACCCAACCACCGACAGAGACAACGACAATGACTGAAACAGAATCAACAATTCTGACAGAATCCGAAGAATCAACTCCTGAACAAAATTTTTTATCGGAAAGAGAGAAGTATAATTATTCTTATGAACCTTTTGTTTATCCTGTTAACCCGGTTGCTTCTGCTGATGAGTTGTTGAATTTAGTTTTTGCAGCAAAACAAAGACTGTTCGAAAACGGAGAATTCTATGGAAACTTTATTTATTCTTTTGGGGTTGTAGATGTTGATTTCGATGGAATACCGGAATTGTTTTGCCAAACTATAAATTATATGAATGATTTTTGCAGAGTGTATTCATTGAGAGAAGCTGATTTTTGCAAAAAATTGCTTGAATATACCATATACTCTGAACCTGACGATTCAATGACTTATATGCTAAAATACGATAATGATGGGAAAAAGGCAGTTGTTTATATTGACCAGCGGCATGTTCATCAATGGAGAAACGCTTATTTTTCTGAAATAATTACAGGGAATAATTCTTTTTATCTGAATAAGTTATACACTGTAAGCTGGAAAGGAGAGGATTATATTTGGAGAGATGATGAAAAAGATAGTAGTTCAAATTTATATGATAATGATAATTGGGGAGGGGAATCCAATATCAAACTTGAAGAATACCTAAATACCCTCTCACCTTTGGATTGTATTTATGAGCCGGTTGACTACTATTGGAAAAATCCCGGCAATCCGGTTTTTATCAGCGAAGAAGACAAAAACGAACACTATAACTTGCTTTATGATGTTTATGACCAATATATAAAACAAATAAAAGCTAAAAATGAGGGAGATTAAAATTATGTCAGAAATATTAAATACCGAAACCAAAGAAGTATTCAATGCAAATGAACATGAAAAAGAAACAGGGTATGGTAATAATTCAGGTTCTTATTCCGGAACATCTTTTGATTCTGATGTATGGGGATTAGGAAAAAACGTGGACTGGCCAATATACCGTCCCGATTTGAAATTAATACTAATCCGTAGTTAAAATGATTGTAAAATATTTCACAGATTTTTGTTGCAGTGCTAGGATTGACGATGAAGACAGGCTGTCGCCTGTCGAAGAGGAAGACAACGCAATGCAGCAAAAAGATTGAAATATGCTATGCAATTATTTTAACTATGGATTAGTATATAAGCTTATGATGTTCACTTCCGTAAAACCCGATGTGAAAAAAGGCGGAGGGATATGGTATGCAATGACATGTTTTTATATCGCATGTTTTAAGGCAAGAATACGGAAA
>DBCY01000091.1 GCA_002293295.1 Ruminococcus sp. UBA946 | reverse complement strand
ATTTTTGCCTGATTGACTAATCCCTGTTTTAACGTGAATTTTGAAAGGATTAATAAAAATGGATACTTTTATAGAGCAGATTATAAAAAAGAACAGAACCGGCAGGGACGCCGTATTAAAAGCTTTAATTTGTGTCGGAGCGGTCCTTGTTTCGGTTGTAATGCTGTTTTTACCTATTGTACCGGTGAATTTCCTTTTTGCGCTCGGCGTCGTTTACGGCGGTTATTATCTGATGACGGGATTTGACTGCGAATATGAATATATTGTGACAAACGGAGAAATCGATATTGATAAAATAATAGCCAAAAGAAAAAGAAAACGTTTGATTACCTTTAAAATTTCGGCGTTCGAAAGCTTTGGGGAATATAAGGACGCTCCCGCTCCGGGGAATAGCGTAACAACGGTTCTAGCAAACGGCAGGGATGAAACAGGCGATGATAGCCGGGATTATTATGCCGATTTCAAGCACGGCTCGCTGGGCAGCGTCAGAATTATTTTCACTCCCAACGAACGCGTGCTTGAGGCAATGAAACCGTATCTGCCGCGGAATATAAGAAACGGAATGCTAAGACAGCAATAAACCTTTTATAAGGTGTACCTGCGATAAATATTCTAAGTTGTGTTTAAAATCATAAGTATATTCATAAACTGTGATTTTAAACATTCTAAAAGGAGATAATAATAGATGATACAGGGTATTTATTTCGTTGATATGCCTCATATGAAGAAAATAGCATTGAAATCCCGTTTCAGGTCAAGGATTTTTTCGCCGCAGGAAATGAAATTCCTTATCGGCAAGAATTTTTCATCATCCGTAATAGCTGAGATGTTCTGCGGGAAAATGGCTTTCGCAAAGGCAATGGGTACTTCGTTCAGCGGCTGCAGACTGAATGAAGTTTCCGTAATGGCTGACTACAGCGGACAGTATTATCTGAGCTTGTCGGGAAATGCAAAAACACATTTTGCTTTTAAAAAAGTAAAGGCTACGGTATCCTGTTCGCATACAAATACTATGGCTATGGCAAGCGTAATATTCTATGAGGGCAAATGAGAATTACAGCTTTCAAGAGGATGAATAATAATGATTTACACAACACCGTCCCAAATGAAATATATAGAAGCCTTATCCGATAAAAAGGCTCTGACATATCCTGAATTAATGGACAATGCCGCCAATGAGATATTCAGGCTGATAATGTCGTTAATTACCGGTACTGATTCTTCAAACGGCGTCGTTATTCTGTGCGGTCACGGCAATAACGGCGCCGACGGATTTACCGCCGCTAAAAAAACTGCCGTTTCAGGTATAAAAACGACAGTAGTACTGTGTGACGGAGCTCCGGCTTCACAGCTTGCCAAGGAAAGGTATATCGAGCTTAGTTCAATACAGGGGATTGAAATTCTGAATCTGGATGATGATTCTGATAAAGCGAGAATCAGAGCGTCATCAGCGGATTTAATAGCCGATTCCGTTTACGGAATCGGTTTCAGGGGGAATAGTATGCCCCCTTCGGTTAATGAGTATTTTGAATATATAAAAGGATGCAGAGGCATTAAAATTGCCGTCGATATTCCTTCCGGGGGAAACGCCCTGAACGGCGAAACAGCCCCGCACACAATCAAAGCAGATTACACGGTGACTTTCGGCAATATAAAAACGGGAATGCTTGTATATCCTTTAAAGGAATACTGCGGAGAAATTATTACGGGTAATATCGGTCTGACCGACGGGCTTTATGAAGGAATGGAATATCTTGCCTATGATGTGACCGATGCTTTTGTAAGGGGAATGTTCCCTGAAAGGAAGCCTGATTCGCATAAAGGAGATTTCGGAAAACTGATGATTATCGCCGGCTGCAGCCGAATGAGCGGAGCCGCAGTATTGCAAACGTTATCGGCTCTGCGTTCGGGGACAGGTCTTGTAAGTCTTGCTTCAACAGATAAAGTTATTAGCCGGGCTGCGTCTTCGGTATACGAAGCAACGTTCCTGCCGCTGGACGAAGATGAGGAAGGGTTAATATCATCGTCAAACAGCGATAAATTAATTAAGGCAGCCGGAAATATGACAGCTCTGGCGATTGGGTGCGGACTCGGCGTTTCAGACTCGACTAAAAAAATCGTACAGGATTTATTAATTAATGCAGATTGTCCGATAATTTTGGACGCAGACGGAATAAACTGCATATCGGACAACATAAATATAATTAAGAACACAAAAAACAAGCTTATTATCACACCGCATGAAGCCGAGCTTGAAAGAATAATCAACGCTTCCGGCATTAAGGCGGAAAAAGACCGTCTTTCAAGAGCCGCGGCCCTTGCCCGCGAATATGATATAATAGTTGCCGCAAAGGGCGTCCCGACATTTATTGCCGGAAACGGCAGGGTGTATGTCTGCGGTTCGGGGAATCCGGGACTCAGCAAAGGCGGGAGCGGCGATGTTCTTGCCGGTATAACAGCGGGATTCGCAGCTCAGGGTCTTTCTCCGCTGAACGCCGCCGTCGCAGGCGTATATGTTCACAGCCGCGCCGCCGGAATAGCTGCTGAAAAATCGTCCAGAACCGGGATGCTTCCCTCCGATGTGATAAACGAGCTGCCGTACGTGTTCAGAGAATGGAACAGATAAGGCATTTATGCGGTAAAGTATAAGCCTTCTGTTCACAATTTTGAGCGGAGGGCTTTTATGAAGAAAAGAACGGTTTTATTATTGCTGACGGCAGTATTCATACTGACTGCGGCAGGATGTAAAAGTATTCAGAATGCCGTTAAATCAAGAACACCCGATATAAACAAAGCGTTTACAAGCGAGGTGCTGATAAAATATAACGGCGCGGAGGCAAAAGGAGTCATTACAAGATACGGTACAGGCATCTGGGATATGGAAATAAGCGAACCCGAATCGCTGGCAGGGCTTAACATCAGCTACGGCAATAACGGCATTACAGCCGAACTGGGCGAACTGGCGTTTAAAATCCCTATTGAAAACGTAAATACGAACGCTGTATTTTCCGCCATTTTCAATTCTGTTGACAGCGCCGCCGGTTCAGCCGGGATGATTTATGAGCAGACTGACGCCGGGAATACATATACGGGTGAAAACGCAAACGGGAGATATATCCTGGTTTTTAATCCTCAGAATAATATGCTGACGGGGATTTCCATACCCGACCTCGGAATTGAAGTCGAGGTGCTTAATGTTTCGGAGCTGATTACGGATTTTGAAAATACAGTTACCGAAATAAGAACCCCGGTCGAAGTTTCGGAAGTAATTAATGATGAATCAGGAGTTATCAGTTAAAAAGAGAGTCAAAAGTTAATTTTAATTTTTAATCCGCGGTTAATTTATTTTTAACCGCGGATTAGCTTTAGCAGGTTTATTTCAAATATAATTTGACATTTCAAGTAAAGTATGGTATATTTGCAATAGAAAACTTTTACCCGGATTTTAAAATAACAATAAAAATAATTTAAGTTTGAAAATAAGGCTTTTCAAGCTCAGGTGTTTTGCCTTACAGGGCAGTACATCCGGAAAGGACGGTCATAAATATGGCTAATTACATAATAGTTTCTGAAAATTCCACAGACCTGCCCGAAAACTATTTCACTGAAAACAACGTTGCTTTGATTAATCTTAGTTTTTCCATTGACGACAAGGAATACGCTTCCCTTGACGAGTTTTCGATTAAGGATTTTTATGATATGATGCGCAAGGGTCATCTGACAAAGACCTCGCAGGTTACCCTTGAGGTTTTTGAACTTGAATTTACAAGGCTTTTACTGAAGGGCTTCGATATTCTTTATTTAGGATTTTCTTCCGGTTTAAGCGGAACCTATAACTGCGGGCGGCTTACAGCCGAAAAACTCAGGGAAAGGTTCCCGGAACGCAAAATATATACCATCGATTCACTTTGCGCGTCACTCGGACAGGGTCTGCTTTTAATGCACGCCGTTGAAAAGAAAAAAGAAGGCATGGGAATAGACGAGCTTGCCCGGTGGCTTGAAAGCAATAAGCTTAACCTTGTTCATATCTTTACAGTAGACGACCTGGCTTATCTGCACAGAGGCGGACGCGTTTCCAAAGCCGCCGCGATAGCCGGTTCTATCCTGGGAATAAAGCCTGTGCTTCATGTCGATAACGAAGGCAAGCTGATTCCTGTTGAAAAGGTAAGAGGCAGAAAACAGGCGCTTAACAAAACGGTAGATTTAGTGATTGAGCGCACCGGTAATTATAAGAATACCTTTTACGCCATTTCCCACGGTGACTGTATCGAGGATGCCCGGTATGTCGAAAGCGAAGTTAAAAAACGCATGGGCGTAAAGAACTGCATGATGAATGATATAGGACCCGTTATCGGTTCGCATGCCGGACCCGGCACTATTGCCCTTTTTATGTTGGGTGAGAAGAGGTAGTACCAATTAACAATTAAAAATTAACAATGGTGGTATAC
>DBCY01000127.1 GCA_002293295.1 Ruminococcus sp. UBA946 | reverse complement strand
GATATTATTCCTTGTACTGTATAATCACCGGTGCCGGACATATTAACGGAATTAATAAGCTCGATTATTTTCATATAATTATCTCTGTCAGGAATACCGTTTTTGTTATTTACATCATATTCCATTGTAAGCGCTTGCTCCATATTTTTCTCCAGTGAGGATTTTTTTACCGGATAACCCGCTATGGAGTTAGTTTCTCCGGCGGTATCCTGATAATCGGTTATTAAATATTTTATAAAACTCCATGCATCATCTTTTATTTTTGAATTTTTAAAAATTGAAAAGGTTCCAAGAAACTGGCATGACGAACCGTTTTCCCCGTTTGAAGCAGGGAATCCTATATATGATATTTCACCTCCGAAATATATATTTTCTAACCTTGTTGTATAAAACTGATTGAAACCGCTCAACCAGATATGCATCAGCAAGGGGTTTTTGTTCATATAATCCGAAGGCTCAAACATAACTGTACTTTCCCGGGGGTAATAATCCGCCGTTTTTAACAGGCTGATAAACTCCGGGCTTTCAAAATTACATTCATCAGCTTCATAATCAATAAATTCAGTTAATTTTGTCAGGAGAGCCAATTCAAGAAACTCATTTTTTGACATAGGGTTGTATTCGTCAGCAATCGGTATTAATCCTTTGGGTTTTGAACTGATAAGCTTATTATAATCATCCCATGTCCAGCCCGTGTTATTTCTGACATCGCTTGTTTTACCCACCACTGTGTTCACCTGAAAGGAAGCTGCCGCAGAATAAAGCTTACCTTCTGTTTCAAGCAGTTTCATAATATTCGGGAGATAATCTTCTCTGTTAATTTCAGGGTCATTGTCAATAAAATCGTATAAATCGGTAAAAAGCCCTTTTGATATATAATTCTTATATGATATATGCTCATTAAGCGCATTAATATAAATAATATCGGGCGTATTTCCTGATATAATATCAATATTCAGATTATTAACGGCATTGTCAAAGCTGTTAAAATCGTTTTCTATAGCATATATCTTTAAGCCAATCAAGTAATTGGGATTCTTTTGTTTGAACTTTATAATCATATTCTCTAAATACGGGTCTTCATATAATGCGGTTATATTAATTTTCCGGCTTTTTACAACAGGTTCTGATTCGCTTTGTTTCAGGGCATTTAAAATAGTGAATGAACAATAGTCATATGTAATTCCTCCAATTATCACTGATTCAATTTCCATTGGTTTTATAGTGTAAATAATATCATCCGAAAGAATAGTGTATTTGTAAGATAAATACATATCTGTTCCGTTGCCAAGACCTGATTCAGACCTGTTTGCGATTAAAACCGGTTCTTTTGAATTAAAACTATACCCATACATAGCTTCTGGTTTATTTATAAGTATATCATATTCTTCATTGCCGCCAGTTAAAAATGCGTTAAATCCGACTGTGGATTCATTGTCAATGGATATTATATATTCATCACCCCAAGTCATAGTTTTCGCATTTATTTCCCTGACCGCCGTTCTTCCTGTACGCGTAATCTGGGCAGCTGCTATTTTTCCGTCATTTAGTCTTAATAAATCAACTGTTTCCCAATTATTGTATTCTTCAATAGTGTATAATTTTCCGTTTTTATCAAAAATAATAAATCCAGGCGAATAATCCATTCCTAAAAAATAATAAATATAGCCGTCATTATCGACAAACATTTTTCTTGATGTGCCAATTGATATATTTATGTCCTGAACCGATAATTCTATTTCTTCTATGATATTATTATTTTCATCCAAGCAAATAGCCATACACTTTATACCGATTGTCAGTAGCCAAAGGTTGCCATTTTCATCAATATCCGCACATTGAATAAATGAGTTGTCTTGGCCTTCAGTTAAGTCTAATATATCTTCTGACAGTATTTCACCGCTTAAATCAGTCCTTATTACCTTATTAGCCATTAAAGGCTGTCCTATTGGACTCAATTGCTCCGTATTATAATACAATCCGGCAATAACAAGAGAATCGCCGGCTATTCCAAAATACATCGGATTGTCGATATTGATTTCGTTTTCTGTAATTTCTGAAAATGAATTAATCATAGGTGTTTCCTGAACATTAGTATTGTTGTTTTTACAAGATGAAATGATAAAAAACATAAGAAATGTTAATATTATATAAATAAAATTTTTCATAAAAACTCCCGGTTAATGAATTAAACAAACATTCAAGCGGTAATCTATATACCGCTTGAATATTCATGGATTTTTTAAATTGGTCAAAAAAATAAGAAAAGAGATTGAAATCTGAAATTAATAACATATATTGGTAATTAGAAAATTCTTTATAATAATTTACATAAAGTTTCACCGCAGTTCCTCAAGATAAATACTTACTCTGTTCTGAATGATTTCCGCGGTCTCCTCCGCTGATTTCTGACCTGTGAAATAGGCCTGGGATTCTTCGGATATTATTGATGTGATATTATTATCGATAATATCGACATAACCGACCGAGTTGATTAAATCCCTGATTTTTTTAATATCACTATCCTCAACGNNTTTTCACGGGCAAAGTCAGCATCATTTTTTATCATATCTTCAAAAGCCGAGGATTTTACAGGTATACCCATAAGGGAACCGCCGATATTTTCATTATGCGTATCCTGATAATCCGTTAAAAGGTATTTTACATATTCCCAGGCGCCCTCTTTTTCTTTTGCCTCCTCAAAAATAGCAAACAGACTGCCGGGGCTGAACGAAGGACCGCTTTTGTTTTTGTCGTTTGAGGGAAAGCCGATATAAGAGATTTCTTCTCCGAAATACTGCATTTCATATCTCTTAATATCTATACAATCAAATCCTGCTATTCCGTCGTTCCAGATAAGCAGAGGATTGCTGCCCCTGTAATCAAAGGAGTTTTCCGGGTATCCGGCTGTTAACGGATATCTTCTGTTGCTTTCAGCATATCGTAAAATTCTTCGTTTATAAATGAGCAGGTATGATTTTTATAATCAACCAGTTTATTTATTGCTGTCCTTAACAGGATTGATAAAAAATAATCCTTTGTCATTGCGGTGTAGGTATCGGTAATCGGTATTATGCCGGATGGCTTTTCTGATAAAAGCTTATTATAATCGTCCCATGTCCAGCTTTTCTGCGTGCCTATATCCGAGGTTTTCCCTATAAGTGCATTAACGAAAAATGAAGCTGTACCCACATATAATCTACCGTCGGTTTCCATAAGCCTGAAGATATTCCGCAGATAATCCTCCCTCTTAACTTCCGGGTCGGTATCCATTAATCCGTATAAATCCGTAAATAGCCCCTTGGATGTATAATTCCGGAAGGGTGAGGTGCGTTCAAGGAAAACAGCGTCGGGAATATCACCCGAGATTATATCCATATTAAATTGAACAACCGCATCATTGTCAACCCATAAGTTTTTGTCGGAATATGTTTTAAGCTCAATATAGTAATCATTATCTAAACTATTAAACTCCGTCACAGTATTCTTTATCATAGGGTCGGTATATAAGGCGGACAGCTTTATTATGCGTTTTTCCTCATTATGCGGAATGTCCGTTGCAGAAAGCTTTACAAGACTGATATTGCCTGATGAACTGTATGCTCCTAATCCTTCTGTGTAAGGGGCGTAAAACAGGCAAAAAACGCTATCCTCTGATATAATCACATTCCTGTACATATCGGCGCCGGTATTGTTGATATTATTTTTTATCCAGTCCATCAGCTCCGTACGTGTCCCTGTTTCAAGGTCATAACCGTAAACATACGATGATGAACACATGAGCAGGTCATACTCATCATTTCCGCTCCTGAAAAAAAACGGCCGTTCCGTCTTTAAATCGGGGTATTTATTTTCATTGCCGGCGGGCTGCGGGTTTAAATCGCTGAAACTGTATGTTAAGGTTTCCGAATCCTGCGTATTCAGACATACTTTCATAATCCTTCCGTCATTCAGTCTGCATATGTTTTTTATGTTTCTGTCTGAACCGTCCGGTTCAATTTGTTTTCCGGCTTTATCAAACATAATAATCTTATTGTCGAATATAAAATAGAAATAAGCATTATTGGTTTCAGCTCTGCTATTTACAAAAAGCGTCTTTGAAATTG
Organism: Ruminococcus sp. UBA946; assembly: GCA_002293295.1. Classification (GTDB taxonomy): domain Bacteria; phylum Bacillota; class Clostridia; order Oscillospirales; family Ruminococcaceae; genus UBA946. The sequence goes on along the minus strand of DBCY01000127.1, from coordinate 8,298 downwards.
AAATTTCTCCGAAAAAATCATAATCAACGCTGATTTTTTCAGTTATACTGCCGTTCGGTTCATAACAAACCAGCGCATATTCATCTTTTCCCATGACTCCGGTATTGAACAGCACCCATACCTTTCCATCAGAATCAATACAACCTGAAATCCCGTTATGGTATGAACCGTCTTTAAGCATAAGTTCAACCTCGGTCAGCATATTTCCGTTTAAGTCAAAGGTGATAATTTTTGTTCTGAGTTCTGAAAAGCCTGTGTCCGATTTACAGCCCAGAATCGCTAGTTCATTTTCAAATAAGGTAAAATCCAGTAAATAACCTATATTTGTATCCCTTACAAATGAGGATGCAAAAAAATTATTTTTTATGCTCTCGGTTTTATCGTTACAACCAATGAAAAGCAGAAATACGATTATTATAAAAACCAATAATTTTTTCAAAATTATTACCTCTGGTTATAAAGTTGTTTTGTATCATTGGAATAATATACTCCAATGATACAAAATAAATTATTATAGGAAAATTTTCTCTATAAGAAAAGTATAAAAGGAAGTTTAATTAAAGTCAACGGATTTTTTCAATTGGTCATAAAACAGGGGGGATAGGAAGAAATCCGAAATAAAAATACTATATATTAAACATATATTGGGCTTAATCTAATCCCTGCTGTATTCTTTACTTTACGGCAGGGATTTTTTTACTTTATATTATTCTTTTTAACGGCAGGCGGAAATACCGCTTCGTATATTTATGAATCTTCTTCGCAAGCTCTTTATTCAGGTCGTTTTTATTAAGCCGCCATAACCAGTTGCCGTTTCCGACAGTCGAGGGTATATTCATCCTTGCTTTTCCGTCTAAGCCTAAAAAATCCTGCATTTGTATAATAACAAGCTCCGATACGCTCTGGTAAACGGTGCGGATTATCCCCCAGTTTATGCCTTCTTTTCGGTTCAGAGCCATATACCTGTCAGCAAACCTGCGGGTTTTCTCATCGAGGGACTTATACCATCCTATTGCGGTGTCGTTGTCATGAGTGCCGATATAGGTTACGCTGTTCGGTATATAATTATGCGGAAGGTAACAGCTGTCCTTTGAGCCGTTAAACCCGAATTCAAGCACATTCATTCCGGGATACCCCGTCTTTTTAAGCATTTTCCTCACGCTGCCGGTCAAAAATCCCAGGTCCTCGGCAACAAGCTTAACATCGGGAAGCTCCTTCTTTACCGCTCTGAACAGATTCATAGACGGGCCCTTAAGCCATTCCCCGTTTTCGGCGGTTTTATCCCCGGCGGGTATTGCATAAAAGCTTTCAAATCCCCTGAAATGGTCTATACGGGTCAGGTCAAAAAGACGGGAGGAATATTCGATTCTTGAAATCCACCACCGGTAACCGTCTTCCTTCATTTTTTTCCAGTCATATAGCGGATTTCCCCAAAGCTGCCCAGCCGGCGAAAAATCATCGGGAGGACACCCCGCAACCTTTACGGGCTTCCTGTCCCCGTCAAGCATAAAAAGCTCGGGAGACGCCCATATGTCCGAGCTGTCAGGCGAAACATAAATCGGCATATCGCCGAAAAGCTTTATTCCTCTTTTATTTGCATATTTTTTCATAGCGTGATACTGTTTAAAAAATATATACTGAATGAATTTCCATTCATTAATATCATCGGAAAGAAGCTTAGTATACCTTTCAACCTCGTTTTTCTCCCGAAGTCTAATGCCGTCGTCCCATTCCGTCCACATAATCTGTTTAAAATAAGCCTTAAGGGACATGAAAAGCGCATAATCGTCAAGCCAGAATGCGTTTTCCGAGCAGAAACGGTTATATTCCGGATGGTCATAAGCCTGAGTGTTTGTAATAAAATTTCTTGCCGCTTTTGATAATACTTTCAGCTTGGATTTTAATAACTCCTCATAACTTTCAAAGTCTTTTCTGCCGTTTAAAAGCTGCAAATCCTTATCCTTATCAGAAATCAAGCCGTCCTTGACAAGAATATCAAAATCAATCAGCGGAGGATTTCCGGCGAACGCCGAATAGCTCTGATACGGAGAGTCGCCGTATCCCGTTGGGCCTATTGGCAGGAACTGCCAGTATTCCTGCCCTGCTCTTTTTAAAAAATCAATAAAATCATATGCTTCTTTTCCGAGCGAGCCCGTTCCGTAATCGGAAGGCAGGCTGGAAATATGTAGTAATATACCGCTTGTACGCATAAAATCCATTCCTTTGTAAATAATTATATTATTATACGCCAAACAGATGAAATTTAAATTCTGTTGTATAATTATATTATTTTTTATATTTTTTAGAGGTGAATAAAATGAATTATCAGGAAAACGATAAGAACCAGACCAGCTCCCCTAATACAGGAGACAAGAAAAACAAGAAGGGCCCGAAAAGCAAGAGCGACTGCCCCAGCGGCGTAGGCAAAAACGATAATCAGTTTGATGCATAAAGCATAAATAATACTGTTACTAACCGGGAATAATTTTCGGTTAAGACGTGTATAATTTACCGGCAGTCATGAGTATTTTACTCATGGCTGCTTATTTTATGCAGGATACAGTCCTGAAATTAAAATAATTATTAATAAATGTCTGCTGAATAATTGAAAAATGCCGTCGCTATGCGACGTAAAAGCATTTTTCGATTATTCAAGTGCAAGGTTTTTGAGTAAAATTACTCAAAACTCTTGCACTAATAAAACAGTTTTCTGAGAAAACTGTTTTATAAACAGACATTATCAAGAAGTATTGCGAAAAAGCACTGCTTTTTTCGCACCCAGAAACAGATTTGTCTGTTTCTGGGAACAATTACACAAAATGTGTAATTGTTCAGTACGCATTAATTAACAGCTGAAAATTCAGCATGTAAAGTAAAATTATACCGCCCTAATACTATATGTATCAAAATTCAACTGAACATGTCAAAGGTATATTTTTCAAGCTTTTTTTCGACGTCAGCCGAAATATCGTTAAAAACGCTCCGGTATTTGCACTGTCCTGACATTCCGCGGTTACAGTCGTATTCATTGGACAGGCAGCGGCTGAGATGGTATTTCCCCTCGACGGTTTCAATAACATCCTTAAGCGATATGCTGTGAGGTCCGCGCGCAAGCTCATAACCCCCGTATGTTCCCTTAAATGACTTCACAAGGCCGCTGGCGACAAGCTTCCGCAGTATTTTCAAAGCAAACCTTAAAGTGACGCCGGTCATATCGGCGACTGTTTTAGCGTCAAGCCTGCGTTTTTCAGCCGTAAGGCAGCCGACAATCCGTACCGCATAGTCTGCTTCCAGAGTTATATGCATACCGCCCAACCTTTCATATGAATATCATTAGCCTTTATCAGTCAAGAAAATCCTTTACCTTTTTGCTCCGGCTCGGATGACGCAGCTTCCTTAAAGCCTTCGCTTCAATCTGGCGGATACGTTCCCTGGTTACGTTGAATTCTTTCCCCACCTCTTCAAGAGTGCGGGAACGTCCGTCCTCAAGCCCGAAACGGAGACGCAGAACCTTTTCCTCGCGGTCGGTAAGCGTTGACAAAACCTCGCCGAGCTGTTCCTTAAGAAGAATCAGCGAAGCAGCTTCGGCAGGCGCTGGGGCGTCGTCGTCGGGGATAAAATCGCCTAAATGGCTGTCCTCTTCTTCACCGATGGGGGTTTCAAGGGATACGGGGTCCTGAGCTATACGCATAATTTCCCGGACGCGTTCCACAGGCATTTCAAGCTTTTCGGCAATTTCCTCGGGAGTGGGGTCATGCCCGTTTTTATGGAGCAGCTGGGATGATACCTTTTTTACCTTTGTAATAGTTTCCACCATATGAACCGGAATACGGATCGTGCGCGCCTGGTCGGCAATAGCCCTGGTTATCGCCTGTCGTATCCACCATGTCGCATATGTCGAAAATTTAAAGCCCTTTGTATGGTCAAACTTTTCTACAGCCTTGATTAAACCGAGGTTTCCCTCCTGGATAAGGTCTAAAAACTGCATTCCCCGCCCCACATACCGCTTTGCTATGGATACGACAAGCCGGAGGTTTGCCTCTGAAAGGCGTTTTCTTGCCTTTAAGTCGCCCTTTACCATTCTTTCCGCCAGTTCGATTTCCTCCTCCGAGCTAAGGAGCTGAACCCGTCCGATTTCTTTAAGGTAAATTTTAACGGGGTCGTCTATTGCGATGCCTTCGGTCGATAAACTGAGCTCCAGGTCGTCCTGTATCGAAGCGTCAAGGGCTAAAACAGCAAGGTCGGCATTGGTAATGAAATCCTCAATGATTTCTATATTCATGTTTGCGCAGTTATCATAAAAATTTTCCATCTGGTCGGCGTCATACTCAAGTTCCTCCAGTACGTCGGTGATTTCCTTTGTAGAGAGCTTGCCGTTGTTTTTCCCCTGTTCCAGCAGGACTTCTATACTTTTCTTATCGGCTGACATAACAAAACCATTTCCTTTCAAATCCCGTATATATTCTGCACGGCTTATAAAAACCACAGTTTTCCGTTTTTTAAACGGAACTGCTGATATTTTTGATATTAAGCGGTACACTATCCTTTTATTTTATTTCTTTTTATTTTACTAATATGATTAAGCCAGTCCTCATCGGACGCCCCTGACGGATTAAAAGCTTTATCCTTATAAAGATGCAGGGTACTGATATAATCTTCAATTGTGTCTTTATTATTGACAATTTCTTTTCCTGATATTACAATTCCTGTTATTTTACCCATTTCATCGGCAGAAAATTCACTTTGCAGGGACATTATATTGAATTCAGACGAGTTTTTTATGCCGTAAATAAGCTTTTCATATACTTTTCTGTTAAAATCCGTAATAAAATCATCCGGCTTTATTTTTGAAGCGATATATTCAAGCTCTTCCGGATTAAGGGAAAGATATGAAATTATACCTGTTTCCGCCTTATACTCCCGCGGATTTTTCAAAGCTTCGGGACGGCTGCGCGTCTTCCCGTAGAAGGTGCGTATGTCATTCCATTTCTGTTTTTCTCCTGAATTAATCCTCTTTTTTATGATACCGTTTACCTGCTGCACTATAACCTGCTTTTGAACTCCCGTATGTCCGGCAATCTTTGAAATATACACATCCCTTTCAACCGGTGAGGCTATTTCGGCAAGAACGTTCATACATCTCTTAATATACTCTATTTTACCCGTTTCAGTTTCTGTGTCAATTCCCGAAAGGCATTTGTTAAGTTCAAAGTCAATTGCCCCGTCTGATTTTGATATTAGCTGACCGAATCTTAAGGAGCCGAATTTATTTATGTACTCGTCAGGGTCCTTGGCGTCGTGCATTTTTATTATCCGGGCGGTTATGCCGGTTTGCGACAGGAGATTGATTGCCTTATGAGTGGCGCTCTGCCCGGCAGCGTCCGAATCATAAGCGATAACGACTTCGTCCGCATACTGCTTCATAAGGCGCGCCTGCTCCTGAGTCAGAGCCGTTCCTAAGGTTGCCACGACATTGCTGAAACCTGCCTGGTTAATGGATATTACATCCATATACCCTTCCGCCAGAATCAAAGTCTGTTCACCGGATTTTTTAGCGAAGTTCAGCGAGAATAAATTCCGGCTTTTCCTGAATACGGGAGTATCCGATGTGTTCAGGTATTTAGGACCGCCGCCGTCGATAATGCGTCCGCCGAACGCAATAACATTCCCCCTTAAATCTATAATCGGGAACATAACCCTGTCGCGGAACTGGTCATAAATACCGCCATTTTTACCGCGCCGGCAAACATTCGCCTCAATAAGCTCCTGTTCGGAAAAGCCGAGTGAAAGAAGATGACTGCCGAGAAGATTCCAGTCGTCCGGAGCAAAACCCAGTCCGTATTTCGTTACGGTGCCAGGCGAAAGTCTTCGTTCCTTTAAATAACGCCTTCCTTTTTCCCCTAAGGCGTTTTTTATTAATATATTATTAAAAAATACCGCCGTCGCACGGTTTATTTCCAGCACCCTTGATTTCAGCCTTGAATAATCGGAGCTCAGGTTTTCGTCCGGCATAGGAATACCGCCGCGTTCGGCAAGAAGCTTTACCGCTTCGATATAATCAAGATTTTCAATTTTCATAATAAAGGTTATTACATCTCCGCCCGCCTGGCATCCGAAGCAATAAAAGCTGTCGCTGTCAGTGTAAACCGTGCAGGAGGGCGTTTTTTCCGAATGGAACGGACACAGGCAGACATAATTATGCCCGCGGCGTATTAAACGCGTATAAGACGACATAATACTGTCTATCGGATTATTCTGTTTCAGTTTCAATAAAAAACTATCAGGCAGAGCCATTTTTATAATAATCCTTTCAGGAAATCCAAGTAAACGCACGGCTGCCGAAGAAATCCAAACAGCCGGCGGAAAGTTCAGAATCTGAACGGCGTTAATCCGGTAGCCGGCATATTACCTAACTCCTGCCCTCTCTCCAGCCTTTGGGGATAAATATGTCCTCAAACAGATTTACGGCGTATATATCGGTCATTCCCGCAATATAATCGCATACCGCACGGTCCTTGCCGTATTTCTGCATGATTTTTTTATACTCGGACGGCATTTTATCGGGATATTTACGGAAATGAATGTACAGCTTCTCGACAAGCGTTTTTGCCTTTGATTCCTCGGATTTGGCGGCCGAATTCTTATAAACATTCTCAAACATAAAATCATAGAGCCCGTCATGCGCGGTTTTTACGCTGTCGTCCATCCTGATTACAGCGGCGCCGTTCTTCACAACCGACGTAATCAGGGAGGTTATCCGCTCGCTCTTTGAATGCCCCAGAACATCGGTTGATTTTTTCGGCAGGTCGTTTTCCTTAAGCATTCCGGCGCGGACAGCGTCTTCAATATCGTGGTTGATATAGGCAATTTTATCGGCAAGCCTGACGATATAACCCTCTTTTGTAACGGCGGTTTTATTTGTATGGCAGGCAATCCCGTTTTTAACCTCATAGGTGAGGTTTAAGCCTGACCCGTTTTTTTCTATGTAATCGACGACGCGCACGCTTTGCAGATAGTGTTTGAAACCGTGCGGACATATTTCATCAAGGACTGTTTCGCCGGCGTGGCCGAACGGGGTATGACCGAGGTCATGCCCTAAGGCAATTGCTTCGGTCAGGTCTTCATTCAGCCTGAGCGCCCTTGATATAGTCCTGGCAATCTGGGCGACTTCAAGGGTATGGGTAAGCCTTGTCCGGTAATGGTCGCCGACCGGGGCAAGGAAAACCTGTGTTTTATGCTTGAGCCTGTGAAAGGAGTTGCTGTGCAGGATTCTGTCCCGGTCCCTCTGAAATTCGGTGCGCATCGGGCATTTCGGCTCATCCCTGTTCCTTTTCCCGGAATTTTTAGATACGCATGCTTCCTCGCATAATAAACCGAGTTCCATAACCTCAATTTGTTCGCGTACGGTCATTTTGAACATCCCCTGCAATTATAATTAAATAAACAATACGTAACAGATTCTGTAATATATACGGAATAAAGCTTATAAAATACTTTTAACATCATATATTTTGTATATATGCACAAAATAATCAGCCGAAATTCATAAATAACTCATTATTTTTAATAATATTTACCTTGCCGTTTGTATGCTCTATAATTTTTTCTTCAAGTTTTAACGAAAATTCCTTTTTTACAAGCAGACTGACCGTGACATCGGCGCCGAAATCCACTCCCGTTATTTTAACGTCAAAACCGGGGAAAATATGACTGATTTTTCCGTAAAGGCTGTAATCGGTGATAATTTTATATTCCCGGGCTTTGCACATCAGAATTTTTCCGGATGAGTCAACGGCAATTTTCGCCGAATGGGAATAAGCCCGCACAAGCCCTCCGCCGCCGAGCAGGACGCCTCCGAAATATCTTGTTACAACGCAGCAGACGTCGGTAAGGTCTTCCTTCGCAAGAACGTCAAGGACAGGGACGCCCGCGGTACCCTTAGGTTCACCGTCGTCCGAATAACGCGAAATATTCTGATGCCTTAAAATGTATGCGTAGACGTTATGCGAAGCCTTACGGTTTTCGGCACGTATTTTATTTATGAAATCGACAGCCTCTTCATTTGTGCTTACGGGCATTACATGACCTGTAAATTCAGACTTTTTTTCTGTAAACGAAGCGGACGCATAATTTTTTACAGTATAATAATTTTCCATTGATAACCGCTGCCCTTCTATAACGCTGCCGGAATAAATTTAAGGGGAAAACATACCCGGCACCCCGTAAACGAAAGAAATACGCATACGAACGCCGGGGACGCTTCCCCCTTTTGCTGTTTATACTAGGGCGTGTTCGAAA
>DBCY01000057.1 GCA_002293295.1 Ruminococcus sp. UBA946 | reverse complement strand
TCAGAGCATGTTCATATTACCCATTCTGCGTGTCTAATAATCAGATACGCAGAATGGGTAATATGAACATGCTCTGATAACTATTAGGGTATGCTCTTGCTTTTTATATATTTATAACACAGGATGCTTTAATTAATCCTTGCTTATCCTATATCCCACTCCCCTGACCGTTTCAATCAATTCCCCGCAGGTGCCGAGCTTTTGCCTGAGCGTCCTTATATGAACGTCGACCGTTCTTGTTTCGCCGTTGAAATCATAACCCCATACATGGGAAAGTATTTTGTCGCGGTTCAGAACGTTTCCCTTGTTTTCAAGCAGATAGCATAACAGCTCGAATTCCTTCAGCGTCAGGTTAACCGGATTGCCGTTGCATGCGACTTCGTGCATGTCAATGTTTACAGATAAGCCGTTTGTTTCAAGAAGGTTCTTTTTTACCGGTTCAAAGCGGGAACGCCTTAAAAGGGCTTTGATACGCGAAATAAGCTCCATCATACCGAACGGCTTGGGAATATAGTCGTCGGCACCGAGGTCAAGACCGATGACTTTATCGTATTCCGTCCCCTTTGCCGTAAGCATTATAACCGGTACGCCTGAAAATTCCGGCATATTACGGAGCTTTTTCAGGATTTGCAGCCCGTCTTCGCCGGGAAGCATAATATCAAGCAGTATAAGTGACGGCGTTTTACTGCGGACGGCCTTCCAGAAAGCCGTGGCTTCAGAAAACCCCGATGCTTCGAATCCGCTGTTCTTCAGCGTATAAACAACCAGTTCCCTGATACTGATGTCATCCTCAACAAGATAAATCATTCAGCGGTACAACCCCTTTATAGCATACATAATTGGCACCGGTTTTCCGTTCACTAAAAAACGCTTCCGTCCTTGTGCTTCCCGGTTATAGAATACTGAACCCATTCGGCAATATTCGTAGCATGGTCGCCGATTCTTTCAAAATATTTGGCAATCATCAGCAAGTCTATACAGTATTCGCCGTCCTTATTATCCTTTCCGAGCAGTTCGATAAGGTCGTTCCTGATGTCACTGAAATGAGCGTCAACTACATCGTCATACTCCTCGACGGATTTTGCCAGCTCCAAATCCTTATTGACAAAGGAATCAATTGCCTCCGTCACCATTTTTATGGTCGCCCTTGCCATATCTTCAATTTTAGCGATTTTTCCGGGATTCTTTATAAAACGCGCTATTTCCACTATATCGGATGCCTGGTCGCCAATCCGCTCCATATCCGAAATCATTTTAAGGGCAGAGGATATTTCCCGTAAATCACGCGCCACAGGCTGCTGCTGTAAAAGCATCTTCATGCACAGAGACTGTATGTCGCGTTCCTTCTGGTCTATTGCCGATTCTATTATGCTCACATTTTCGTACAATGTCCTTCCGTTTTGTTCCTTAATTGATTTCGAGGCGTTTGCAATTGCCTCCTCGCAAAGCGAACCCATCGCAATCAGCTCGTTATTAAGCTGGTTTAACTGTTCATCGAATCTGTTTCTCATGCATATATTTCCTTTCAGGCAGTGCATAAATACCAAATTATCGTATCATTTTAAGTCGCGTTTTATCCGAACCTGCCGGTAATATAATCTTCTGTGCGTTTATCCCCGGGCGTTGCGAAAAGGGTTTCGGTATTTCCATATTCGACTACCTCCCCCAAAAGAAAGAATGCTGTTTTATCGGAAATTCTTACTGCCTGCTGCATATTATGAGTAACGATAATTATAGTATACTCCTTTTTCAATTCAATTGCAAGGTCTTCAATTTTTGAAGTGGAAATCGGGTCAAGCGCGGAAGTAGGTTCATCCATTAAAAGAACCTCCGGTTCGACCGCAAGAGCCCGTGCAATACATAATCTTTGCTGCTGTCCGCCCGAAAGACCCAGGGCGGATTTTTTCAGCCTGTCTTTAACCTCATCCCATATTGCCGATTTTCTGAGCGACTCCTCAACAATACCGTCAAGCTTAACCTTTGAACGCACGCCATGCGTCCTGGGTCCGAATGCGATATTGTCATAAATACTCATGGGAAAAGGGTTAGGCTTTTGGAAAACCATCCCCACCCTTTTCCTTAACATATTAATATTCATATTCCCGTAAATGTCTTCGTCGTCAAGCATAATTTTCCCCGTTATCCTGCAACCCTCAATCAAATCATTCATCCTGTTCATTGATTTAAGCAAAGTAGACTTGCCGCATCCGGACGGGCCGATAAAAGCCGTTACTTTATTCGGCTGTATTTCTAAATTAACATTTTTCAAAGCCTTAAAGCCGCTGTAATAAAGCTCCATATCTCTGATACTGAATTTACTCATTTTATGTATTTCCTTTCGGCGGGAAATCCCGCTGAGGGTATTGTGATTTTTGTATTATCCTATCTTTTTTCAAGTTTTTTTGCGGCGGCTTTGGACAGGGCGTTTATACCCACAACAATTATCAATAATATGACGGCTGTCGCGAACGCCTGGTTTGTATACAGTCCCTCCGTCCAAAGCGCGTACATATGTATTGCCAGCGTACGCCCCGAGGAAAAAACATCCTCCGGGATTTGAGCCACCGTACCGGCTGTGTAAATCAATGCCGCCGTTTCTCCGACGACACGCCCTATTGCAAGGATTATTCCTGACATTATCCCCGGAACCGCCGACGGAAGGACAATTCTGAACACGGTGCGCAAACGTCCTGCCCCAAGTCCGAAGCTGCCTTCCCTGAAGCTGTCCGGAACGGATTTTAACGCTTCTTCGGTTGTTCTCATTATAAGCGGCAGAATCATGATTGCAAGGGTACAGGCGCCGGCAAGCAATGAATAGCCCCAGCCGAGAGCCGATACGAAAAACAGCCATCCGAACAGGCCGTAAACAATTGACGGAATCCCCGATAATGTTTCAGCCGTAATCCTTACAATGCTTACTATTCTATTCCCTCTTTTAGCATACTCGACCAAATACACCGCTGAGAAAATCCCCGCCGGAGCCGCAAAAAGAAGGGCTAACAGGGTCATTGTGACTGTGTTGACAAGAGCCGGGAACATCGTGACGTTTTCTGTGGTATACTCCAGCTCGAACAGTGATAAGTTAATATGCGGTATACCCTTTGCCAGGACATATCCGATTATCAAAACAACAACGCTGACTGTTATCACTGCGGAAACGCAGCATAGTAAAAACAAAACAAATGAAAGGGGGTCTTTTTTATACTCGTTTAATTTCTGCTTTTTTGTGACAGTATTAACAGCAGCAATATTTACGGGAGCAGCAACGGTGTTTTCGGCAGCCGGAATCATAAAGCGCCTCTTTTCTTAATCAATGAAAACGACAGGTTTATTATCATAATGAACACGAACAATACTACCGACGTTGCGATTAACGCCTCCCTGTGCAGGTCTGCCGCATATCCCATCTCAAGGACGATATTTGCCGTCATGGTGCGAACTCCCGAAATAATACCATCAGGCATGCGCGCCTGATTTCCGGCAACCATGATTACAGCCATTGTTTCTCCGACAGCCCGTCCTATTCCTAAAATTACTCCCGCCAGGATTCCCGATTTTGCGGCGGGCAAAGATGCGAAGAAAACGCTTCTTTCATGCGTCGCGCCAAGCGCTAAAGCTCCCTCATAATAGCTTTCAGGCACAGCCTTTATTGCGGCTTCCGATACTCCTATTATAGTCGGCAGAATCATTATACCGAGCAGTACGGAGGCTGAAAGCATACTGTTTCCGTCGCCGCCGAAAACGCCGCGGATGACGGGGACAATAAAAAACAGCCCGAAAAACCCGTATACAACCGACGGTATACCGGCTAAAAGCTCAATTGCGGGTTTTAATATCTTATATAACTTAGCAGGGCAGAACCTTGCCGTGTAAACAGCGGAAAGGATGCCAACCGGAACACCCAGTATTATTGCCCCTGCTGTTACATAAATACTGCCGAGTATCATAGGGAGAATCCCGTATATATTATTACCCGGACGCCAGTTTTTGCCCAAAAGGAAATCAGACGCGCCTATTTTACCAATAGCGGGTATTCCGTTTGCGAAAAGGAATATGCAGATTAACGCCACCGCTAAGATTGATACAAGAGCGGCAGTCAGAAATACCGCTTTCATGATTTTTTCCCTGAACTCTCCCGAAAATATTTTCACTCTGTTTACAAATCCTTTCCGTACCGTAACTAATCCCAATAAAAACAACGTTTTTAATTGGGATTAGCATTTTATGAAAGCAATATATTATCTTATACTAGTACCTCGTAACATCTAATACTAGGGCGTGTTCGAAAATC
>DBCY01000161.1 GCA_002293295.1 Ruminococcus sp. UBA946 | reverse complement strand
CTTGATATGCAGAAGAACGGCGGCCAGATAGTTTGCCTTCTGAACGCGGAAACTCTGAAAAATCCGTATACGAACATCCGCGTGGATTTAGTCAGGCGGCTTGAAAAATACGAGGCTTCGGTTGAGTACATAGAAAACGCCTTTGTTTCATCCGACCGTCCGACCGGGGTTAAAATTGCTTTGGTTTATGTTAATATCCCTATTAACTATGAGGACAGCGACATCCTAAAGAACCTTGAAAAAGCCCTGAAAATCGCAGAGGTACAAAGCGAGGACACAGAATTAAGCACAACGCTTGACAGCTTTTTACACGCTATAACATTGCAGTACCAAGCTGAAACCGCCGCCGGAGTTAAGCTCATCCGTGAGTTTAAGGCGTTTGAGCCTAAATGCATTAATTCCTTTACAGGAAAATACAACAGCATTATCCTTGACCTAAAGCTTTCTCATTCCGACGGCGAAAAGGATTTGCTGAACGGATACCTGAATCAGGTTAGGTATAAATACTGGGAGTATCTGTTCGGCAGGAGCGAATTCCTTAACAAAATGACTACAAAGCTCCGTACTGATTATAACAGCAAATTACAGGAGCTAAAGCACTATGAGTTTAATCTGCGGAACATCCTGCAATTACAATTGGAGTTAGAGCAAAGCAAGCTCAAGGGCATTGAAGAAACAATCCTTGACTTGTTCGACGAATTTGCTCATGAGCATTCATGGTTTCCCGAATGCATGAACAACGTCCATTATTATGACGGCTGGTCTACCAACAAATGCGGGTATGTACATAAAAAGGTTATTATTCCGCTGAACGCTTTCAGCAATTATGACGGAAGGTTTTCACCGAGGTATAATGTCAACGGGAAAATATCGGATATAGAAAAGGTGCTTGCATACCTTGACACGGGTTCAAAGCTTGACACCGACGCTATTGACAGGGTTTTAAACGCTGTTGAAAAAACACATACCACCAAAAACATTGAGTTCCGGTATTTTTACGTAACGTTTTACAAAAAGGGGACGTGCCATATCACGTTCAGGAACCTTGAACTTATAAAGCGCTTTAACATCTTCGCCGGACGTAAGAAAGGCGGTCTGCCGCCGTCATACGGTAAGAAGTCATACAGCGACATGACTTCTGCTGAGAAGCGTGTTATTGACGGCTTCGAGGGTGAACAGGAATACAACAATGTTTATACGCACAGGGACAGATACATCATTGAATCGGAAAGTATGCTGTTACTGGAGGTTGGTGATGAAAGTGCGTGAGCAGAAAAACGCAACTATAATTTCTAGGGAGGCAAACACAATGGGTAAACTTAAACCATGTCCGTTCTGCGGCGGGAATCCCCGGCAAGTAACCGACCACGACATAGGCAAATTCCCAAGTAGTATAATTGTGTGTGAAAAATGCGAATCCGCCACCAACCGCTATGTTATAGACCATGTTTTTTTAGAAATCAGCAGAACCCAAGCAGCAGAAAAGGCAAAAGCAAAAGCCGCCGAAGCTTGGAATAAAAGGGTACATCAAGTTGTAAACTGTGAAAACTGTTTGCACGGTAAATCGGTCACAGTCTGCGGTAACGGACAAACAGAACCGCCGTATATTGATGTTGTTCACTGTCAGTTGTTTAAATATCAGGTTAATCCGGAAGGATATTGCAGTTATGGCAAAGAAAGGAACGAAATATAATGTATGATTATTGTAAAAACTGCGTACATCAGGAAAGCCACCAATATTACACCCATCCTTGCCCCTCGTGTATATATGGCAATAAAAATTATTTTGAGCTTGCCGAAGGTAATGAACCGCCGCCTGATGTTGATGTTATCTCATTAATAAAAGAGCTTGAAACGGAAAAGTTACGGGCTGATAATAATAAGCGTGAAGCCGAATACCTTGATAAAAACTCCGCTGAAAAAGATAAAGAATATAAAAAGCGGATAGCAGAGCTGGAAAAAACACTGAAAGCTGCAATTGAAGATATGCGTAGAAACTCGCATATAAAAAATGTGAGGAATTAGAATGCAGTGGCTGTGAAACTTATAAAGACCTTGAAACACTTACTGTTGATGTGGATAAGCTTATAGATGTCACAAAAATGTATGCTCTGTACGGCAAAGACATTGATACTGACCTTGATGAAATCAAGGTAGTAAGGAAAGGAAACGAATAATATGCAAGAAAGATTTTTGTGCCGCGGGAAACGGAAGGATAACGGGGAATGGATACAGGGGTTTTACCGATGTTATTGTTTACATGATGATGTTTATCGGCATACTATTTCAATTTCAAATGATAAAGAGTTTGGGCGTGTTTATGAAATAGACCCCGAATCCCTCGGACAATGCACAGGAAAACCCGATAAAAACGATAAATTGATTTTCGAGGGTGATATTTTCAAGGTTTATACAAAAACAATAAAAGGAATCTGCTTTGTGGTTTGGCACAATGATGGGTGGTATTTAAAGCAAAGGTTTAATTTAATTGCTTTATCAACTAGTCTTTATCTAAGTAACGGTTTACCCAATACATTTAATGAAATCATCGGCAACATCCATGATAATCCGGAATTACTGGTGACGACATAATGAAGCGTGATATATCAAAATATGTTGAACAGCTCAAAGCATATTTAAACAGAATTGAATCGCGAAGAGAACAGGATGAACCATTAAACAGGAATGCCTACGCCTCAGCTCGTGAATTAGGAAGTATATTATCGCTGTATGAACACGGCAATTTAAAAGTTTCCAAACAAATGGAAAAGTTT
The DNA here is from genome assembly GCA_002293295.1 of Ruminococcus sp. UBA946. Taxonomy (GTDB): domain Bacteria; phylum Bacillota; class Clostridia; order Oscillospirales; family Ruminococcaceae; genus UBA946. The sequence continues at coordinate 289 of DBCY01000161.1, read as the reverse complement.
ATTATAAAGATTATAGGAGGATGATTAAATGAAATTTTGTGAAGTGTGTCATAAACCGTTCCGTATTAAGAAAGATGCGGTTTACATAGCAGAAGATAATTCCGGAGTATTCACAAAGATAGTAAACGGTCATAAGACATTCCATGCTGTTGACTGTCCGCATTGTAAGTGCCAAATAATCCTAAAAGTAAGATTGAATACTTACAAGGAAGAAAGCGAGGGTAATTAATGGAACGATTAACAAAATATCTGAGCTTTGATAATAATGCTCTTGACATAGGAGCGTGTA
>DBCY01000005.1 GCA_002293295.1 Ruminococcus sp. UBA946 | reverse complement strand
AAGTGGTCGGGGGTACAGGCCGGATAACATCCTCCGTCAATAACAAAGCAGAATTTAGCGCTGTCCTCACGGAATTGAATATCCCTGCCGCTCCTGAGACCGTTCGTAACCCTTGTCAGCATTATATCGGTCGGGGTAAACACAAAATTAATAGGAAGCAGTCTGTTAATGATTGCCGTTGTTTCTTCGATATTTTCTGTATAATAAGTATCATCGCCATTATAAATACTGCCGTTCAGATAAACATCGCCCGTCCAAGCGACAAAGCTTATTCTTACCGACACTCCCTGCCGGTTTGCCGTCGTAAAGATATTTTTGCAGGTTTCAATTAACTCAGCCTTAATTTTGTCATTATAAGCAGCGTTTGCATACACTACAAAAACTAAGTCAAGCTCTTTTTGTTCCGGCGACAGCTTCATCGGCATTATCGGTACTGACATCGTCTCCGGTTCAACGGAATCCTCCGGCTCAATTTCAAGCTTGTCAAGAAGCAGTTCCATGTCCATCAGGCAGTATGTGCCAAGCTCGCTTACATGGGCATAAACCCTGTTGTTGACTTCATCATGGAAGGTTTCAACAGGAAGCAGCATATTAACGTCTTCAAAGAATTTAAAGATATTTAACCTTTTAATACCCGCAAATTCAGGGTCGGACGCATATGTTCCGAGAGTATTGCCCGTAATTGAATTATCAAGGTTGAAATTAATTGTAATGCCTTCCGTTTTCAGTCCGCCTGAATAAACCAGTTCGGGGACAACGCCTATAATTGCGGGACTTTCAACGGCTTTGCTGTATCCGCTTTCATGTGCATAAAGGTTATTATCGGCAACTCCGGCGGCATTGATGTCAACCGTAATGGTGAATGGATTATCGGAAAGGTCATTGATACCGCTAAGTCCCTCGCTGTCTTCACCGACTGCCTGCTCTACAGTATATTCACTGTCGGGGTAGCCGTATGTTTCAGGATTGTTCGGGTCAAGCCCTAAGATTATTTCATCACCGTCGGAAACCTTGTCGTCATCAGTATCCCACTTTAACGGGTCTGTGTTATAAGTATATATTTCGTCATAGTCATTGAGGGTATCATCGTCGGTATCGGGGTTAAACGGGTCTGTTCCGCCGGTAAGCTCGGCGCTGTTTTTCAGTCCGTCATCGTCAAAATCCTCTTCGCCGTCATTTATACCGTTATTGTCCGTGTCGACTTCTGCGGGGTCGGTATCAAGAATAAAAACTTCGTATCCGTCCGGAAGTCCGTCACTGTCCGTATCGGAATTATCCGGGTCTGTTTTGTATACATGAAGCTCATAAACATCGGGAAGCCCGTCTTCGTCGGAATCGGTGGTATCCTCCCAATTAATTTCCTCTGCTGTGTTTACAACAGGGCAAATCCCGCTCTCGGCAGTTCTTTCGCCGTCCGTCTGCCAGACCTTAATATAAAGAAGCTCGAATTCCTCCGGTTCAAATGAGTATGTAACATCATTTGTTACCGTTCCGGCAGCAGTGAAGTTTTCTTCATCATATGAAACCAGAATTTCAAAAATTCCTTCCGGTTCGCTGGTTTCCCAATTAACGGTGATTAAACCCGTTTCGGGGTCATAGTCAGCTTCCGCCGTTATTGTTATTTCAGGGTCGGGGTCAATGGGAATATCATTACCCTCACCGATTTGCACAACTGACATTATGCAGTTCAGAATAGCGGGGATAGTTCCGTTATCCATCGACGCTGTGAATCCGATTGAAACGGAAGCCCCCGGCATAATCGGATTAGTCCACATCTCGCTTGCAACGGTGTAAGTATTGCCTTGAGCTTCAAGAATCCGTCCGCTCCAGAGGTTATCAATAACGAAATTTGAATCAAAGGTAAACGTCCATGCCTCAAGGGGAACATCAGATGTGTTGGTCAGGACTATTTCACCCTGAAAGCCCACGCCCCAATTATTGGTTTCGGATAATTGTACATCATAACCTTCGCTGATGTCAACCCTTTTTGAGTAAATTTCAAAATTATCCGGCAGGGCAAAATTATCTCCCACAAGCGTATACCCGAAATTAACGCTCGTATTTGGCGCGACTTCATAGTTATAACCCGCGTTTTTAATAATATATTCTGTACCGTCGTTCTCATAAATAACGCCGTTCCATAATCCCGTGACCTCGCCGCCTGCGTCATATTTTAACGCCCAGTTTAAAATCGGCTCTGTTCCGGTGTTTATAATTTTAACGTCAACAGCCTGATGTCCGTCCCATTCGTTTAAAACGTTATACTCAACCGTATAACCATTATTATTATATGCGGTTATGCCTGTCTGCGCCGTTGCGGGGATGGCGGCAAATACCGCCATAGTCATTACTGCCGCTAAAAAGCTTGATATTATCCGGTTTTTCCCTTTTTTGAAAATCCTCTTCTTCATAATGCTTTCCCTTTCTCCCTTGCGGGATGTAAAACGGCTTTATGGGTACCTTTACAAAAAAGATACCGCATTCTTCTTGCATCGTGAATTTATGCTTGTCCTCATACTAACCGATTTTACATTCCCGCGCAACATTTTGGGAGTTAAAAGACAAAAAATAAGAGTAAAAAGTCATTTTATGAAGAATAGGCTATAAAATGTTTGAGTTTATTCCTACATAAATATCAACAATACTGCTTCGGGGCGATTCCCTCAAAGCCTGTATATATGAAAAATAATGCCCCGTAACAGGCTCAAGGTCGTTTTCGTTCAAATACTTAGCCAAAAGGAACTGGCTTTCGCTTATCCCGCATATATCACCCTCATATCTCATCCTGACAGCGTTAATCAGCTTGAACATCGGCTTATACTTATAATTCACCGTGCTGTCAAAAGGACGGTCAACCGGAACCAGGAACTCTATATCCGATAAACTCCCGCTTTGAGTGAGTGTTTTAGACTTTACGGTAGTCATAATGCGTCCGCATACTTTTAAATCCAGCGCTTCCGCCGCCTTTTGAAGACGCTCGGTCGTTTCATATATATCGCTGTATTTAATGCGGATTAGATAGGACAGGATATTGGGGCAGATTAAAATCTGATTTTTAAATACATGCATAAATAAACTCCTTGATTTTTATAAAATAATATGTTAAAATAAGGCGTAAAGAAGGACAACTATGCGGCGGTGGAGGCGGTCTTATGCGTATAGCTCTATGCGATGATGAAAAATATATGCGTATGATGCTTAGAGAAAGGCTTGACGCTTACGCTAAAAAACGCGCACTGGTTTTTAATTACGAAGATTTCGCCGATGGTTCCGAGCTTTTGAAAGCAGACCGCATTTTCGATTTGATTTTTCTTGACTACAAAATGAAGGAACTTAACGGAATGGATACAGCGCGGGAACTGCGGAACCGAAACGTAAAAACCGCCATAGTCTTTTTAACCAGTATTTCAGATATAATACGCGATACTTTTGAAGTGAATACATTCCGTTTTCTTGATAAACCGATTATAAATGAAAAATTATATAAAGCTCTTGACGACTTCCTTAAATCTTTCACGGAGGATGAATATCTGTCCCTGCTTGACTGCCCCAAAATAATCAGAATACGGTATGATGATATTTATTATGCCGAAGCAACGAATAAAACCTGTATTATACATACTGTGAATGAAGATATAGATTATCCTTTCGTTTTATTGAAAATAGAGAAAATGCTCCCGGCTGACCGCTTTATCAGAACACACAAATCCTTTATCGTAGGGTTTAAGCACATAATCAGCCGCAGCGCCTATACAATAACCCTTGATAATAAACAGGAAATTGACTTGGGAAGGAATCATGTCGCTTCATTTAAAGAAAAATATATTGATTATATGAGCAGATATTATTTTGACACAGAGTAAAAGGCAGGAAAGCATAAACGCCGCCCCGCCTCTCCGCGAACATTTTGGGTTAAGAACCAAAAATGAACCCCCAGAATAATGTGAACATTACTTCGCCTCCTTTAAATTAATAAACATTATCGCTTTTTGTGAATTGCCTTGTTTTGGTTTATTTTATCTAAAGGAACATGGCTTGTCTATAATTTTGGAGTAAAAGAACAAAAATAAGGAGTGAACAGCATGGTTGTCGTTTGGGCGGTTGGCATTTCGACGCTTTCCTCCATATTTCTTTTCATAAATATTACGTTTATCTGCGATATGGTATGGCATTGTAAAAGGAAAATAAAAATCAGCGGATTTAACGCTCTTGCCGTTTTACTTTTTCTTGCTTCGTCCGTTTTACTCCCGCTTTCATATCAGTATAAAAGTTTAAGTTCGTTTGCGATTCTGTCAATGCCGGTTTTTTATATAATGCTGTTTGCCGTTATAAATGTTTTCATTAAAACTAAAATGATGAGAATTATTTATGTTTTTTTGCTTTATATTTTCACCGATTCCTTATTCGGTTCTTCGCTTATAGCAATCTGTGATGTCGTAGGGTTTAAAGTATCAAATATTGAATATATCGGTTATATGGCTTCATTATTGTTTAATATATGCTGTCTGGTAATGCTGTATCTCTGCCGGAAAAGGATAATATTCAGGAATTTCCAAAGCAGTGTTGAGTTAATGCCAACATCAATATATGTTCTGATATTAATAATTTTCTTCTTCACAGGTTTGCTTCTTTCATTACAGAATGTCAGAACTGATTTCTATGAAACAAAACAGGTATTGTCACAGTTGTTATTTTTACTGATTATTCCGGCGTTCCTTATAATAATCGTGTTTTTGCTAATCAACAGTATTTCCCGCCGTTATCATGAAAACATATCATCTGTCCTTGAAAGCCAAGTCAGAAGGCAGATAAAGCATTATGATGAAGCGGAACGGCTGAACAGCGATTTGAGGGCTTTTAAACATGATTATGACAATCATATATCGTGTTTAAAGTTTGCAATCGAAACGCAGGGAAGCGAAGCGGCGCTTGAATATATCAATAATCTGAATTACGCTTATAAGGAGACGCAGAAAAAATTCGATACGGGCAATTACATAGCCGACGCACTGTTTAACGAAAAGAACAGTATTTGTGAAAAGGCGGGCATTTCATTTGAGCATACGGGAGTTATTCCGGCGACATGTATAAACGATGTGGACCTCTGTATACTGCTGTTTAACCTTCTTGACAATGCGATAGAGGCTTGTAAAAGAATTGAGAACGGCGAAAGGATAATCAGAGCATCTACAAATTATAAAAATGATTTATTCAATATAAAGATTTCAAATACGGTAAACGAGCCTGTGAAAATTTATAATAATTATATTGCTTCAACCAAGGATAACAAATCAAATCACGGTTTCGGGCTAATGAACATACATAGAATCGTTAATAAATACGATGGAAAAATAAAGATGGACTGTGAGGACGGATTTTTTACTTCTAATATAATTCTATGCGCTTCGTCCGGAGAAAACAAACAGAGCAAGGTAAACCCTGCTCTGTAAAAAACTACAATTCTGAATTTTATATCCCGCCTTTTCACCGCTTCATTCTTTGCTGTTCCTCTCTCCCTTTCAGCGATTCCCCTTCTCCTCGAACCCCCTCTCGCACCCTTCCGAACAGAACACCTCATCAGAACCCTGAGAAATAAACGGTTTAGTGCAGAATCTGCAAAGCCGGAGCGGATTGGCTTCATCGGTCATCAGAAAATTGAGCATAATCCGGATAATGAGTGACAGCGAATGAAAATCCCATACGATAGCGGGCTTCCTGTCAAGCACAACACGATATGTAGGCGCAACGCACTCAAAAGCCTGTATACTCTTCTGAATAAGTCCGCGGTCATATCTGTCCTCGTCGCTGTCGGTGAAATCGTTGTAATAAAAGTATACCGACATAAGCTCAAACGCCCATTGCCTGAACTGCTGTAAAAGCCAGTCGAACCTCTCGGCATAGTCGCGCAGAAATCCCATGTTCACAGCTTCCGGATTATATCCCAAAGTCAACAACAGCGCGTTCATCTCACGGTCGTCGGCGACATGCCAGCGCAGGGTCTTGCCGTCCTTATAAAAATCCGGCTTCTTAAACGGAAAGAACATATCAACATATTCAGCCGTTTGCTTGGTTTCGGCTTTAAG
>DBCY01000045.1 GCA_002293295.1 Ruminococcus sp. UBA946 | reverse complement strand
GCGTGGGCGGCGGAGAGCTTTGCAATGGGCACGCGGAAAGGCGAGCATGAAACATAAGTCAGTCCTACATTGTGGCAGAATTCAACTGTGGACGGGTCGCCGCCGTGTTCGCCGCATATACCCAGTTTAATATTAGGATTGGTTTTTCTTCCAAGCTCGCAAGCCATAGAAACAAGCTTGCCTACGCCGTTCTGGTCAAGCCGTGCAAACGGGTCGGATTCATATATTTGGTTGTCATAATAAGATTTAAGGAATTTTCCGGCGTCATCCCTTGAGAAACCGAATGTCATCTGGGTAAGGTCGTTAGTACCGAACGAGAAGAAATCGGCTTCGGTTGCAATTTCATCAGCCGTAAGAGCCGCTCTCGGGATTTCAATCATAGTACCTACCGTATACTTTAAGGAAGAACCGGCATCGGCAATTACCTTGTCGGCAGTTTCAACAACCACTTTCTTAACAAAAGCTAGCTCCTTTATTTCGCCTACAAGCGGAATCATTATTTCAGGAACTATATTTAATCCGGGATTTCTTTTCGAAACCGCAATCGCTGCTTTTATTACGGCACGGGTCTGCATAGCCGCGATTTCAGGATAGGTTACGGCAAGACGGCATCCGCGGTGACCCATCATCGGGTTGAATTCGTGGAGGGATGAAATAATAGCCTTAATATCGTCAACTGATTTGCCTTGGGTTTCGGCAAGCGCTTTTATATCTTCTTCCGCCGTAGGAACGAATTCGTGAAGCGGCGGGTCTAAAAACCTTATATTAACGCCGTAATTGCCCATTGACTCATAAAGAGACTCAAAATCGCCCTGCTGCATAGGTTCAAGCTTAGCAAGCGCCTTTTCCCTTTCCTCAACTGTATCGGAGCAAATCATTTCCCTGATTGCGGCAATCCTGTCAGTTTCAAAGAACATATGCTCGGTACGGCAAAGGCCTATGCCTTCGGCTCCGAACTCGGCGGCTTTCTTTGCGTCGGCAGGAGTATCGGCGTTGGTCCTTACTTTAAGGGTTCTGTATTGGTCAGCCCATGTCATCAGCCTTTTAAATTCACCGCCAATAGTAGCTTCAACGGTAGGAATCGCTTCGCCGTAAATTTTACCGGTAGTGCCGTCAAGGGAAATATAATCGCCTTCATTGAAGGTTCTGCCGCCAAGCTCAAAGGTTTTGGCATCTTCGTTGATTTTAATTTCACCGCATCCCGAAACACAGCAGGTACCCATTCCGCGGGCAACAACGGCGGCGTGGGAAGTCGTTCCTCCGCGAACGGTAAGGATACCCTCAGAGTTATGCATACCCTCAACGTCTTCGGGGGATGTTTCAAGACGTACTAAAACAACCTTTTCGCCTTTTTCTCCTAAAGCAACAGCGTCTTCGGCGGTGAACACCACCTTGCCGCAGGCGGCGCCGGGAGAAGCGGCAATAGCCGAACCTATTTCCTTGGCAGCTTTTAAAGCTTTGGCGTCAAACTGCGGGTGCAAAAGAGCGTCAAGCTGCTTGGGGTCAATCATCAGAACAGCTTCCTTTTCGGAAATCATACCCTCGTCAACAAGGTCGCATGCGATTTTAAGGGCGGCAGCGGCGGTTCTCTTTCCGTTTCGGGTCTGAAGCATATAAAGCTTCTTGTCTTCAATGGTGAATTCCATATCCTGCACATCCCTGTAGTGGTTTTCAAGGGTACTGCAGATGGTTACGAACTGTTCGTAGCATTCGGGCATAATATCTTTAAGAAGGCTAATATCATTAGGAGTTCTTACGCCGGCAACAACATCTTCACCCTGCGCGTTCATCAGGAAATTGCCGTACAGCTTCTTTTCACCGGTGGCAGGGTCTCTTGTAAAAGCGACGCCCGTGCCGGAGGTATCGCCGGTATTACCGAACACCATAGCCTGTACGTTTACGGCGGTGCCCCATGAACCGGGAATATCGTTCATGCGTCTGTAGTAAATGGCGCGCGGGTTATTCCATGAACGGAATACGGCTTGAATAGCTCCCATAAGCTGTTCTTTTGCGTCAGACGGGAAATCGGAACCGATTTTTGCCTTATATTCATCTTTAAACTGATTTGCAAGTGTTTTAAGGTCATCGGCTGTAAGTTCGGTATCAAGGGTTATGCCCTTTTCTTCCTTCATTTTGTCAATGAGTTCTTCAAAGAATTTCTTGCCGACTTCCATAACAACGTCGGAATACATCTGGATAAAACGGCGGTAAGAGTCATAAGCAAACCTGGGGTTGTTGGTTTTTTTGGCAAAAGCCTCCACAACCTCGTCATTCAAGCCAAGGTTAAGGATGGTATCCATCATACCGGGCATTGAAGCTCTTGCGCCTGAACGGACGGAAACAAGCAGAGGATTTTCCAGGTCGCCGAACTTTTTACCGGTAATAGCTTCCATTTTTGTAATGTTTTCCATTATTTCGGCAATAATACTTTCATTAATAACTTCGCCGTCCTCATAATATTTAATACAGGCTTCGGTAGTAATAGTGAAGCCCTGAGGAACAGGAAGATTGAGGCTTGTCATCTCGGCAAGGTTTGCGCCCTTTCCTCCGAGCAGGTTTTTCATAGAACCGTTTCCCTCTTTAAACAAATAGACAAATTTGTCCGCCATTTTTATAACCATCCTTTCCGGACGTTTTGTCCGCTTGGGACAAAACTCCCCGTTTGAAACATTTTGTTTCAAACTTTATACCTCCATAATTTTTATTTTCCGCATATTTTTGTTCGTCATCTGACTGCAATAAAGGTGCTTATGCGGTCATAAACTGTTTAGTGCTTAAAATTCATAGTTTTATCTTTCCTCTCTGTTCGTTCTTTAAAGAACTGCTCGGTCGTTAAAAACTATAATTTTAATGCGTTAAACAGTATAGTAATATTATATCAGATTTTATTTCCTTTTTCTAGCTGTTGTGAATATAAAATTATTATATGATGACTTATATATATTTATGCATTTTGCACAAACCGAAGCTGTAAAATTTATTATTACTATTTATCCTTGAAAAAAGTTTTAAAATATGAGATAATATTCATATAGGATGTGATTTAATAAATATTTATTCAATGAAGAATATAGAGGTATTTTTATATGAATAACAACTGTGCGATAATACTTGCCGGCGGGCAGGGAAAAAGAATGAAGTCGGAGCTTCCGAAACCGATGTTCGAGGTTTTGGGTGAACCTATGCTTGAATGGGTTGTAAAAGCCTGTGAAAAAGCGGATTTAACCGACCTTTGCATTGTCAAGGGATACAATGCGGAGGTTATAGACAATTACATGAACGGCAGATATGAAACCGTACTTCAGCCTGAGCGAATGGGGACGGGTCATGCCGTTATGATGGCTGTTGACTGGCTGAACAAAAATAACCGTACTGACGGGAATGTACTTATTTTAAACGGAGACGCGCCGTTTATTGACGAAGGAACTATTAAGAAATCTCTTGAACTGCATATAAGAAAAGATAACGCCGTAACAATCGTAACGGCTGAAATACCCGAACCTGAAGGGTACGGACGCATTCTGAGAACCGAGGATAAAAACGGCGTTACGGGCATAGTCGAGGAAAAGGACGCCACCGATGAACAGAAGAGGATAAAGGAAATAAATTCGGGAGCATACTGGTTTAAGACAGGACTTCTGATAGACGCGCTGGGGAAAATCAAGCCTAATAATTCACAGGGCGAATATTACCTGACCGATTCAGTTTACATATTAATATCAGAAAAATTTCGAGCCGATGCCTATAAATCTGAAAATCCGAAAGTGGTTTTAGGCGCAAATGACCGGAAAGGTCTCTTGAAGCTTAATAATATAGCAAGATATGATATAATTGAAGCCGCTATGGAAAACGGCGTTGAATTTTTATGCGCCGACGGTGTTTCAATAGGAAGGAATGTGCAAATAGGAGCAGGAACAAAAATATTACAGGGGACAATTATTAAAGGTGATACTGCTATCGGTGAAAACTGCGTAATTGGTCCCAACTGTATTATCGAGGACTGTAAAATCGGCGCCGAGGCAACTCTTAACAGTGTTCAGGCATATAAATCCGTTATAGAGGATAAAGTAAAAATAGGTCCGTTCGTACATATCCGTCCCGGAAGCCATATAAAACAGGGGGTTAAAATCGGGGATTTCGTTGAAGTAAAGAATTCGGTTATCGGTGAAAATACCGCCGTATCTCATTTAACCTATATCGGAGACAGCGACGTCGGCGAAAGGGTGAATTTCGGCTGCGGAACGTTTACCGCCAATTATGACGGGGAAAAGAAATCCCGTACCGTTATAGGCGACGATGTTTTTTTAGGATGCAATACAATCCTGATTCCTCCGGTCAGTATCGGAGACGCCGCATATACGGCAGCCGGCACTACCGTTTCAAAGGATGTTCCCGCTGGCGCGCTTGCCATTGAAAGAGGAGAGATGAAAATCAAAGAGGGTTACGCTTATAAAAAGCTTGCGGTCAGGCTTAAAAAGAGGAATCAATAATTAATATAAAATTAAGAAGGATGGGTAATTCAAATGAATTTACACGGCAAGGATATTAAAATTTTTTCGGCAAACTCCAATCCGCGGGTGGCAAAGGAAATTGCGGAGCAGCTGGGGCTTCCTTTAGGAGATTCCGAGGTTGTGACATTCTCCGACGGGGAAATTAATGTGTCCATCGGCGAAAGCGTTCGCGGCTCGGATGTGTTTGTGGTACAGTCCATCAGCACTCCGGTAAACGACAGCCTTATGGAGCTTCTGATTATGATTGACGCCTTTAAAAGAGCCTCCGCCGGAAGAATCACAGCCGTTATACCGTATATCGGTTATGCGCGCCAGGACAGGAAAGCAAAGGCGAGAGACCCTATTTCCGCAAAGCTTGTCGCAGACCTTATTACAGTATCAGGAGCCGACCGGGTTCTTTCAATGGACCTGCACAGCCCTCAGATTCAGGGCTTTTTTAATATCCCCGTTGACCATCTTTTAGGCGTTCCCCTGCTTGTTCCTTATTTTAATGACAGGTTTAAAAATTCTAAGGATGATTTTGTCGTGGTGTCTCCCGACCTCGGTTCTGTTACGAGGGCTAGAAATTTTGCCCTTCGTTTCGGAGCGCCGCTTGCGATTGTCGACAAGCGCCGTCAGAAAGCCAATGTCTCCGAAGTAATGAATATAATCGGGGATGTTAAGGACAAATCCGTTATCTTAGTAGACGATATGATTGACACCGGCGGTTCTTTATGCAATGCGGCAAAGGCAGTTGTTGAAATCGGAGGAGCTAAGGAGGTTTATTCCTGTGCAACGCACGGCGTTCTGTCAGGACCTTCAATCGAACGCATACAGAACAGTGTAATCAAAGAGGTAGTGCTTCTTGATACTATTGAGCTTCCCGACGAAAAGAAAATCGATAAAATTAATCTTCTTCATGTCGCGCCTGTTTTTGCGCAGGCTATACAAAGGATTTATACCGATAAACCCGTTTCGCCGCTGTTTAATACATAATACCAATAATCTGATATGCCTGTACCTGATATTTAAGTTAGGAGCATAAATAAATGAAATGTCCGAAATGTAAGGAAGAAATTGAAAATGAAGTTGCTTTCTGCGGGATTTGCGGATTTAAGATACACGGATATACCGACGAGGGCGAAAACGATTTTGTTCAGCCGCAGAATAACAAAAAGAACAGAATTAAGGAATTTTTCAGTCATACCGAAAATTCCCCCGGTGTTTTAAAACGGAATAAGAAGCTTAAATTTGCCGGAATATCGATTTTTATCCTGATTATAGTTATGCTTACGGTATATTTTTTATCGGTTGTTTCTGTAACTGAGGGAGAGAGGGTATTGAAGGATATACCTCTCGGCAGGAATATTGAATATATCAGCAAAGAAACAGGGGTTGATTTTATTCCGGTTTCCGAGTATAGTTACCTCGGTGAGATAAATCGTTATAATTATATTTTTGAATCAAAGAAAAACATAAAAATAGAAGGGATTAACCTGCCTGAATGGGCGGTTATGCTTTCATATGACAGCGGAGGGATTATTAATTTAGCCGCATATTATGATTTTACCGTGCTTATCCGTGACTGGAAAGGCGTGAAAAAAGACGCCGGCTTTGATGAATCGGTTATTTTATACGGAATGAATTTGAAGGAAACGGAAAAAGCTATTAATATTCCCCCCTATACTATTATAATGGGTATTGATAATCAGAGCACTTATGTTTACAGGTATAATAAAACTGATTCACTGAGCGGCAACACTAATGTTTTTAATCTTTATGTTGTATTTGATGATGTAAGTGGGGAAGTGACAGATGCATATTCGAATGCAGTGGATTTCGGCAGAGTTTTATTAAACATAAATTAATATCAAAACTGACTGCCTTTGAAAGTTTATTTAAAACGCAGTTCCGGCGGATTAAGAAATAAAAAACATATCAATAGTATAAACCGGGAGCAATGCTAACGGCAAATACATATCCCTGTCTATACAAAACGACTAAAACGGGGGGGGGATAGAGGGGAAGAATTGTAACAAAAGATAAAAAGAGAATAAAGAACTTGACAAAAGAAAAGAAATGTACTATACTAATAAGGCTGTCGACAGAAGAAGAAAAGGGAAGAAACAGCAAAGAAACAGGAAAAAAGAAATAAGATGACAGCAATGACAGGAAGAATGGCATAAAAGACAAGCGTCTCGGAACAGACAGAATTTCTGAGAAAACATAAAATTAAGCGAAAACAAAACAGAACCTTGAAAATTGAACAA
>DBCY01000050.1 GCA_002293295.1 Ruminococcus sp. UBA946 | reverse complement strand
GGCTTTACATATCTGTCGGCAAGTTCGGGGCGTTTCCACAGGTTATAATCAGCGCAGGCTGTGGCGTTCGGTCTTTGTGCGTGAATCATAATCTGGTCGCGGAATTTGTACTTGTAGAGCTTTGAAGCGGTATTTAAAAACGGTATCCACTTTTCATATTCATTTAATCCGCTCACGCTCCGGCTTAACAGTTCCGTGTACTGGTCGAGTTTTGTCTTTGCAGGTATAAGTCCTCCTTTATTAATATTAGGGTATAAAAAAAGAGCCATGAAAGGCTCTTTTATATGTAATCAAGTAATTATACAATGTATTATTAATTTATGTTACAAACTTAATTTACGGGTTAATAACCAATTATATAAAGTATCCATCTACTAAACAACATTGACATATATAATTAAAAATGCTATAATATTCAAAAAGATGACAACATATAGGGAGGTATTTAATGGTAGAATATTTAGTAACATTACATAACGGCGATGAAGAAGCGCTGGATATTAATTTTCGGGAACAACCACATTTTATTATAATCCGTTATTAATTCATTTACATACTAAGGTATAATTAATAACGGATTATTTTTCTGCCCGAATACCGTTAAAACAGTATGTTCATAAAAAAGCATAATGCTTTTAAAAAATTTTTTCAGAAAAAATATAACCGAAGCATAAATTTTTACGTCTGTATTAATGAAGGATAATTTTAGGAGGAGTATAATGGATAAAAACGAACTCGCCAAATTGGTGACGGCGGCACAGAACGGCAATAAAGACGCACTTGAGAAACTTTATCTCAAAAATGCAAAGAAGGTATATTACCTTGCTTTGAAGATGACAAAAAATGCAGAGGACGCGGAAGATATAACCCAGGAAGTTTTTATTACCGTATTTGAAAAAATAGGCGGTTTGAAAGACCCGTCAATGTTCGGTTCATGGCTTAACCGCATAACCGCTAATAAATGCACAGATATTTTCAGAAAACGCGGCAAGCTTGTTCAGGAGGATACGGAGGATATCAGCGAAGCTGATTTTTCTGAGGAAGCCGACCCGCTGTTAATCCCTGAAAATGCCCTTGACAATGCCGAAACCGCGAGAATGATTGTTGAAGTCATAGATTCTTTGCCTGACCCTCAGAGAATGTGCGTTTACTATTATTACTACGAACAGCTGACAATAGCTCAGATAGCTGAAATCCTCATTACAAACGAAAACGCGGTAAAACAGAGGCTTTATCTGGCAAGGGAAAAAATCCGCAGGGAGCTTGAACGGCTTAACAAGGAGGAAGGCATAAAGCTTTATGCCGTTCCGCTTATGCTTACCCCCATCCTGAAAATGCCCTTGCAGGATTTTGAAATGCCGCAGGGACTTTTACAGGGCTTATGGGGTGAAATAACGGCTGCGACAGCCGGGACGGCAAGCGCCGCCGCTTCTTCCGTATCCTCAGCGGCAGCGGCGGCAAAAGGAGCGGCAGTAACGGGAATAAAGGCAAAAATAGCAATGACGGCGGCGGGAATTGTTATAGCGGGCGGGATAACAACAGGGGTTATCTTGACCGTCAATTCTGATGATTCTCTGCCTGCTGATGTGACAATAAGCGAGGAAGCGGTTACCGAAAGTATTGAAACGACTGAAGCTGCGAACGTTTACGAAACGCCGGATGAAAATCCAAGGGGGGCGAANNCTCTGAAACCGAATTGGACTTATCTTACCAAGGGCTTACGGATATTAGCTTTTTAAGTGATTATCAACACTTGGAAATACTTAAGCTCCAAGGAAATGAAATCAGCGATATCAGCGCATTAGTGGGGCTGACCGGTCTTAAATCACTTAATCTTGATGGCAACAATATCAGCGACATAAGCCCCTTGTCCGAGTTAACAGAACTGGAATATCTCAATCTTAATTTTAATAACATAGTCGATATCAGCGTTCTGGAGGAACTGACAAATTTGAAAGATCTTCAACTTCACGCCAATAAAATCAACGATATCAGCGCATTATCTGAATTGATCGGTTTAGTAACGCTTGATCTTAATGGAAGTGAAATCAGCGAAATCAATGCATTATCTGAATTGACCAATTTAATAACACTTGATCTTGATAAAAATGAAATCATTGATATCAGCTCATTATCTAAAATGACCAATTTGACAAGACTTGACCTTTGTGATAACAGAATCACCGACATAAGCGTTTTAGCGGAATTAACCAATTTAGAAAATCTTGCACTTATTTCAAATAATATCAGCGATATAAGTGTCTTGTCAAAATTAACCAACTTAAAATCTCTTGCCCTAAGTAGTAATAATATTAAAAATATTAATATAGTATCAGGACTGACCAATCTTGAAATTCTTTTCCTCGATAATAATAAAATTGACAGCTTAGATTTTTTAAAAGAATTAATTAATTTAAAGATTCTTTTCCTTTCAAGAAACAACATTAATGATATAAGTGTGTTGTTGGAGTTGACCGCTTTGGAAGAGCTTGACCTTTCCGATAATGAAATCAGTGATATCGGAGCGCTAGCGGAACTTACTAAACTGGAAAGGCTTATTATTCGAAAACACGGCGACGGCACCAGCAATCCCCTGATTACCCAAAAGGATGTTGACTATCTGAAAGCCACTCTGCCGGATTGCGATATAGATTTTGAATAACTTGGGAATTGCTGAATAAAAACAGTATTAACTGAAAAGAAAGAGGTAATTTATTATGAAAAAACTATTTGCAATCCTGATAACAGCGGCACTGATGTTCAGCCTTGCTTCCTGTTCCGCGCCGGAAGATAATAACGGCGAAAGCGGAGGGACTGCCGGCGAACCACTCAGCAGGTTACAGTTTTCAGAATAATTCATCCGGTCCGTATACCTTCGGATAAAAATATTAATAAAAAGGCGGTAATTAAATGAAAGCAAAGGATATCTTCTTCAAAACCCTGCCCTTCGTATGGGCAAAGCTTCTTCTGGGTCTGGCAACTGTTTTGATTTCCGGAATCCTGTTGGCGGTCCTTATGGGAATCGGCGCACTTATCGGCAATGACAACGCCGGAGTCATAATGTTCGTTATCTGGCTGTGCGGAGCAGGGGTAGTCCGGTTTTTCCTGACTCATTACATAGGTTATATGCTGAAAGCCGGACATATCGCCGTTATGGTGGAGGCGGTGACAACGGGACGCGTGCCGCAGAATCAGATTGCCTACGGCAAGCAGAAAGTAACGGAGCGTTTTGCCACTGCCAATATATATTTCGCCGTTGACAAGCTGATTTCCGGCGCGGTCAAGCAGATACAAAGAGGAATCGGCAGGGTCGGGAACCTTCTCAGCGCTATCCCCGGCATCGGGGCTGTCACAGGGCTCGCACAGTTTTTTATCGGTTTGTCACTCGGATATATTGACGAATGCTGCCTTGGTTATACCTTCTACAAAAAGGAACAAGGCGCTTTCAAAAGCGCTGCCGACGGTATAGTGATTTATTCGCAGAACTGGAAGACCCTGCTGGGAAGCGCCGCGAAAACAATGCTGATGGTTGTATTCGGATTAATCGGTATTACCCTCGCATTATTCATACTGTTAGGTTTCATCTTCCGTCTGATTTCAGTACCGGGGATTTGGGCGTTCCTTATTTCGTTTTTTATTGCCCTTGCGGTAAAATCAGCTTTTATCGACAGCTTTATCCTGTCAAGGACAATGGCGGCATATATGAAAGTCGCACCTTCAACGGTTATTACCTTTGACCTTCACGGCAAGCTGTGCGGCGTTTCGGCTAAATTCAAGGAACTGTTCAATAAAGGAGCGCAGGAACAGAATCAACAGGTCTATGCCGGAACAGGTAGTATTTGAAACAGATGATGTATACATTTAATACTATATAAAAGAATTTGTTAAACCCTGACCTTTCCGGTATATGTAATAATTTCATTTTATCAGAGAGGTTAGGGTACGATAATTTATATACTTTGTAACCTGATTGTTAAGTAATATATAATAAATGAGCATGTTATTATAATATGTCATTTATGTTAATAATATTGGGTATATGTTTACAATTTATATACTTATCCTGTCGCAATATGTACTATAATATGAAATATTGGTGTCATATGGCACTGATATAAAAACACACTGATAAAAACGGAGGAAACAATCATGACTGAAGTCAAAAAGCTAGGACGCCGCATACACTATAAAAGAATTATATCGTTAATTATATCCGTGGTAATGGCAGTAACAACATTAATTCCGCATATGGCGGTTTCGGCAGAGGATACGGGGAAATATCCTTACACCATGTTCGGTCGGAACGGAATAGAAATCAATACTGCTAATTTCTCAGTAAACGGGAATGTACATACAAATAAGGAAGCTGTTATCAACGCACAGAATAAGAACATAAACGGAAAACTGATACTAAATCCCGATAAAAAGCCTTGAAAAAAGCGAAAAAATATGGTAAAATAGAGTCATCAAATAGGAAGGTGATGACGATGCCGAAAAGACACTATATAAGTGAAGAAGAAGTAAAAGAAATAGAAAAAGCACGCAAGACAAACAAAGATAAAACAGTAGATAAATGGCTGGAAGTGCTGGTGCTTCATGCCAAAGGGAAGAAGCGGTCAGAAATATCGGAGAAAACCGGTTACAAACAGCAGTACAT
>DBCY01000019.1 GCA_002293295.1 Ruminococcus sp. UBA946 | reverse complement strand
CCTATGTTTATAAGGACTGGCGGTGTTTTTGTTTTTTACTTTACACTTATTTATTACTGTAAACAGTTATGATTAACGTGGATGTTTTCATGATATGTGGGTAATGATGTGGGTAATGTTTCTAATACAGATATTGAATTTAAATATATTTTCAGATTACTTAAAAGAGATGTTGTATCCTGCGAAAATTCTTCATTATGTGCTTTATAGCATGATTATATATATGATTTGGTACAAAAATTTGTGTATATTTATATTAAAATAAGTTTGAAAAATCATTGGAGATATGTTATAATAATTATATATAAAATATTGTGATGATTAAAGGTTCTATTATTACATTAATAACTGTATAATTTTAGGCGAAGGGTGTTTGCATATCATGAGATTTAAAGGATATAAATTTTCATTCCGAATTAATGCCTCCCATAAAACCAATGATAATGCGGAACATTCTCACAGTCATACTTTTGAAATAGCTTTATTCATAAAACCTGAACATGATTTTCAGGCATTTTATGAAGTGGAAACACTTATTAATGAACAGATTAACCGGTATTCGGGTAAATGCTTTAATGATATACCTCCTTTTGATTCGATAAATCCGACTGTTGAAAATATCGGGAATATATTTTTTGACGATATATATACTAAAATCGCGGCATATGGCTTCTGTTTATTTCAGCTTAATATCAGCGAAACCCCAAACCGTATATACAGCGTCTGCGATTTTGAACTGACAGAAAGAAAAAAGGCAATGCTTGAAAAAGCAAGGCAGGAAATGATAATGCCAGCCGCAGTAAATGATGTTAATGAAAAAGCTGTGCCGGAGGAAACCGGTTATATACCTAACAAACCTGATTTTTTACATAAAAAACCTGATATGGAACGGAAAGGCATCAACAGCTCAGCTGTTAAACTGGAAAGTAGTATATTAAAAAATTACGTTGTAAACCCGTATGTTTTCCCAGTAATGGTCATATTTGTTATACTAGGCGGATTTATTGCCATGCTTCTTGTTAAGAATTCAGGGTATTATCCGCTGGGGTTTGATATTCACGGACACCTTTTCAAATCTGACCTTATGTATCAAGAAATAAAGGAAGGAAACCTTTATCCGCTTTATACCCAGTACTGGTATAACGGTCTCCAGCCTTATCGTTACTGGCCTCCCATGCCATATTATTTTATGTCAGTTCTGCAATTTTTAAGCGGCGGAGACGTTATGAAAGCTTATCTGGGTTTTGTCTGGGCAAGCTTTTCAATTGGGGGATTCGGATGGCTTCTTTTCGGAAAGAAGCTTAACCGTCCTGTCCTTGGTGCCTTAATGGCGTTTCTTTGGTTTTTATTACCTGATAATATGCGTGTTTTTTTCGGTGAGGGAAACCTTCCGCGAATGTTCATAACAATGCTGCTGCCTCTTATTTTCTACTTTATATGGCAGGTTGTCTATTATAAACGAGATAAAATGATTATACCGCTTATTGTCATAATGGTCTTTGCCGTATTCGGACACCTTATGATTTCAGCAATGGTCGGCGTCGGTACCTTTGTGTTCCTGTTAATTTATTCGGTAAAAAACAAAGAGTACAGACAGTCGTCATTTACAATACTTGCTATGCTGTTTTCATTTGCCGTATGCGGAATCTGGGTTTATCCGGGGCTTGTCGGCGGGATTACCGCAATGGATTCCGGAGGCACTTCGGATTTAATGGCATCACTTGCCACAAAGCTTTCAATTTCATTAAACCCGTTGTTAAGACTTGAAAATGGAATTACGGAGCTGTATTTTGGTTTAAGTATTGCCATAACGGCTATAATCGGATTGTTATTTTCCAATAAAAAAAGTTCACCGGGTTTTGTTTCTCTCCTTATTGTCATAGCCGGTACTACAACCGCGCTTACACCGCTCATACAGAAAATACCGTTCAGCGAATTGTTCTGGGTTCGCCGGTTCGCTCCTATAGGATATGCGATATTCATAATAGGGTTATTTGAGTGGAAAAAACTTAAAAAACCGTTTATGGTTTTTCTCTGCCTGCTAATAACTATTGACTGCATACCGTCGGCAAACCTTAAAGAATTTGACAAGCATATGGGATTCCCCGGGAGATTGAATGCAATACCTCAGGAAATGGAAAATAACCTGTATACCCAGGCAAAGGAAATAACCAAACAACGGGTTTCTCTCATGGATTTAAGTTTAATGGGACCTATGCCCTCTTATGCGTTCGGTACGCTTGAAAATAAAACCCCGTATGTTTTCGGCTGGGCATGGCAGGGCGCCGCCACCGCTGAAAATATCGTGGAAATAAACGAGGCTATTGAGAATCAGAATTTCGATTTTCTCTTTGACAGAAACAAAGAATTAGGCGCAGATACGGTAATAATATATAAAAACCTCATTAAACCGGATTATTACGGGAAGCTGTATGATTCAGCCGGAAAGCTGGATTACAGACCCGTAAGCGAAAGTGACAGTGCAATACTTTTTTCGCTTGACGCAGAAGGGATGTTCGGAGTCAGGACGACCTACAGCGGACTTGCAATAGGAACGACATCCGCAATTGTCCCTCAGCTTTTCCCTTACTTCGGGACGGGGGATTATGAATACATAGACGAATATAAATTCGAGGATTTATCGTCATATAAAAAATTATATCTTTCCGGATTCTTTTACCGTAATAAATCATATGCGGAAGAGCTTGTGCGCAGGCTTGCGGAAAGCGGCGTTGAGATTTTCATCGATATGAGCAACATCCCCTCGGACCCGCTGACAACGCGTATGACATTCCTTGACATATCGGCGCAGCCTATAGCTTTTACAGAGAAGTATCCGGAACTTATTATGAATGAGGAAGTCGTTACAAGCGAGCCGTTTGTATCCGAGCATGAATTGTGGAATACCGTTTATCTCAATCAGCTGGGAACCACGATAGGGTATTCCTGGTTTGAAAATCAGAAACTTGATTTCCTTGGCAGGGACAGTGAGTATGACAATATAACCTACATAGGATTCAACCTGTTGTATCATTCGCTTTCGTCCGGCGACAGCATGGTTTATGGGCTTCTTAACGACATTATATACCTTGACGAGTATTCTCTTCCTGAACGCAGCACTGTTCCTTTGGATATAACATATAATGGTAACAAAATAACTATAGTTTCACCAGAGGATAATGTAAACACAACTCTTGCTTATCAGGATAATTTTACCAGCGATTCTGAAATCAGGAATGTACGCAATCTTTTGGTTGTGGATAAAGGCGCTACCGTTATTGATATAACCTACCCGTACTTCACAAGAGGAATAATTATTACTGCGGCAGGAATAATTACCGAAGTTTTTATAGTTTTTTTCATGCTTAAACCGAAGAAAACACGTGTTTCAAGGAAAAGCAGAAACGTTTCCTATAAATGATTATATAAAAAGGGGTTCATGAACGAATAAGCAATCAGATGAAAGGAGTATTCATATGAAAATCAACAGGAAAACCACAGCGGTATTAACAATTTGCATATCACTTTTATTAACGGGTATACCTGTCGCAGCCGAAGATACAGCAGGCGAAACGGAAGCTGCTGTGACAACCGTTTCCGAACCTGACAGTTCTTCAGGTGAAGTTACCGAAGTCCCCGGAACGACCGCTCCGGTTATTACGGATACAGGCAGTATCACTGAACCGGCGCAGGAAACGGAATCAACAGCGGAGACTTCTGTTCCCGAGGAAAACGAGGAAACAACAGCAGAAACTGGAGAAACTACCGAAACTGGGGAAACTGAAGAAACTGAAGAAACCGAAGAGGATGAAATCCTTGACCTGACAGACGATGAAGAAGAAGCCGGAAACGGTGTACCGATCGTTCCGGACGGGAATTTTGACGACTGGGAGGATAAACCGCATACCCAAATAGACTGGGACAGGCAGGAGGAATATAATACGCCTCACCGTGCTTCATTAATAAGAGATGACCAATATGTGTATCTGCATATAAAAATGTCGGATGACACTTATCAGGCTTTTAACGGAAATAATTATATATTTACTGTAGACGGTGTCACAATGAATGTGGTTGTCACACCTCCAGACGGATATAATTATACGGAAGGCATAACTCCTCTTGTTGTAAGGAATGAAAACGGTTATGGCATAATTGAAAGTTCAGGGGGTTTTGTGTTAAAACAAGCAGAATCGGGACTTTCAGATGAAGCTGAAATAAGAATCCCGCTTAGTTTTTTCTCGGATAACCCTGATATGATAAATGAAATTACTTTTTATACGCCTAACCTGGGAGGTGACCCGCTTGTCATAACAGGCACCCCTACAATGCCGGTAATCGCATCGGTTACGGGGCTTTTATTCGCAGGCGCATCGGTTGCCGCTATAAAAAAGAAAGGTAAAAAGAAGTAAATGTATATCGTAATCATTATATGTATGATAATCTGGATATACCTTCTCACAGTATTTCACCGTGCGAAGCTGACCTTCTTTAAATTCCTCGTCGGAAGCGTAGGCATATTTATTTTGATGATGGCTGTATTCCAGCCGCTAGTAACAGTGCCTCTGTCCAGGCTTGTCGCCGCTTCCGCAGGGGTTTTGGGTGAGGTTACCCGGCTTTTCACCGCATATCATCAGTATTCATTGATTTTTATCGAAACGGGTGAAAGCGCAATTTCTATGTATATAGATTATGAGTGTTCAGGGGTCATTGAGATATTCGCTTATCTGGCGCTGATTTGCTTTTTCCCGGTTTACAATATTCTGGAAAAGGTTCTTGTGGGTATGGCCGGAATAGTATGGATTTTTCTTTCAAACATTTTAAGACTGCTTATCATATGCGTATTGGTATATATTTTCGGCGACAGCATATACTATTTTGCTCATGCAATATTCGGGCGTATTGTATTTTACGGATTATCCGTTATGCTTTATTTCAATGTCTTCACTAAATCCCAGATAATCCGGCAAAGGGTTGGCAAATTCAGTTTTGAAGATAAATAATGCGTACTGAACAATTACACATTTTGTGTAATTGTTCCCAGAAACAGACAAGTCTGTTTCTGGGTGCGAAAAAGCGCTGCTTTTTCGCAATACTCCTTGATAATGTCTGCCTATAAAACAGTTTTCCGGGAAAACTGTTTTATAGGTGCAAGGATTTTAAGTATTTTTACTTAAAATCCTTGCACAAGAACAATTGAAAAATGCTTTTCCGTCGCACGGCGACGGCGTTTTTCAATTGTCCGGCAGACATTAAATAAACGCTTCAGGATGCAATTGAGTATTTAATTTACCGCATAATCATAAATTGTCAGCATACCGGTTGTTTCGCTGGAAATTAACAGGAAAACCAGGGTTCTGCATAGCCGGAAAATAAATTATGATACTTGATGTCAGGGCAGATGTCAGGAAAGGATTAAAATTATAATGGGTGCATTTCTTAATAGTATTATTGAACATATGATTTTCTGGATGGCTTGGGTAATAATCCCTCTTGCTATTGAAATAATTCCCGCAGTCGGCAACTTCTTCATACTGCTAAAAAAACGCATTACAATGAAAAAAGCCGCTGCTCCTGTTAAATTCCCGGAAATCACTATTATAATACCCATTTATAACTCATCGGAAACTCTTGAGGGTTGTCTGGAGTCGGTTAATAATTCGGATTATCCGAAAGACAGCATGAGGATTATGCTTGTAAACAACTGCAGTAAGGATAACAGCTTTGAAATCTTCTGTTTATGCCAGCAGAAATTCAGCGGACTTCAGATGCAGTGGATGAACGCTATGCAGGGAAAATCAAAAGCTTTAAACCTTGCCCTTTTTAACAGCGAGGGCAAATATATTATCCATATTGACAGCGACGGAAAGCTTGAACCGACAGCAATACGCCATATCGTTGAAAAATTTGAAGCCAACCCCAATATACATTCGCTGACGGGAGTCGTTCTTACCGACCCTGATTTAATAGAAGAAACCGATAACTTTTTCATGCGTATATTCAGGCGCTGCGAATTTCTTGAATACTGCCAGGCTTTCCTTGCCGGACGGAATTTCGAATCGGAGCTGGACAGCATATATACGCTCTCAGGAGCATTCTCCGCATTCAGAAAATCCGTTATCCTTAAAACAAGAATGTATAACACAGACACAGTCTGTGAGGACACCCATGTCACCTTTCAAATCCGTAAGATTATGAAGAAAAACGTTCATTTATGCGAGGATGCGCTTTTCTATGTGGACCCCATTGAAGGGCTTGA
Organism: Ruminococcus sp. UBA946; assembly: GCA_002293295.1. Lineage (GTDB taxonomy): Bacteria > Bacillota > Clostridia > Oscillospirales > Ruminococcaceae > UBA946. Next base: position 3,915 of record DBCY01000019.1, on the reverse strand, counting down.
CAAGCTTTACACCCAAAGGCAGAGATGGCAGATAGGAGAACTTGAAGTTTCCAATATGTTCTTGAAGAATGAACTCAAGACGGCTGGTTTTTTCTCAAATTTCCTGATTCGCATCCTCAGTTTTGACCATACCTTTGCCTTCCCTCGTATGATATGGTATTTTGCCCTAATATGCCTTGCGATGATGAATTATCCTTTTTCTCTGATAGCCGGTTCCGTACTGGTGCTTTACGCATTATATACATTTTCAGCATTCCTTTTTTACCTGAATATTATTTCGTATTTAAAGAATATGAAAAATCTCAGAAAGTATTATGCAAAAAAATTCTATCTGCTGCTATTAATGCCACTTTATAATATGTATATATTCTGGATAAGGTTTGCGGGAATTGTCAACAGCATTAAACGTAAAAGCTCATGGAAAACCCTTGCCTTTAAAGATGAGCGAAAGCTCTTCGGGGATATTGTCAAGAAGGATTTTTTCCCTTTGAAAAAAATTATTACGAGAATACATAATTTTGTAAATTACAGTGAATAACTTAAACAGTACATGAAATATCCTGCAATAATCTCCCTTTAGAAATGGATAAGAAACAGCATGAATAAAAGTAAAAAAAGGACATTCAGTATAATATGCGGAATATGTATTTTGATAATTATTGCTGCCGCAGGTTTTTTGTCGGTTATTTTACAGAACCGTTTTGCCGACAATATAATAAAGCTTATTTCAGACAGCCAGATGGAAAGCATTAAGCTTGCTGCCGGCGGTATAAGCACAAGGGGTCAGTTGAACACATTATGCAACGAACTGGCTTTAAACGCTGAAGGCAATGAATACTGGTTCGTATATTCGGATACCCGCGTCCTCCTTGAAAGAGACGTAAATGAAACCGAACGATTACTTGGGATTAATTACAAAAATCTTCCCGATTATTTTATCCGCAAGGGCGGCTCAGGAATTAATGAATTTTTTACCCGTATTGACAGTAAGACACCCTTTACAGCTATTGTTTCAAAGGATAAAAGCATCGGTGACGAAATAATAAGCGTACGTTTTATTACGGTGGAAAATTCAGTGTATTGTATAGGAAAATCAATCACAAAAGCGTTTGTTTTTTCTTCGGTTAACTTCGAACAATACAGTATTAGGAACAGAATTTTATTGGGGACAATTATTATTATGACAATGGGAGCATCTGTAATCTCATTAATATATTATAACAAACATGATTATTTAAGAGAAAAATATAAAAATGATATTACCGAGAAAAATCGGAAAATACAGCAGCTTTACGACAGTATCAATCCCGAAGCGACAATGCTTTTGAGTAAAACTACCGATATAACGGGTGTTTTTAACCGTGATTTCCTTGACGCAGTGATAGGTCAGATATATGAAAGCAAAGGCAGTAACAGGATTTCACTACTATTGATCAGATTATGCGGCTATGATGAAATGTGTTATGCGCAAAGTCCCGAAACCGCAAAATTAATTGCGAAAACAACCGCCGGAATAATCTCGGTCAGCTGTGACGAATCTGATATAGCTGCTAGGTTTTCAAATGATATTTTTATGATAATGACAATGTATAATGATGCCGAATTTATAAAAAACAATATTCTAAGGCAACTTACAGCGGCTATACCGTCAGTGGAAGTTATAACATCGGTCAGGCATATTAAAGCCGCAAATATAAAAAGAGCTGTTATTGACGCGCTCAAGGAACTTCAGGCTTAACTGTATTTCTGTTAAGTAAAGGGATAGTAAAATTTAGTCTATAAAGATTAAGAATTGTGCGGAAAAAATATCCGGAAAGGATGGCAAATATGAAATTCAGCGCTTATAAATTCAAATTCTATATTAATGCAAATCATGCCATATATTTAGGCGGAGTATTGGGTGATAATCATCCGCATACCTGGGAGATTATTCTTGATACTATTAAAATCAGGGATGATTTTGTTCAATTCGACATGATTGAAAAAAAGGTTGACAATTATTTTTCTGTATTCCAGGACGCAGATATTAATAAAATTGAACCTTTTACTACAATAAACCCCACCCTTGAAAATATTACCGAACATTTTAAAAATACAATCAGCTCCATATTGTGGGAAAACGGATGGCTTCTGTCCGTTATAGAGGTAAGCGAAACCCCCTCAAGGTCATACATAATTGATATGTCCGATGACGCGGACAAAATTAAAGAACAAATAATCAGTTCCGAGGATAATCCCGTACAAAAACAAGCAAAGGAAATAGCAAAAAGACTTTTATCCGTAAAATAATTAATGGTAAGCATTTATTTAAAAGCATTAAATTATTTTTCGTGAACTTAAGAAAAAACCTCCCCTGAGAAACGTGAAAACCAGCGTTTCCCAGGGGAAATATGTTTAAAACACCTTAATAAAACTATCCCTGTAATCCTTTTTAACATCGGCAAGAAAAGTAACAGCATTGACCTGTGAGGAAAACGCCCCCACCTGTACATAATACATCCCGCCGTAATTCTTAACGAAAGCGTCGCGGTATTTCTGCTTTACCATTCCGAGAAATGCCTCCGCATTGGCACGGATTGAGAAAGCCCCGACCTGTACATAAAACAGTTTAACCGGTGAAACGGTGTCATCTTCCGGCGCGGATTGTGTCTTGCCTGCCATCAGGGAAGCCACCGACGACTTGAACCGCGAGTATGCCGCACTGTCCTCAACATACCATTTAGGGCATATTTTCCCCGTGACATCATAATGCCGGATAATATCGTTCACAGTCAAGCCGAATTTTTTAAGCAAAAATGCAACAAGCTCCGCAAGGGACTGTTCCGTTGCGGGATTGAATTTTCCAGAGCTGTCCGGGTGGCAGGTTTCAATACTTATTGCATATGAATTCGCCTGATTGGTGCAGTAGCTGATTTCGTCCAGCGGAATGCACTGTATGACCTCGCCGTTAAGACCGACAACAAAATGGCTTGATACCTTTGTAGTGTGCGTGTCCTTCAGGTTTTCAAAATAATTTCGGTTCGCCTGAGCCGAGCTGCCGGGATTTGCAACATAATGGATTGCAACCTTAGTCCACTTGTTAATTTTGATTCCCGGACGGCTGTATTCGTTTTTGGTCAGGAATTGCTCGTTAATTTTCATTCTTATCTGTCCTCTCAGTTTATTTTTGAAAATCGCTTGACATTTGACTGCGTATATGGTATTATATATACATACAAGGAAGTGAAAATAAAATGCATATAGATTTAATGAAACAACCAAAAAAATATTTGAGTAAATGCACTCAAAATGATTATGCTAAAATTAAAAAAGCTTTAGACGGCTTAGAAAATTTACAGGGTGACATAAAAAAACTTCAAGGCCGGAGCGATGAATACAGGCTGAAAATCCCGCCTTTCAGAGTAATATTTACATATGACAAGGCGACAAAAATAATTACGATTAATAAAATTGATGTGCGGGGCGGCGCATACAAGAAATAAGAAGGAGCGTTAGAAGATGAAAAAATTAACTGTTGATGAGTTTGAGAAAAAGCTGGCTTCGATTCCTGAAGAAGAACCTGATGAATGGGATTTACAAATGCTGGAGACTATTGAAAAAGAAACCGATAAAAGCAGGGTATCCCTTGAAGAAATGGATGCATTGAGAGCAACACAGGATTACAGCGGGAAAATATCTATTAGAGTACCTAAAACATTGCACAGGGATTTAACAAGAGCCGCAAAACAAGAGGGAATCAGTTTAAACCAGTTCATTCTTTATAAGCTGGCAAAATAATTTTATAGGGAAAGCCTTGTTCATGAATCCCTGCTTTGAGGAAACCGTTACATTTCTGTTCATATATAATGAACAGAAATGCAGTATCTTGTCGCCTTCTTAAAAATTATCTCCATCTGATTTCTTATTAAGTATTTC
>DBCY01000062.1 GCA_002293295.1 Ruminococcus sp. UBA946 | reverse complement strand
CCGGCCTGTACCCCCGACCACTTCGGCGTTGCCTATTTAAGAGACGATTTTGGTATGGATTTCAGTTTTATTCATAATCCGGGGAACCCCAATATCGGCAATTATTCCTCACTTGCGACTGATTTCAGTGTTCATGATATGGGATTATCCTCGGCTGATATTACGTTTAAGGATTTTACCGTCAATCATATTTTCGGCGAGGAAAACAAATATCCTGTAATTACAGCGACGGGGTATAATATTGTTGAGCTTGACGCGCCGATAACTTACGATTATTATGAGGAATATCTGCGTGACCCCAGCGGCGAACCTTATGAATATGAGGATGAATACGCCGATACTGATAGTGACGGTTTAAGGGACTGGCAGGAAATTTTATATGATGTAGAGGGTGTGCCGTATGTAAACTGGGATGATGACGGGAATGTTGTTTTATATACTTACGGTGAAATTCTTGAACTTCCAAGGATAGCTCAGTTTTATGTTCAGAGCGGCAATCCTGACCCGCTTGACAGATACGAGGCACATGCGGTATTTGAAAAATTAAAGAATTTGCAAGTACTTCCGATTATTTCTGACCCGACAAGCGACGACGGGGATGGGGATGGAATTAAGGATTCTGAAGAAAAAAAATGGGACGGCATTGATGAAAGATACAAGAGTGTTAGCCCTTTGCATTATGATTCGGTGGAAATGTTCTTCCCTGAGCTGGCTGTTAACTTTAAAAAGAATAATGATAATAATCCAATATGGCTGGATATACAGGAAAACGTAATAACAATTCATGCGAATATTTACTTTTCAGGGGATTCAAACGATTACATTCCATTAGCTATCTATGACCCGAGTCAGGTTGTTCCCGGAATACCTTCAAACACTCTTTCGGTAGTGACTTATAAGGATATATTTATTGAAGGGATTAAAGAACGATGGGAATGTAAATTTGACGGAAGTAAAGTGGACTTTTTTGAAACCTTAAAGGATATTGAGGTTGTTGTTGATATTAATGCTTTGACAGAAGAAACAGAGAAGTGTTTGGAGATAAACTTTAAATCTGGTGTGTGCGGCAATGCTAATGCTACTTTTTCTAATTTGTTATCATTCATTCCCGGATGGACTACATCTAATCGTCAAATAATTTATATGTACTCCAGCGATTGCAGGAATCCTAACCATAAGGATAAGGGTGACTTTATTTCCATTTGTCAAGACTATATTGACCATATTTATGACATTGAAGAATTAAAAGGTGTAGTTGCTCATGAATTCGGTCATGCATTAGGATTGAAGGATGCATATGCAAGAGCAAAATACAATGATGGTTATGAGCCATATCCCGCCACAACACCAACATTGAATATAACAGATAATGAGATTTGGTGGGATGTAAATCCTAATGCCCAACCCAGTTATAAAGGGCATGGTGAAATTATGAAAGCTAATGGTGAAGCACTACCGAATGATATTGAAATGATTTTACAAGCATTTTCTGAAAATGCGTGGCAATATTTCGTTCATTCTGGTGGCAATCACTTGTCAAAAGCGATAAAATCAAAACAAATTGGTTACGCACACTATATTTGTATTGATAAAAAGAAAAACCAGTGGGTTTTTGAACAGTATTATTACTGGGATAGGGATTTAGAAGAATGGATTACAATCGGAGATAGAAACGCATTTAATCAGTGGATTCCAATAGTTTTTTAGAATAATCAATCTAAGGTTATTATAAAACCTCAGATAGATTGAGATAACAGGGAGTTGTTTTATGAATAAACTAAATGTATTTACTCTTTTAGGTTTAGTTTTATTTTTAATTATAATTTATATTACACCTATTATAATAACAAATACAAATGAAAAAAAACAAGAAAAAGCCAGCAGATTAAGAGAATCATTAAAAATTGAGATATACGAAGAAACATTAAATTATACTAAGGTTAATCAAGACGCAATAATAGAAATATCGAAGTATGGTTTAAATGCATTAAAAGGTTATACCAATGAAGAACTTCGACAACGCCCAAGTATTTTGAGTTATATAAATGAAGTTCTTTGTGTTCCTTATGAAGGGCCAAACCTTGATGTATACCAAGCTTTGTCAGGTGGTGGTATTCATGAGGAAAATTCAAATGTAACTTGCGCTATTATTCCTGAGGAATTAATTGTTATATATGGTTTTGAAATATTTTATGGCGAGAAACATGCAATTGTATATTATGAAAATGAAGATGCTTTTGAGTTGTTTTATAAAGATAGTGATTATTACGGCAATAAAAAAGATGAAATCAATGAAAATTTATGTGTTCTACAAAGTTTTATACCACAAGGTGTTTAATACAGCTAATTAGGTTATAATTGTAGTTTTTAATACGGTTTTCTTGTTAAAACTTATTATTTCACCTAATGCATATAGTCTGACAGGTTTTGATTTCTGGGAGCTTTATGATTTTGAAACGGGTGTATCACGACTTTCATCCCCGGCTTATTCCGAATGACGAAAGGAGTCGGAGGTTGATGAAAAATCATCAGCCTCTGACCCTGCTTAGAAAAAAACCTGATTATCATTTCTTTCCGACAGAGATATTGATAGGTAACAGAATTACTTTAGTACAGGGCAAAATAAATTAAGCATATAAATTGAATGTTGAAATGGAGGATGTAAAAATGTTAAAAAAATTTTCAAGAAAAATCAATCGCGCAGTATCCAGTTTCTTAGCAGCTGTAATGACAATGACGGTGTTTGCCGCCGTCCCCGCAATGGCTCAGACAGGGATAACCACATATAATTATGACGGCTATAAAGTTGAGTACAATGTTCAGAATGAATGGACGGGATTTCAGAATATCGATGTAAGGATTACAAACACAGGAACGGAGCCGATTCTCAACTGGGCGCTCGGCTATGACGCAGGCGGTGAAATATTAGGCGTTTATAACGGTACTATTCTGAGCGGCGACGGCACAGAGTACGTCATCAAGAACGCAGGACATAATTATGAAATCGCCCCGAACGCAAGCGCTAATTTTGGATATACCCTTAAAACCGATACCCCCGCCCTGCCGGAAAAGTTTGAAAACCTCGCAAAAAGGGTTGACATATCAGAGGGCTTTGATGTACAATTAAGGGTAGATTACGCATGGAACACAGGCTTTAACGGCTTTATCGTCCTGACAAACACATCAGACGCTCCCCTTGAAGCATGGACATTTGCGTTTGACACCAATTTTGCGATTAATGACCTTTGGAACGGACGGATACTTGAAAGAGCCGACGGACATTATAAAATAGCAAGCCAGATGTGGAGCAATCCCATAAATCCGGGGGCTTCATTGGAAATAGGCTTGTCGGGTTTGTTTAACGACGGAATAACGCCCGAAATAAGCAATGAAATTATGTCAGTCGTAGCAATCGGTGAGAAAGAAGACGAACCCGAAGACCCCGACCCGATAGAAATAACCCTGACAGCAACGGCGGATTATAGCGCCGAAACGGGCATGATAACGGTTAATTGGGAAACCACAGAGCCGGAAGGAATTTTTGAGATTCTGGTTTCATATGATGAAGAAAACTTTAATGTTGCCGGAACGGTTGAAAGTGCCCTTACATATTCATTTACACCGGAAGAATTTGAGCTTCTCTATGTGAAAGTCAAGCAGACATTAGGCGAAATAACCGCTGAAAGCGAAGCTTGCCCCGTTGTCAATACGACAATTGAAGAAATAATCCTGACGGCAACGGCGGATTATGATACCGAAACGGGTTTGGTGACGGTTAATTGGGAAACCACAGAGCCGGAAGGAATTTTTGAGATTCTGGTTTCATATGATGAAGAAAACTTTAATGTTGCCGGAACTGTTGAAAATGCCCTTACATATTCATTTACACCGGAAGAATTTGAACTTCTTTATGTGAAAGTAAAGCAGACTTCGGGCGAAAGAACCGCTGAAAGCGAAGTTTGCCCCGTAGTCAACACGACTGAGGAAATAGACTGGGACGACCCGACGGATACCGATGAAGACGGGATTCCCGACGTATACGAAACATATGTATATGAGACCGACCCGAATAATCCCGATACTGACGGTGACGGTCTGCCGGACGGATATGAAGCAACCGCCCTCGGAACTGACCCCGCAAAAGCTGATTCAGACGATAACGGCATTTCGGATGGCAACGAGGATTTTGACAGCGACGGTCTTTCAAACAGAGAAGAATACTCTCATGAAACTGACCCCCTGAACGAAGATTCAGACTTTGACGGTCTGAGCGACAGCGTAGAAATATCTCATAATACCGACCCGAACAACTCTGATTCAGACGGCGACAGTGTTATCGACGGCGATGAAGTAGAACTGGGGCTTGACCCGAACAGTTCAAATACGAATGGCGTTCCCGATAATGAATATACCGTAGAACAGACAGTCGGGGCGGAAAGTGAAGCGTTTGACAGAATAAACGATAGTGACAATCCTTTTACCGTTTCGCTTGACATTAAAGCGGCGGGCATGGCTGAAAACAACCTTTACGCCACCGAGAGCGGATATTCAAACACCGTGAGCAATCCCGCGATAATCGGTATGGTTCCTGAGTTTATTTATTCTGAGGGACTGAAAGTTGACGAGGTCACCGTTTCATTTAATCTTGAAAACTCGGTTGTTTCCAACACTTTAGGGACGTATACGGCAAATCCTGAGTTTGAGGGAATCAAGCGGCTTAATGTATTCAAGTTTTTTGAAGAAGTAAATATGCTTCTGCCCGTAGAAACATTCCATGACATTGAGAATAACAGGGTGTATGCCAATACGGATGAATTGGGAACATATTGCCTTATAGACATGGAGCTTTTCCTCGATAACCTTGGAATTGAGCCAGATTCAGCGCCTGAACCGCAACCCGCTCCGTTGCCAATGGGAAGAATGGCTTCTGTAGCGCCGATGGGTGCAAACTTGGACACAAACGCGCCAGTTGATATTATATTTATTTCATACTTCAACCCTGAAATGGCGGATGTGGTGAAGCCCAAAATTATTGAAGCCTCTAAAAAGATTCTTGAAACGCAAAAAAATGTTAGGATTCACTATGTTGTGCCAATAGAACACGTAGACGCAACTATTATGAATTTTTCCGATGGATTCTCTTATGCTTACGCCCAAACCGTAGATGGCAATCATAAAAGGACATCTGATGAAGAACTGACAACAGTAATAAACCGTATTCCAAGCGTACCTATGAACTCTACTGCTCAACTTTCATTCAGACTCTCAACAACATTAAATTATATGCTGCAAAACGTTGTGCCAAACTTACAAGCGGGCAGTTACCGACAGTGTTTTGTCATAGACGGCATTACTTCCCCATATCTCACCAACGCACAAGCAGCTGTCAATAATATTAAGACGCAAAATATTAACTTAAACTTTATTTCATACCCCGGAAACCCGCTTAATAACGATTATAAGAGCTATGCTACCAATGAAAGTCTATACGTTGATACACGATTTAACTTCACGCAGTTTGTTCTTGATTTCTTTGATGATCCGGTAGGATATGAATATCCTACGATAATCGCTACGGGATATAAATTTGTAGAACTTGACGCGCCGATTACCTATAATTATTATATGGCTAATAAAGGTGAGATTTCAGGTTCGGGTTTTGCTAATTCTGATACAGATGAGTTAAAAGATTATCAGGAAATCATGTATGAAAGCACACATAAAATCTTCTTATGGCAACAGACGGAGCAATTGTTGGATTGGACTGACGACGGGAAAGTAATATTGCCGAAGTTTGTAGATTTAATGAGAACTTCCGGAATTCAATTATTTGGCGTTCAATCCGGTTTTGACAGATTTATCGGTAGTCCTGAAATTGAAATTTTACAAGAAACGCGTGTTTTGCCGATTGTTTCTGACCCGATGAGCAAAGACGGAGATGGGGACAGCTTTTCTGATGATTATGAAATCGGCATTAGTGGCTTAAATCCATTGAAATATGATGATACCGTTATATCTGATAATATAATTGATGATTCGTTGTACTTCTCGGATAATTTCGTAGCGCCGACAGATTCAGATAAAAATCAGCTATGCAACGGCGAAATAAAAACAAAAAGTCTTGACGGCTCACAGCAAAGCAAGTATTATTTATCTTTTGACAGGGAGTATAACAGCGTTGCAAATACTTATTATCTTAAGCCATCAGAAAACAGCGATTATCTGCTAAACGTATCGCCAGGGCATAAATTAAAAATTACGTCTGCTAACACACCAAGAATCATTGAAATTGAAGCTTTAAAGGTGAATGTCAATAGCTATCTTTATGCTCTTGAGGGCGGAAAAGAATATAAGATTTATGTTACCGCCCAAAGCAGTAATGCGGGAAGATATACCCTTACGGTCGAACAGGATAACTGGGTTTATGCGCCAAATGGGGGAATTAGAAGAACGACTTTCCAGCACCGCACAACCAATGAAATATTTTTTACCAATGAAACAATTTACTCCATTATTGTCGATAAAATGCGAAATAATTATGGTGAAGATTATTCTTCTAATGATGTATTTGAATTTTTAGATAAAACTTATGAGCAATTAACAAATATCACAAAAGATCAAACTGTTAAAATGATTATAGATGCATTTAATTTAGGGTATAAAAATGAAAATGAAGTTATAGCAGCTATAGGGAATGTCACAACACCAGCAGCAATTATTCTGCTGTTTATACCCGGAACAGAAATAGTTGGTGGCTTAATCACTCTTGCAAGTGGCGGAATGCTTTGGGCTTCATTAATTAACGACAAACACGTCGATAAATTATGTGAGGCGTTAGTTGATGGTCGTTATAATATTCAAGTTATTCATGATAGGTATACATTTAATGATAAACCTCCTAGAAAAACAGATAGAATTGATTTTAGAGCATGGAATGATTGCCGCCATATTAATAAATATTATAGTATTTTCAGGTATGAGGTAGTACCTTTCAGCAATGATTATAAAATCGTTAAAATCCTTGATGATATGTGGGAGTTGGTTTAATTAAGTTTTGAATGGAGGTACTATGAAATCACCTTTTAAAACGAATTTCAAAAGTATCAAATTACA
>DBCY01000035.1:5688-17659 GCA_002293295.1 Ruminococcus sp. UBA946 | reverse complement strand
GGTATACCGCCTGTGGCGGTATAATTTTAATTTATTATTCGCAATTTTTAGATGTTACGAGGTACTTGCAATTTCCCAGTCAGTATAATCTTCGCTTATGCTGTAAACGATAAGGTAATCCGATAACCCCGCTATATAAACTTTATCGTCAGTATTTTTTAATAAACAGTAAATACCCCTCGCCGGAATTAAGGTTTTTCATAAGAGTTGATTCAATTTCTAATATATATTCCGGACGATATATCCATATTTCCTCTCAGGCAAAAGAGTATATTTAAATTTTTACCGATTTGCTTCCGTCGGTATTAAGAATTTCAATTTCCATAGGTAACTTTGAAATGGGGTAGTTTTTATAAATTAATTCCCATGAAGCTTCGGTAAATGAATAAGGTATTTTATAGGTTGCTCAGCGGGCTTTCCTTTTCTCCGAAAACGGCTGACATAACCGACAGCTTCTCTATTCTGTTCTATCTCAGGAAGGTACATATCGTCATTTCTTTCAGGTGACCTTGTAAAATAAGCGTTAATTTAACGCCGCTCTCATTATAAGCCTCATAACTTTCCTCACCGATGTAAGATTTTAATGAAAAACCATAATTTTTGCATTCTTCCATATAAGCGTTAAAGTCATTTTCACTGACATTGGATATATACATTCTGAATAAATCCTTTGAATCATTTATCTATTCTGCCATATTCAGATTTAGGTTGTGGTATCATAGAAGACAATCCCCGACCGGACCAAATATACCCTCCCAACTCCTCATACCCTTCAATCCTTATTTCCATTTCTCTCAAATGATCAAAGTATATGATTTTTTGTTTATCACCTTCTTCATTATAAGCTTCGTAATATTCTATACCTCTTAAATCATTTATTTTAAACCCTCTATTTTTACATTCTTCAATATAGGTGTTATAATCCTTTTCTTTTACCATACCTATCTTAATTATAAATTCATCTTCATTATCCCGTTCTATTCTGCCGTACTCGGACTGAGGTTTCGGCATTTTTGAAACTAAATTATTTTCAGGCCAGATAAACTTACTGTAAGCCCTGCGTATAACTCCTATAAACATAAAAAACGCAATTGTCAAAAGAATCGCAATCAATGTTAGAAGAGTATGAAAACGATGCGTTGCTCCTTTTATAAAGTTCATCCTTATAAGCCAAGCCGTAAAAAAAAGCAGAGTCTGACCGCAAGCAATAATAGCTGAAAACAAATACCTTGAATTGAAACAATAAGTATCAATAAGATTATAAACGCAATTGCCGCTGTTAATCCAATTGCCACTATTTCAGCCGTTACCCAACCCATTATAAGCTCCTTTCAGCTTAATTCATTCTGCCTGCTAATTCTAATTCCTAATTAGCCCTTTTAATTTAGGCATAAGTATTTCCCATGTGTTGCCTTCTGCCGCGGCTTGCATTCCTGCTACCATACCTCCCGCAAACATTTTCATCTTTTTATCTTTGCTGTCAAAGGGGTTCACTTGTGTTTTAACTTTTTTAGCCGTCCCGTCAGTGAGTTCAAGAACCAATATGCCTGTTAAGGCGTTATGCTTTATATCACTGACGTTGCCAAAAGCGACTGTCCAGAGTTCTCCGCCTTTTTTGTCCAAATGGACAAACCTGTCTGAATATACATTTAATTTCCTTTTATCGAAAACAGTAGTACCCAACGCATTGATTTCATAAATTATTCCGTTCATAATCAGAAACATTCCCTTCAATTATTTATATAATATGTACAGCATATAAATCTAGTCGGCAAGCGCCACAAGTCCCCACTTGCCTTTTTGCTTAACCCAAGCCGCGTCCGAGTTTGTGATTTTAACTTCGTCATATCCAAACGGTATAATTATATTACCGGTTTTATCAATCAACCCATACTTTCCGTTTTTCTTAGCCGCCGCATAACCCATATTGAAATTATCCGCATCTTCATATATAAGCGGAATAATAACTTCTCCGGTTTTATCAATAAATCCGGCCTTTCCGTCCTTTATAACCATGGAATAGCCATCTTTAAAATTATTCGCGCTGTCATATATAACCGGAACGACGGTTTGACACTTAGTATCAACAAACCCATATTTGCCGTTTTTCTTTACTTTTGACAGTCCTTCCTTAAAAGAAGGCTCATGATAATAGTCAAAAGTATTAATATCGCCCTCTGTGTTCACTATTTTCCATTTATATCCTTTTTTGAATACAGTTACACCCCCTTTGAAATTTTGCAAATCCAAAGCTGCACCATCGGCGAAATCTTCATACTCAAACATAATAAGAACAGTACCCTTTTGGTCAACAAAACCCCATCTGCCGTCTTTTCTCGCAAGTACGAAACCTTCGTAGAAATATTTCGGCGGGACATAATTATCATCCCATAAATCGTTATACAAAAGGTTAAAATCTCCGTACATGTCACTTTGAAGATAAAAACCGTCATATTCAACCGGAACTACAATATTCCCATTTTCATCCATAAGCCCTCTTTTATTATTTTTAGTAACCGAAAAGTAACCATCCCTGAAATCTCCTATTGAGTCGTATTCAAACGGCACAACAATGTTTCCTTCTTTGTCAATAAATCCCCATTTACCGTTTTTGCCGGCATATGTTATACCTTCATTGAAATAGCGCTCAGTATCCTTCGGATATTCATGGAAATAACCGATTCCTTCATATTCAACAGGAATAACAGCATTGCCCGACTTATCAATTAAACCATACTTACCTTCTTTTTCTACTCTGGCTAATCCTTCAAGAAAATTATAAGCTCCGTCATATTCTACAGGAATAACAACAATGCCGTCTTTATCAACAAAACCATATTTACCGTCTTTCTCAACCTTCGCAAGACCTTCTGAAAATGAATATATTACATCGAATTCAATAGGAACGACAGCGTTGCCCGTTTTATCAATAAATCCCCACTTACCGTCTTTTGTAACTTCAGCAAGTCCTTCATTGAAATCATTTCTTATGGCGTCAAATTCAATCGGAACGGCGATTTTACCTTCCTTATCGGCAAATCCCCACTTACCGTCTTTTTTTACCTCGGCAAGTCCTTCAATGTTGAAATAGCCTGCATCATCATATTCAAGCGGAACGGCGACTTCCCCCTTCTTATCAACAAATCCCCATTTACCGTTTTTTCTGACAGACACAAATCCATTGAGATAATAATTTGCCATTTCGTATTCGATAGGAACGACAATGGCGCCGGTTTTATCGATATACCCGTATTTTCCGTCTTTTTCAACTTTAGCAAGACCTTCATCGAAATTTTCCGCATCGTCATATTCAATTGGAACGACGATGACGCCGGTTGTATTGATAAATCCGAATTTACCGTTTTCTCCTGCTTTCGCCATTCCTTCATGAAAATTAAGCCCGACATAATCTAATTCATATTGAGGCGGTATGATTTCAACCGCTTCTTCTTTTTCTGCCTGAGTTATTTTTTCTGCCTTTACGGTTGAGGTTAATTCTGATACCGATATAAACGTAATAACACAAACAAGCATAACTAATACCGAAAACGAAATAACACAAGCAAGCATAATTGAAATTATATTTTTCATTTTATAACCTTTCCTTAAATGCACCGATTAGTAAAAATCTGTTCGGTAATACTCTCTTAATAATTAATTTTATATAACCTGAGCTGCGTAATATTACTGTAAGCGTTATTTAATCCGGTGGTTTTGGCACAGACATAACTGCCCTATGTGCTTCAGTCAATCGGCAGTACATCACCCGCGGACAGGATTATACGCCCGTCGGCTTCAAAGTTTTCAGCCTTTTCAGTCTCTTCAAACATATGATACGGTATGTTATGTGCAGCTTTAACCAAATCAGCACATTCGGAAGCTTCTTTAGCATCCATATTATATACTCCGTCACAGCAGAAAAAGGCGTAATCCAAAGCGCGTTCCGACAGTTCTTCCATTTGCTCAAGCTTGGATGTGTCGCCGCTGATATAAATGGTCTTGCCGTTAGTCAGCGTCAGAACATAACCGACGCAAATGTTTACATTATGATTTGGGTTTCCTCCGGCTGCCACGGGTTCAATGGTAACAAAATCAAATTCAAAGGTTTTGTATTCACCGTCAGCAAGGGCTTCAAGATTTGTGATTTTCATGCAGCCGGGATTTTGTGTTTTAATCAGTTCCGGTTTATTATGGTCGTCATGAGAGTGCGTAATAAGTATTAAATCCGCCGGAACGTCATAACCCTCATTGCCGTATGACGGGTCAATATAAATAACCTTTCCCTCGGGTGTAATTATCCGCATACTCGCGTGTCCCTGATAAAGAATTGAATTAATAATCTTATTCCCCTCCCCATTTGAACCTTTTCCTTCACCGCAGCCCGATAACACAGCTGCTAATGTCAGTATTAGCAGCATAATTAATGAAATTCTTTTCATTTTAATAATCCTTTCCGTATTGTTTGTCTGACGTTAAAACCCTTGTTTGAAAGATTTGTCTTTCAAAGTATTATCGCCTTTGATTTGACCAAAAATCATCAAATTAACTTAACTACATATTTATAGAATACTTGTTGGTATAAATTCTGTAAATATATAATAACACTTCGTAAAACAGTAAAAGGTTGCATAAACTTATTTTTACATTTTCATCATTAAAGGCTCCTTACTTATATTATTACTAATAATTATAACATAAGAAGTTTCGGTTTTTACCGTCTTTTCTTGCTTAAATTTGGGAGTTCAAAGGAAACCATATTTGACTTATATTATTCGGGTCTTTCAAATCGTTATGCGGAACATNNATACTGGACGTTAAAATTTCCATAATCCTTAATATCATATTCGGCAAATGGCAGCCATTCAGTAAATATCCTGTAGACAGTTGATCCCATTGCACCTGGAACAGGACCTATGCAATTAAAAATAACATAAGTTGACGGAGGGATTTCTATTAATTCAAAACCCTCCGGAATTTCACCTCCGGAATGCGGATTAGCCACATAATAAATAAACTCGTCGCTGTTTACAGGAGCCNNACCATAACACCATAAATTCCTTTATGGTTTTTTTCTTCCCAAAGCGTAGTAATACCGTGGTATGCGGTATTATGCTGTAATATCCGGCCCTGACCAATCAGCTTCATGGCAGGTTTTTTCTCTATTCTGTAATCAAGGTTATGTCCTCCCTCAAGCGATACTTTTATTTTAAGCGGGAAAAAAGTATTCAGTTTTTCGGGAGTTATTTTCGCCTGTGACGGGGTTATTCCGTGAAAACGCCTGAAAGCTTTGGCAAAACTGTCAGGATTGTCATAACAGTATTTTTCGGCGATTTCTATTATCTTCTCTCCGCTGGAACTTAAATCGGCTCCCGCAAGATACAGACGGCGGTTTCTGATATACTCAAAAGCGCTTATTCCTGTTAAAGCATTGAATATCTTCTGAAAATAGAAGGTTGAGATATTTATGTGCTTTGCAACATCGTCAGCAGTGATATCATTAAGAAGGTTGTTCTCAATGTATTTAATTGATTCATTCAGCGCTTTTAGCCATTCCATTATAAAACCTCATTAACACTATAACTTATAACCGCAGTAAACCTAAGGAACCGGTATGATTATTCAGGCAAATAGAAATCACTTAATAATATACAGAGCATTAACACCGTTTATGGTTATGAAGCAATTGTTCCATACCGTAAATTTTACTATATCGCCGTTTTTAAAAACAGCCATGTAATAAACGGGGGAAACCGGTTCCTCGCTTTCATCTGCAACCTCTGCCAAATTAACAAGCGAGGAAAGTTCCTTTATTTCTTCCTCACTTGCTATCATATCATCAAAAACTTCTTCCTCACTGACGTAAAGCTTATCCATATCAGTGTTATCATAGAGCCTTGAGGCGAGAACCTTGGGTAGGTCTGCCGTTTCGGTATTTTCGTTATACCAATTATTATCGCTAAAATAATTTTTCTCGGTTATTCCTTTATCCTCAGTAACATTACCGCCTTTTAATTCAAACCTATTCGATTCAGATGATTCTTCATAAATTGGCATATCTTCTGAAAGATAATTATTTCTGTCCAGTGTAAAGAACAATCCTCCAGCTATGATAAATAAAGCGGCTGTATATATAACATATTTATTAATAGTTATTTTTTTATTTTGAGAAGTACGGGCACAATCCATTTTATCCGCAAGTTCATTAATGAATTTTCCGTCGGGAACAATACTTTCATTATACTCTTTATATTTTGATTTAAAGTTCATATTGCTCCTCCTCTAAAAGCTTTCTTAACATTTTTCTCGCTCTGAAAAGCTGTGATTTTATAGTTGATTCTTTCCTGTTCAACAATTCGGATATTTGTAAAACGGATAATTGCTCATAATAGAATAAATGCACTACTATTCTGTATTTTTGAGGAAGTTTTATAACTGTATAGTATAATTCGTTTTTTTGACTAAAATCAACTTTCATATTTTCTGCGTCATCTATATTCGCGCGCCGCCTTACCCATGCCGAGGTGACCAAACTTTTACTGGCGTTTACAGTAACTTTAAGAAGCCATGCTTTCCTATGTTCTTCACAGTTGAATCGCGGAGCGGATTTAATATATTTCAGAAAAACATCCTGCGTTATATCCTCTGCGTCATGCCTGTTCTGAGTTCTTGAATAAGCTAATCTATATACTATTTCAGAATACATTCCGAGAAGTTCCGCAGCAGGAACATCTTGCATAAAATCTTCCACTTTAATTATCACCCCTACTATATGTGAAATAGTTCATTTAGAATAGTGCCAATAACTTTTCCTGCTGGTCATTCCGCGCAACATGCGTGTGAACTTCAAAAACATTGCCTCAGAAATAATCTCTGATACCGTCCCATTAAATAACACTATTGTCAAACGCGGAAAAATATTAAGATTAATCTACTCCGTAATTTCAAAGTTTGTTTACTTCTACTTACGGCAAGCTTCGACTATCTCAAAAGCAGTTCGACAGCTCGCATTTATTATGCCAAATTAGGTAAAGTTAATAATTATAATATCATAAAACCATTTAAAAGTCAACGAACCGAATTATTATATTCTCCCTCCCGCCTAATCCATTCTTCTTCTTTAAACTTGAAATGTAATCCACTTTAGCTATGGTATGGTAGGTTAATTTATATCGGTATAAATTGAATAAAGCTGTTTGTAGTCCTTGAAGCTTATTTGTCGTCTCAAAAGAACAATGTCAACAACTTAAGCAAAAAACGAATAACTTTCTAATCATAAGTGGACAGTGAGCAGTGGTCAGTGGTCAGATTTCTGATAACTGGAGTCTGGAATCTCAAGGATATTTATGAAGGCGATAAGAATTTTTACTGCTCAGGTGATTTCAAAACATGCGGGTTTACAATATGGAAGAACAACAAGTACCCGGCAACTGTAATCACATCAAAAAATGTAAAGGAATTGCTTTCCGATGGAATTACATCATTTAAGATTAAAGAGCTTGACACCTCATATACGAAAAAATACGGAATTGACGATACCGGGAAATATGTTAATTTTAAGGCTGTTCAGGAATAAAAACACCCCTGTAAAACAGGGGGATGAGTTAAATTATTTATCACCATAATGTGTGCGGCACTCAACGACTTCCACAATATCATTGGCTATACGAAAAACTAAGCGGTTGCTTTCATCAATTTTCTTACTCCACCAACCTGCCATATTTCCCGAAAGCTGTTCAGGATGACCTAATCCGTCAGTACCACTTCTTTGAGTATCTTTGATTATTTTTTTAAATGCCTTAAAAAGCCGTTTGTCAGTTTCGGCAATGTAAAAAAGCTGTTCAAGAGCGTTCGGTGAAAATTTCACTGACATCATTGTAAACTTTCCCCTCTCCACGCTCTATTTGCGCTATAGATTCAAGCAAAAAATTTTGGTTTGCTTCTGAATAAAAGGGGTCTGTTTCAGCGGATATTTCAAAAGGGATGCGTTTGCATTGCAAAACCTTAGTTATAAATAAATTAATAGCTCCCGAAACGCTAAGCCCCATATTATCGCATACTTTAGCAAATTCTTCTTTTTTATCAGCATCAAGCCGTATAGTTGTATGATTTGACATATACAAAACCTCCTCATATGACATACTTTGTATGTATTATAACATACTTATATCAAATTGTCAAGTGATTTACATTAATAAATACAAGTCAGAAGATAGATATTATGTATCTGTCTTACTTTCCTCCGTCTCTATTTCATCAAGAACTTCAATAAATTGTTATAGGTTTTCGGAAGCAAAGGTATAGCCTGAAGCTTTACTTTTGTCTATCAATGATTGAATTATAGCAAATTCCGGTTCAAGGGCATCCCATTCAGCGCGGAATTGAGGGTCTTCCAGTTGTTCGGTTAAAAACTCCCTGAATTCACTCATTTTTAGTCATCTCCTAAATGGCAATATATGATATATCCTATAAATATTATACCCTAATTTTTCTTTTATGTCAAATTATTTAAAAAGGAAATCCCGATAAATGAATTATTATGAAAAATACATAAAACGATTCTATAAAGTGATTTATGCCTATGAAAACCTGATTCCGAAGGTGTTCAGAGAAGATATTAAGCTTACGGAAAACTACGGTAAGACAATCAACATAATGCTTGAACTCCGGGCTGATGAGTTAATCAGTAATTCAGTCTGCGAGTTTATATTCAAAAATAAAAGCAATGCAGAAATATTCAAGACACTGGTTGAATTTGAAAATATTGCCGGAGACATCGGTTTTGAGAATGAACAAGTTAATTCATTAATCACACTTTGTCTGAACACCGTTATCAACAGGGAAATTGTGAGTATTACCTGTTCTCAGGCTTTGGAATTAATCACTGATAAAAATAATTTGTTATTTTTTCAGGACGGCTTTGCGGGAGTTACAAAAGATACAGGTAAAATATTATTTGAGTTTGGTATGAAGCTATACCTTTATAACAAAAAAGATGAAGAAGAAAGACTGGTTGTCTGTAACGAAAACGATATAGACAATATAGACGGTATTATTATCCCATCAGACTATATAGCTGCCTTATATATCGGACAAATTAAAGACAATGAGTATTTGCATGACTTTACAGAATACAGTAAAAACAATAATATAACAGCTGACAGGCATATTATTACTTCTTTTAACGACTATTTACGAAGGATTAAGCAGACCTTCCGTTTTAACCTGTATGTCCCTTACCGTCATATCGCCGATAAGGATATATATAACATAATAGATTTTAGGTTAAGCGAAAAGTATTCCTCGGAGATTACTGTTAATGATGAACATCACAATAAAACGAGTGATGAGCTTAGAAATGAAGCTGTTTCTATTTATATGAACGGTAACAACATTAATAATCATAATGTATTAGAAATCTTCAACAACAATAAAATAAGTCATTATGTATACAGAAGCGATATTGAACCTCAATTACGGGAAATATATGATTTCAAAAAGCTTTATCCGAATGCTGATATATTGGTGGCGGCTGAAAAAGATTTTAAAAAGGAAAACCGTTTAAGCTTTGCGGGTAAGATTGCCACAAATGATTTTGACACAGTCATTCTTGGTCATTCATCATTTGATAAAATACGGTTATCGCCGGAACTTGAAGAACAGTATATATATGAAGAGCTGGAAGAACACCGCGCCGCTCTTGAAGAAATAAAATATGAGGGGAGAGCCGATAAGAGGAGCTTCTCGGTAAAACAAATAGAACAGGCAATAAAATCACTTGAAGTTAAGTTAAAGGATTTACAAAGCAGGGTAAAGGACGATAATGTCATATGCTTTGAAAAGCTTGGTTTTGACTACTTGGCGGCTGATGAATTCCATAATTATAAAAACTGTTTCATAGCGACAAAAATGTCAAACGTGGCGGGGGTTCAGACTACGGCGGCGCAAAAATCCGAGGATATGCTGATGAAAACGCAGTACCTCAACGAAAAATACGGATACAACAATATCTTAACCGCCACGGGAACGCCCGTAAAGACACCCTAACAATGAATCAAATACTAAACCTTATGTCAATGCCTTTCTCGTCGAGGAGAAATCAGAAATGAATAGCAACAAAACAGGTTTTTTATTCTCTGCTCTGCAATTTCACAAAAACCTATCTCATCTTAATCCGTTCCCCCTGCTTATTCTTCATAAAATTGTCTAATGGATTGAAAATTTCAAAATCTTTTTGCAAATCATCACTGAACATCTCAACGTAATTTTTTACCATTTCTACACTGCTATGTCCTAGAATTTTTTGTAACCTAAAAATATCCCCGCCGTTCAAAATCCATTTTTTAGCGAAAGTGTGTCTATATGCATGAACTGATGTTTTTCTAACACCACGGCTAAAATGGTATTTACGCACAATAGTAGTTGTACCATCTCTAGTAAGTTGCCTGTTGCGAATATCACAAAAGACATAATCCTCTGCCGAACCCTTTCTATATGCTAAATACTCCTGTAATATTTCCGCTAATGATTTTGACATGGGTATAAGCTGTTGCCGACCGTTTTTCGTCTTCCCCATAAGAATTAAATTATTCTCAAAATCAAGATGACCTATTTTAAGGTTTAATACTGTTCTTAGCCTGTTGCCTGTTGCAATGAAATAATTTGACATTACCCAATTACGGTATTCAGTAAAGCTGCATTTTTTAAGGTTCGGTTTTTTTAGAATTCTCTCCAGTTCATCATCTGTATAGGTTTCTTTTATGTTCTTTTCTTTTTTCAAAAGCTTAACATCAAACTTATCCATATACCCCTCTTCCATAAAAAAATACAGGATTGAGCGTAATGAACCTAAATATGTATTAATGGTTATAGAATTTGCATTTCTTGTTTTTTGCAAATATTCTATATAACCATAAAACGTATCTAAGGTTATTTCTCTGCATGGTTTTGTTACGTCAAAAAATTCACTAAAATACCGATAATGAATTTCATAATGCGATAAAGTATCAGGTGATAAATTTTGTGTGCGTTTAATACGGATAAGTCTGTCAAATCCTTCTTGTACTGTCACGTTCATGTTTCGTTCAAATTTAATTTTTTCCACAACTATCCCTCCAGTAAATTTTATTCCCAGAGGTTAAAAATAAGTACAAATTAGAACGTGTGGTTCGTACCAAATATACTTAAAAACCGCTTGCTCCAAATTTAAGATTTTTCAATCTTCGATTGTAAATGACAAAAAAATGAAAGTCGGACAAGCCCTGTGTTTTAGGCAATCTTGTCCGACTTTCAATCTTTAATTATAACTTTTGGCTCCCCAAGTTGGACTCGANNGTTAACAGCCGCATGCTCTACCACGCGTAAGGGTTTTACAACGTAAACATTTTTTAAAAAATATGAATCAGCCATGAATGTTGACCGATTCATTAAGGTTATCCATATTCTCGCAGAACTGTTCATAATCAACGTTAAACTCAATATTGATTTTATATCCCCTGCCTATTTCAATCCTACTTATAAGCTGACCGATTATCATTTTTTTGCGTTCCAATGAAGCTGAATCAAATTCATCCGCCCAATTTGTAAACCGTTCGTAAGCGGGTTTTATTAATTCCATTGAATTTTTCTTCCCCGTCATTTCTTCCTGTAACTGTTCAAGCTCGCCGGTTGACTGACTGATTTTTTCTTCCACAGCTTTAATCGCTTTTGAAAGCTGTTCGGGGGAATACGCGCTGTCTCCCGTCAGGCTGTTTGCTATTTCCGCTTCAAGCTTTTCAAGCTGTTTTTGATTCTTTTTCAGTTCAAGGTTAATTTTTGTCTGCTTTGCCTTAAATCCCGAAAGCTCTTTTTTTCTTTATAAGTAAGGACAGTCAGGGGCTGTTTTGGAAACCCTTCTGTGAAATAATAAATTGCCCTGAACGTTCGCCTCCTTGCCTGTTTGATTTTTTTCTTGAAAGGCTTAAGGCTCGAAAGC
>DBCY01000035.1:0-5648 GCA_002293295.1 Ruminococcus sp. UBA946 | reverse complement strand
TAAACCCGAAACCGAAAACTTTTTTAATTTTTTGCTTTTTGAATAAAATACAGCGTGGGAAATTATTTATTATAGACAATGGCGGCGCCTCTTTGCTGATTTTATTTTTTGAAAAGATATTTAGGGGGAACGGAGCAAATGCGGCGGCTTTTTCAGAACCGGAAAAATATCCTCTCAATACTTAGGACAAAAAACAGCGAAAATGTAACCCCGTGCGATGAAGATTTATTTATTTTTTACTTTTTTAATATATCAACAGCTGGGGATTCGTGCAAAATGTTTAGAAAAGGTAAAAAAGAAAACGGCTGAACCGTTTCACTGTAAATGTGAAGTAGCTCTGCCGTTTTAATCGGTGAATGCCGTAAAAGGAAAACCCGCTCCGTATGCTGTTATGGCTTGCGGGACGGGGTTATATCTTTTTAATTAATTATCATAGATGAGTTCTATCCCCAGATTTGTGAATAGACGATTGCGGCACATTATACCTCAGAGCTTTTTGCTCTCCAAACCCCGTATCTATAATAATTTGAGGTTTTTTCATTTTCTCACATTATTTTTTAAAAACCTTGAAGAATTATAACGGATATGGTATAATTAAATAAATTAAGGGTTTTATAATGCTGATAAAATCAATTTTAGGCGATTAACTTGCGATTGAGGGATGAACGCGAACTTTATTTGAATGATGTTGTGGAAGCGACGGAGGGCGCTTGTGAAAAATTGGAGAGAATCAGCCTTGCAAGGGCATGTGGATTGGAGAAATATATTAAATTAGCGTAAATAATTAATATTTTAAAATTGGAAAAACAAAAAGCTGAACGGAGTAATATAAAATGATTCACGAAACCCAAGTAGAAAAACATTTCATTGAAATATTAGCAGAACGTGAAAATCAATGGACTTACCGAAATGATATAAAAACCGAAAATGCTCTTTGGGATAACCTTAGAGGGCATATCAACCGTATAAATACGGCACAGTTGGATGGAATTGAACTCACAGAAAATGAGTTTAACCAAGTCAGGAATGAATTTAGCAGATTAACTCAAACTCCCTTTCTCGCCGCCCAATGGTTAAGAGGTGAAAATGGTATTGCACAAATCACCATTGAACGTGAGGACATCTCAATGGGAAAGGCTACACTTACACTGTTCAGTAATAAGGACATCACTGGCGGAATATCCAGTTACGAGGTTGTAAGTCAAATTGTTCCCGTTACTGATGGGCGAACTGTCCGTGGTGATGTTACATTACTGATAAACGGTCTGCCCTTAATCCATATAGAGTTAAAAAGTGAACTTGCAAAAGACGGCTATTGGCAAGCATATAACCAAATTGAACGTTATACGCAATCCGGATTCTTTGACGGAATTTATGCAACTGTTCAGATTTTTGTAGTTAGTAATAAGGTATCAACAAAGTATTTCGCTCGTCCCATGACAAACGATAGTTTCGGTTTTGCTAAAAAGTTTTTATTCAACTGGCGCGAACCGGATAATACTCCTGTTGAGGATTTGTACGAGTTTGCCCGCAAAGTCCTCAATATTCCTATGGCACATGAACTTATCAGTCATTATACAGTATTGGTTGACGACAAAAAGAGTCAAAAATACACAATGGTTCTGCGTTCATATCAAATTCACGCTATAAAGAAAATTGCTGAACAGGCAAGCAAGCACGAGGGTGGCTTTGTTTGGCACGCTACTGGTTCTGGCAAGACGATAACAAGTTTTGTGGCGACAAAACTGATGGCACAGTCAAGAACGGGAGTCGCTCGTACTGTTATGATTGTTGACCGTAAGGATTTAGACAATAAAACAAAAAATGATTTTGGGAAGTTTGCTTCGGAATATAATACAGGACTGTCTTCAGGTGATGTTACCGCGAATACTCTGATAGTCGGCATTGACAACAGAGGCGAGCTTGTAAGAAATTTAATCAGCAAGAAAAACAACAACACAATCATTATAACTACCATTCAGAAATTAAGTTATTCCATTAGTGAAATAAGAGATTCTGACTCAAATAAATTTGAGAAGTTAAAAGGCGAGCATATCGTCTTTATCGTTGATGAATGTCATAGAGCTGTTTCCGACGAGGAAATGAAGGGCATTAAGAAATATTTTCCCAATTCAACATGGTTTGGTTTAACTGGAACGCCTATTTTCGAGGAAAACAAAAAAGTTGAGAAAGGTACATACGCCCGGACAACTTCCGACCAATACGGTATTGGTAAAGATGGGAAGCCATTACCCAATGGCGGGCTTCTTCATGCTTACACCACAAAAAATGCTATGGATGATAAGTCTGTTTTGGACTTTCAAGTTGAGTATCACTCTTTGCTTGACAGCGAAGAAGAACAACGGATTTACATCGGAAAAATCAAAGAAAAATATCCGAATGACGACCCGTATCAAAAATTAGAATCTATGGATATTTACGATAGAGAAGCCTTATTGGATAAAGAAGTGTTTGAAAATGAAGCGTATATCGAAACTATGCTAAAAAAGATTTTCAGACACCAGTCTGTTCTTGAAAAATTCAAGGTTGTAAACGGCTTGCCGACCATGAGCGGTATACTCACAACTCATTCTATTGCACAGGCTAAACGGATTTACCGTAAACTTAAAGAGTTAAAAGAATCCGGCGAACTTATCACAGGAAACCCTCTTGATGTGAGAAGAAAACTGAATGACCCGAACTTTCCGCGTGTTGCAATTACCTACTCAATTGCCGAAAATCAAGAAGAGCAAAATGCGGCGCATGATGAAATAATTGAGATAATGAACGATTATAAGGATACATTTGGTATACTCTATACCGATGTGGATAATTACAACTTGAATATCAACAACCGTCTTGAACGCAAGGAAGCAAAATATCAGAAAGACGGGCAATGGCTTGACCTTGTTATTGTAGTGGACAGGCTTTTAACAGGGTTTGACGCTCCCACTATACAAACGCTTTATGTTGACAAAGAAATGAGGTATCAAAATTTACTGCAAGCATTTTCACGCACAAACCGCTTGTATCATGAAAAGCAAAAAGGTATGATTGTTACATTCAGAAAACCTAATATAATGAAGAGAAATGTTCGTGACGCCATAAAACTATTCTCTAATGAAGCGAGGGATTGGGAGCAACTTTTACCGAGAGAGTATAAAGAAGTCAAAAAAGGATTTATGTCTGCCTATAATAAGTATGAGCAAGCTAAAAAAGACCTTGACAACGACCCAAACGACCTTAAAAAACAACTTGTTGTGATTAAAGCGTTTGGAGCTTTGGTAAATACATCGGAAGCAATAAAAAGTTATGAAGATTTTGCGGAAGATATAGCTGAGTTTACCCCCGCACTTGAAACAATTACCGCAGAAGTCGGAAAAATAGAAAATCTCAAAGGTGAAGTAAAAAAACGACTTGAAGAGCAGGGGGCAAGCGAAGAAGAACAGGAAGAACTGCTTGGAATTGAGTTTTCTGCCAATCAAAAGCCTATTGAGGAAACCATCGACAGCTACTATATTTATCAGCTTTTGAAAGACATAAACAACGAGGAGAGTAAGCAAAAACTTGATAAAATAATTGAAAGTAAGCCCGAAATTGTAAGACAGGCATATGAAGCTTCTTTAAGCAATCTTGCAAACCCAAATCAAGCTGTGGAAGTTGTTGACAACCATTTCAAGAAACTTATTTCTGAAATAATTGCGGAAACCGCCATGACTATGAAAGCGCCTGCTGAGGATTTATACATAAGTTTTGGCGAATACACTGGCGGAGATGTTCCGTATATTAACACAATCGTTGACCATTCTGTTTTTACGGCAAGCGAGTTTGAGAGTGCATTCGGCAGAAAATACCGTGAACGCCGCCGTGTTATGGAAGAATACTGGCGTGATGTTATCGAAAGCAAATTATTACCGCTGAAAGCGGAAATTACGGGATAGGGAGCAATGAAATGGATTTAAACAACCAATTATGGGCAAGCGCCGATATTTTACGGGGAAAAATGGATGCGAGCGAGTATAAAAACTATCTGCTGGGATTGATTTTCTATAAATATTTATCCGACCAAGAGCTTCGCGCCGTTTATGATGAGCAGCACGGCAAAACAGAAGATTTTCCGAGCAGAGAAGAACAGTTTACCGAACTTTTGGACTGGTATAATGACGATTCGGATAATATCAGGGATGTAATATCAAAGAAGTTGGGATATTTTATCAAGCCAGAATCGCTATTTTACACGCTTAGAGGGAGGGCTGATACATATGAATTTCAGATTTCTGATTTAAGCAATGCTTTTATCGAACTCGGAAAACAAGGTGAACACTTTACAGGCTTATTTGATGATATTGACCTTTCATCTACAAAGCTTGGTACGAACGCACAGCAGAGAAATGTAACAATTACCGAAGTTATAAAGGCGCTTGATGAAATCGACCTTTTCGGACACGAGGGGGATGTAATCGGAGATGCCTATGAATATCTAATCGGGCAATTTGCCGCAGGTGCAGGTAAAAAGGCGGGTGAGTTTTATACTCCTCAAGCGGTCAGCAAAATAATTTCCGAAATTGTTTCAATTGGTCAGGAAAATACTGCTCCTTTCCATATTTACGACCCTGCAATGGGCTCGGGTTCGCTCATGCTTAATATCAAAAACCACGTTAATAATCCGCAGAAAGTGCATTATCACGGGCAAGAACTTAATACCACAACATACAACCTTGCCCGAATGAATCTAATTCTGCATAATGTTGAAAAAACGCAAATGCGGTTACGCAACGGAGATACGCTTGATGAGGATTGGCCCACTGATGAGCCGTTCCTCTTTAATGCCGTTGTTATGAATCCGCCTTATTCTGCGGTTTGGAGTGCGGACGATAAGTTTTTAAGTGATTCGCGATTTGAGCAATATGGAAAACTCGCTCCTAAATCCAAAGCGGATTTTGCATTTTTACTGCACGGCTTTTATCACCTTAAAGAAACGGGAACAATGGGGATTGTTCTCCCTCATGGAGTTCTTTTTAGAGGGGCTTCGGAGGGGGTTATCAGAAAAACCTTGCTTGAAAAAGGTGCAATTTATGCGGTAATCGGTTTGCCGCCTAATATTTTCTTTGGAACGAGCATACCCACCATTGTAATGATTTTGAAAAAAGAGCGTAAGGAAACAAACGGCAAAGCCCGCAACGTTTTGTTTATTGACGCTTCAAAGGATTTTGTCAAACAGAAAAATCAAAACAGCTTACGTAATGAAGATATTGAAAAAATCATAGTGACTTATAAAAATCGTGAAAGCGTACCCCAATATGCTCATTTGGCAAGCTATGATGAGATTGTAGCTAACGATTATAATCTCAATATCCCCCGTTATGTTGATACTTTCGAGGAAGAAGAACAAATTGACATTGTTGCTCTAAGTAGCAGAATTATTGACATTAACTCAGAAATCAAGCAGAAAGAAACAGAGTTTTTGGGTTTGCTTGGTGAACTTGCCGTAACTGATGATACAAGAGAGTTGATTGAAGCTACTAAACGGATTTTCGGAGGTGGGGTATGAGTAACAATACACCGCAAATTCGTTTCAAGGGATTCACTGACGCTTGGACGCAGCGTAAGTTAGGAGAGGTTGCAGATATTAATCCACATTCAGTGCT
>DBCY01000027.1 GCA_002293295.1 Ruminococcus sp. UBA946 | reverse complement strand
CCATTGGTGTGGAGTGTGGAGTGCAATGCCCATATAGTAGTTAGAAAAATAGTGGCTAGCAGCTAGTTTTCGGGAGGGGGTCATTCCTTCTCCCTTACTCCTTACCCCACATTCCTGATTCATCCGCATCCCCCGCAGGTTCCGCAGCTTCCGCCGCATGAAGACGACTGGTCAGCCGGACAGGTTTCGGGGTCCTCGCCGTTTGCCGAAAGGGTGATTACCATATTAATCTGACCCAGCAAATCATCCATAGCGTTTTTTGCTTTATTGAATGCCGCCATGTTTTCATTAGCCATAATATTGCCGTACAGGCTTTTTATTTCGGCGTCAAGCTCCGAAATCCTTACGGAATCCTTATCGCTTTTTGCCATTTCAGAATTAAGCTGAACCCTTTTTAGGTTGAACTCATTTATCATCTTCTGTAAATTTTCGTCCTTGTCGTTTTGTTCCTTTGCCTTATAGTATTCAGCGTACCGGCTGTCCTGCTGAATGAGTTTCCCGACTTCCCTTGCCATATCAACCGCGTTCATAATAATAATTCTCCTTAATT
This sequence comes from Ruminococcus sp. UBA946, assembly GCA_002293295.1. Classification (GTDB taxonomy): domain Bacteria; phylum Bacillota; class Clostridia; order Oscillospirales; family Ruminococcaceae; genus UBA946. The sequence continues at coordinate 9,659 of DBCY01000027.1, read as the reverse complement.
TATTTATAAAATAATATCTATACTGATTAATTAATAAATTTCTGAATATAACCGTCCTTAAAAATATGTAAAATGTTCAGACTATTTCCCCGCGGACAGCCCAGTTCATGGTTTCTGTGACTCTGACCTTCTTTTGACTGCCGATAACGGATAAGTCTTCGCATAAAGCTTCCGCAATAATAAATTCATCGCTTTTACCGCTTATGTATCCGGGGGTTTTGCTTTTACCGTCAAACAGAACGTCAAGAATCCTGCCTTTAAAACGTTTATAGTTTTCCTCGTTTATTCTCTTTTGTTTTTCAAGAAGTATGCGCATCCGCTCCGATTTATTTTCCGGCAGTGTGTTATCGGTAAGCAGTGCCGCTTTAGTACCGGTTCTTTTTGAATAAATAAAGGAAAAGATATTATCAAACCTGACATAATCGAGCATATCAAGCGTTTCCCTGAAATCCTCGCCGGTCTCGTTGGGGAAACCTACGATTATATCGGTGCTGAAAGAAAAACCGTGCATTCTCATACGTGCGTAATCAATGATTTCCTTATACTTTTCAGCCGTGTAGCCCCTGTTCATTTCCTTTAATATACGGCTGCTCCCCGACTGGACAGGCAGGTGCAGATGCTTGCAGACCTTACCGCATTCAATAATCGTATCAATAAGTTCAAAATCCGCGTCCTTGGGGTGAGAAGACATGAACCGTATCCTGAAATCACCTTCAGTTTCATTAATCAGCCGGAGCAGCCCCGAAAAGTTAATTTTTTCATCCAGTCCTTTGCCGTATGAATTAACATTCTGACCAAGCAGCATAATTTCCCTGCAGCCGCTTTCTGCCAGGGTACGGACTTCGTTTAAAATATCGGAAGGTCTTCGGCTCCGTTCCCTGCCCCTCACATAAGGGACAATGCAGTAGGAGCAGAAATTATCGCACCCGTACATAACGGGGACGCTTGCCTTGAACTTTTCAGTACGCAAAACGGGAATACCCTCGTTAATTTTCATACCGTACTCGTCAGTGGCAGAAACGGTTTTCCGGTTTGCAAGAACCTCATATAAAAGCCTCGGAAGCTCTTCCAGCGCAAATGTGCCGAAAATCAGGTCGACCTGTTTATATACCGACAGGATTTTTTTTACTGTTTTTTCTTCCTGAGCCATGCATCCGCATATACCGATAATAAGCTCCGGATTTTTTTCCTTAAGATGTTTCAGCTCGCCTATCATACCGTAAATTTTAAGCTCCGCGCTTTCGCGTACCGCGCAGGTATTATAAATAATAATATCCGCGGAAGCTATATCGGGGGAAACGCCGCATCCCATACTATAAAGCAAGCCTGCGGTTTTTTCGCCGTCGCTGACATTCTGCTGGCATCCGAAGCTGCGGATATAAAAAAGCGGCGGGGTCTCCCTTTTGCTTAAAATGCCGGCAACCTTGTCTTTATATGAAGTCATTGGCCGCTCCTTAATGCGATTGAAGCACATAATTGTTTTAAATTATTATATCATAATTTTACATAAATTGCAACTGTAATAACACTTATTTTTTTATCATTTTATCCTGTATTTTTATTAAACCAGCCCGGAAAAAGTTATTTCCGAAGTAGCAAGCTGCCCGGCGTTCAGTCTGTTTATGCTCAGTTCCCTTCTTTTAAGGAAAAAGCAGTCAACCGCCTCCCACAAGGAGAAGGTTGCAGCAATAGACGCTATTTCAAGTATAAGCGCGGCGGCAAAAATCCTGTCAAGAAAAACATAAAGAAACATAAACAGAAACCCTGCAGCCAGAAGAACTCCCCCCTTAATCAGATTAAGCTCATAATCCTGCTGCTTGTCACAAAGGATGAGTATATAATAATTCTGTATTAAACGCTTTATACCGCACTGCTCCTCTTTTGAAACACCGTTCGAGTTAATAACGATTTTAACCGGAACCGAAGCCGAAACAGGATACACCATGGATTCGATATAATCATAAATAAGCGGGTTTATCTGCGATTTGTCCGAAAAGGCATGGTAAAGCTCCTCTTTGTTTTTTATCTGCACGTCAATCACAGCCTCACCGCTGTCGGACATAACCCCGCGCAGTATTCCAGCTGAAATATCATTATAGTTCTTCTTAATTATATTTATGTTTCTTTCGAGTTTTCTGAAATACTGTTTTTTCCTGAATTCCTTCGCTTCATTTTTCATTTTATAACCGTTCCTTTCCGGATGATTTGTCCGATACGGTAAACTGCCGGTTTTAAGCTAAAAATACATCTTCTCGCCGCTTCTTATCATTTTCATAACCTCGGCTTTTATTTCATCCGTATTGTATTCCGCATAAACTTTGTCTTCATATTCATAGACGACGCAGTATATTTCAGGGTCATCAATATAAACATATACGGTGCCAAAAACAAATTCATTGAAAACATTCTTATACCGATAATCCTCAACGGTATTGCCGTATTCGAAATTAATTGAATCGGCAGCGAATTTCTCTTCATCCGTTTCATCCGAATATAAAATTATCAATGACATCCCCGTTTTCAGTTTTGTAAAGGCAATCCGTTCGGTATTGGTGTCGGCGTCCGTCAGAATATCGGTATAAACTTCATTTACCGATGAAAAATCCGCGCCGGTTACCGTAACCCTGTATTCCCTGTTGATAAAATCCCCTGCCTGCTTCACTCCGAAATAAAGAACAAAGAATAATACGACCGATATGACCGTATACAGCATTGCCGGGGATTTATGAGCCCCGACGGTCTTTATCCTGCCGTCCTCTTTTTCTTCATCTGATATAGTATAGGCTGGTTCTTCTTTTTTATTATCCATAATAAACTCCGATAAAATTTATATTAACGTATACATGCTATTCCGAAAAAACACGTATCTACAGTATTATTTTAATACATTTATANNTGTCAACGCTTCTGTTAATTAGTATTTAAATATTTTTATAAAATAGTGCAAATCAAAAAAATATATGTTATAATATATGCATAATACTTATTCATATTATCTGGGTTTAGTATAATACTTTTTCAGGAGAGCTTTTCATGCCGTATAAAATTAACTGGAGCGTTACAGACGGCGCGTTTGCCGTGCCCGATTATGTGGTGGATACCCTGCTTAAAAATATAAACCCCGCCTCCGCGAAAATAATACTCTATATCTTCAGGCATAAGGACAAATGCAGCTTTGACCCTAAGGAAATCGCCGAAGCAGCCGGCAAGGGCGTCAGCGTTGAGGACGTTGAGGACGCATTGTCCGAAATGATGCTTACAAGGCTTATTTATGAAGAAGGAACGCCGGCTTTAGCTTCCGGCGTTCAAACGGGGCTTCCCGGACAGTCCGACGGAAATGTTCATTCCGCCGCAAATAAATTATCGGGCGAAAGAAGCAGGGAACGCGCGGCTAAAATGCTCACCCCTCAGGAAATTACGGACAGGATTAATGAAAATAATGAAATCAGCTTCCTTTTTTATGAAACTGAGGAAATGCTCGGTAGGGTTTTAAATCATACCGAACACCGGGCTTTAATATGGATGTATGACTATTACGGACTAAAAGCCGATATTATCCTGATGATTATAGATTACTGCAAATCCATAGACAAAGCTTCTTTCGGATACATAGAAAAAATTGCCAAATCATGGCACGAGAAAGAAATCTCTACCCATGAAACAGCCTCGGAGGAAATAAAGCGCATGCAGTCTTACCGTACCCTTGAAGGCAAAATAAAATCACGCCTTGAGCTTAACAGGGCTTTTAATACCGCCGAAAGGGAATTTATCAGCGTCTGGAACAGCTACGGCTATGATATTGAGCATATCATGCTGGCATATGACAAGACAACGGAGGCAATAAATAAATTGTCATTCAGATACATGAATTCCATCATCTGTAAATGGCACGATATGGGTTATTATAATATAGAGGACATTAAACGGGCGGCTCTTGACTATAAAATAATTAATTCGAAAAAAGCGGGGACGGTTCCCGGAAAATCCGCAGAACAACCTCAGAAGAAAACAAAAAGTTCATATGATTTAAATAAAATTTTTGAGTATTCAAAAAATAACATACCCGATTTTAAGGAATAAATGTCTTCGAGAAAGGAATATCCGTACATATGAGCTATAATATAAAGGCATATGAGCTTGCCGAAAATGAAATAAACGAACGGCGTTTGAAAGCAAAATCGCTCATGCAAAGCCGTTTGAATGAAATTTACTTGAAAATACCTGAAATAAAGGAAATCAGCGAACAGCTTTCCAAAACCAGCATTGAGCTTACAAAGCTGATTATTCAGAAAAAAACGAATTTTACAGAACGGTTTAATGAAATAAAAACCAGGAATTTACAGGCGCAGGAAATGATTGACTCGCTGCTCCGCGGGAACGGCTATCCCGCAGATTACCTTAATACCCCTTATGAATGCGTAAAATGCGGCGACAGGGGGTATGTAAACGGGGAAAGGTGCGAATGCTTCAAAAGGCTCTTAAATAAGTATGAAACTGATAAACTTAATAAAAGCGCAAATATGCCCGGCTGTGATTTCAAGCATTTCTCACTGGAATATTATAAAGGCATAATAAATGACGACGGAACCGACTGTTACGATACCATGCTGAAAATTTTCAGCTCATGCAAAAACTATGCCGAACGTTTTTCCCTTAACTCCCCCAGCCTGTTTTTTTTAGGAAAGACGGGTCTGGGCAAAACGCATCTTTCCGTTGCAATTGCAAAGCATGCCGCGCAAAACGGCTTTAACGTCGCTTACGGTTCTCTTCTTAATTATCTTTCCGCTATTGAAAAAGAGCATTTCGGCAGAACGGATGGTTCTTTTGACACTATGGGGGCTATAACCAATGCCGATTTGCTGGTTCTGGACGACATGGGTTCGGAATTTCCCACTTCTTTCTATGAAATGGTTACATATAATATAATCAATACCCGTATAAACTTAGGACTGCCCACGATAATAAGCACAAACCTCTCCCTCGAAGAACTGGACAAGCGTTACAACGACCGTATCGTTTCAAGGATTATCGGCACATATAATATTTTATGCTTTGTCGGTGAGGATAACCGCTCTGTAAAACGGATAGGACGGTAAAAAATACTATTATTCAATTAACATAATAAAAATCGAAATTATATTGCATTTTAAATTCAAATACTGTATAATTAAGTTACAGGTTTTTATATTATTTAATATGCCGCTTATCAGTACGGGCATTTAAAAGGAGTTTGAAGTTAATGGATACTAATATTCTGCTTGAAAGCGGTACTAACGAGCTTGAATTACTGGAATTTGAAGTAGGGGACAATAACTTCGGCATTAATATTGCCAAGGTTGTTGAAATAATGATTGACCAGGAAATCACTCCGATTCCCAACGCCCCCGCCGAAATTGAGGGTGTGTTTATCCCGCGTGACAAGCTGATTTCGGTTATCGACCTGCATAAAGTCGTTAAATCGGCTCCCGCACCTGCCGGTAAAAAAATATTCATTATCTGTGAATTCAATAAAATTATGGTTGCCTTCCACGTTTCAAGGGTTAAGGGCATACAGAGGATTTCGTGGTCTGATATTTCCGACCCGCCGGAGGTGGCAAGCGGAAGCGGCGACGCCGCTATGGGGCTTTCCACCGGTATCGCAAAGCTGAAGGACCGTATAATAATTATTATGGATTTTGAAAAAATCGTTTCCAACCTGAACCGCAGCGCGGGCCTTGATTTGCACGGTATAGACCAAATAAAGAGGATTACCGGCAAAACAGGCAGCAAGCGACTTGTCGTAGCCGACGATTCCAAGTTCCTCAACCGGCTTATAACCGAGGCTCTTTCCGATATAGGCTTTAACAACATCGAATCGTTCACCAACGGCTCAGACGCCTGGGAATACATAAAATCCTTCAAGGGACGCGAGGGCAGGATTACCGACTTAATCGCCTGCGTTATAAGCGATATTGAAATGCCCAAAATGGACGGGCACAGGCTGACCAAGCTTATAAAGAACGATAAGGAGCTCAGAGAAATCCCCGTGCTTCTTTTCTCCTCGCTTATTAATGAGCAGATGATAGCAAAGTGCCGCGCTGTGGGAGCCGACGACCAGTTCTCAAAACCGCAGATTAAAGACCTTGTCCAGAGATTGATAGAAATAATAACCGAATAATTAATTATTACAGGAAAAATCCCGTATTTGCAAAGGCAGATACGGGATTTTTTGTTTACTCAGCGGATACAGAATGGTAATACAGTATTTCATCATATGTTTCGCTGTTATTCCATGTCTCAGCCAATCCGCCTGGGATACGTCCTATTTCAATGAAATTATTCTCTTTGTAAAATCTTTCGGTAAAATAATCGGCGCGGGAACTGCCGGTAATTATTCTGATACCGAGGTTTTTAGCAAATATAACCGCCTGCGTGAAAAGTAAATCCGGAATGCCCATGTCATTGAAAGCGGGATTTACAATTTCATCCCCTAATGCGGCGCGGTGCCGGTACAGCGGATGTTTTTCCCTGGTCAGACCAAGAGTTCCGGCAATATTTCCGTCAACAACCGCTACGGTATAAATACTGTCTCCGGATTCCATATTTTTCAATGTTTTCCCGACACGTTCTTCAACCTCAGCAAGGGTATTCTGAACAAAAATGTATTCGTGCAAAGAAACAGCGTCGCCTTTCTGCAGTTTTCTGATTATAACCTTACCCATTTCAATCTCTCCGTTTCTATAAATAATTTCTGCGGACTCCGGAGATGTGTTAATAATACGGAACTCGGACAGACTGTTCTTATATTCACTGGGAGAACATTTAAACTGTTTCATAAACGCCTTGTAAAAGCCGGAGGCTGTTTCAAAGCCGTTATTTAAAGCAATATCTAGTAAATTACTGTTTTTGCTCTTCATATCCTGCACCGCAAGCAGCAGCCTGCGTCTGCGGATATAAGCCGCAAAGGATTCCCCCGTATAAATTTTGAACAGCTTGTAAATATGCCAGGGCGAATATCCGAAAAGATTTCCCAGTTCCGGAAGGCTGATATCTTCGTTTAAATGCCCGTCCACATATTTAGCTATTTCTGACAGCTCATGTATTTCCATATTTATAACCACCTCCTCCGTTCACAATTTAAGTATAGCACGAAAAGAAGACGGCGTCTTTTCCAAATTAGTGAACTTTCACTTCTTTTTTTCATTGGAATTTTAACGGATTTACCCCCTGAGTTCCGCACCGATACCGGCAAGCGCTTTCAGAGCCTTATTTACGGCATTATCAGCCTGCTCGTCGGTTAAAGTACCATCATGGGAACGCATTGTAAGCTTGTAGGCGACCGATTTTTTTCCTTCGGCAACCTGTTTTCCCTGATAAACATCAAACAGCACACAAGACTCAAGAATTTTACCCGCGGCGGTTTTAACAGCCTTCTCAAGCTCCGCGACAGGAAGCCTTTCATCGCATACTATTGCAATATCCCTGGTCGTGGCTGGGAATTTAGGAAGCGGCTTATATGACCTTTCTAAATCGGCATGTGCCATGATTTCAGGGATAAGAAGCTTCCCCGCATAAGACCTGACGCCTATTTCATAATTCTCAAGCGTCTGAGGGTGCAGCTCGCCTATTATGCCGATTTCCTCGCCGCCCGCCTTTATTATCGCAGTGCGTCCGGGATGGAAAGCCGGGTATTCCCCGAAAATACTGTTTTCTCCGTTCACGGCGGCTGTGATTTCATATTCCCTGACGCCCGCTTTATCAAGAATACCTTCGGCTATGCCTTTAATGGCGTAAAAATCAACCGCGCCCGAAACATCGTACATACCGATACAAAGCCTGAGCGGTTCGTCGGGAAGCTCTTTCCCTTCGGCTGGTATATACTCGTTGCCAAGCTCGAATACCGAGCATTCAGGATTCCTGAAATTATAGTTCTTGGACAATATCTCGCAGACCGACGGTAAAAGGGTGGTTCTCATCACGCTTGTGTCTTCGCCGAGTGGGTTGGTTATATTTACGGTATTCCTAAGCCCTGAATTTTCAGGTACTCTTATTTTATCAAAGTATTTGGGGGAAATAAATGAAAATGTCGTTATTTCATTGATTCCCATAGCAAACAAAGCATTTTTTAAAGTCCTTGAAAACAATTGCTCACGGGTTCTTTTAGCTTTAGCGACTCCGTTTATAATTGTTCCGGGGATGTTATTGTAACCGTAAATCCTGGCGATTTCCTCGGCAATATCCTCCCTCGACAAAATATCAACCCTGTAATACGGCGAAATTACCATACCGTCATTAATTTCAAAACCAAGGCTTTCAAGGTATTTTATCATATCGCTTTCGGGAATCTCCGTACCAAGGAAAGCATTTACCCACTCGGTATTAAAGGGTACGGTACGGGGTGTTTTATCGGAATAATCGCAGTCTGTAATACCGCTTACAACATCTCCGCAGCCAAGCTCCTCAACTAATTCAAAAGCCCTTATTATAGCGGGCATACAGCTGTGAGGGTCCAGTCCCTTTTCAAACCTTGCGGAAGCGTCGGTTCTCATACCCAGTTTTTTTGCGGTAAGTCTCACTGACGCGCCGTCAAAGCAAGCCGACTCAAAAACGACGCTTTTAGTGTCGTCCATTATACCGCTGTATTCCCCGCCCATAACCCCGGCGACGGCTACAGGTTTGTTTGCGTCGGCAATCACAAGCATTTCTTCCGAAAGCGTACGTTCGTTTCCGTCAAGGGTGGTGATTTTTTCTCCCTGCTTTGCGTTCCGTACCGTGATTGAAGAACCGTCAACATACCGCAGGTCAAAGGCGTGCATGGGATGCCCGTATTCAAGCATCACGAAATTAGTAATGTCAACAAAATTATTTATGGGACGCACTCCGCTTGCCCTCAGCCTTTCACGAAGCCAGCGGGGGGACTGCGCAATCTTAACATTTTTTACTATTCCCGCAATATAACGGGAACACAGCTTTGTGTTTTCGATTTTTACGGACAACAAACTGTTTATATCATCCTTAACACCCTTAAAGGAAGGTTCCCTTAATTTCAAAGGAACACCGAACGTCGCCGAAGCTTCCCTTGCCAGACCGACAACGGAAAAGCAGTCGGGGCGGTTGGATGTTATTTCAAATTCAACCGTGGTGTCGTTAAGCCCTATTGCTTCCCTTATATCCGTACCGGGAACCCTTATGCAGTCATCTCCTAGTATAAATATCCCGTCCTCGACGGCATAGGGGAAATCATTTTTTGTCAGTCCGAGTTCGCTTAAGGAACAAAGCATACCGTTCGATTCAACTCCGCGGAGCTTTCCTTTTTTTATGGTTACGCCTCCGGGCAGAGTTGAGCCGTGAAGCGCGGCAGGTACGAAATCCCCGGCGCGAACGTTGGGTGCGCCTGTAACAATCTGAACGGGAGAGCCGGTTCCGGCGTCAGCCTGACATACGACAAGATGGTCGGAATCGGGGTGGGGTACAACCTCAAGAACCTTTGCGGCAACGACATTTGAAATTTCACTGCCTTCGGTTTCATAGCGTTCAACCTTTGAGCCGGACATAGTCATTCCGGCGGCGAATTCTTTAATGCCGCACTTGCAGTCAACATAATCCGCAAGCCATTTCATAGATAAATTCATATTCTCAATCCTTTCTGACCCGTGACAATTAACAATTGAATCCCTCTA
>DBCY01000014.1 GCA_002293295.1 Ruminococcus sp. UBA946 | reverse complement strand
TATTTATATGCATATTGATGATTGTCGGACATGCCCTATCTTTTTAATCAAAATAACTGATTTCATTAGTAAGGACTTTCAGAAGGTGAAGCCTTGCCTTATCACGGCATTCAGGTTTTGTCATATAATATACGTAGCTTTCGAGGACGTCGATGTCGTTTACGTTGCGTCCCTCGATTTTAAACTGGCTGAACCCCATCGGAACATATTTGTCATATAAATCCTCTTCGGTGATAAAGGTTTTATATCCCAGCCGGTCATACATAAGCCCGTTCATATACTGGCATTCGAAGTCGCATCCTTTGAACGGCTTCGTATTCCTGATAGGGTTCTTTATATGCTCGTCATAATCAAGAGTATCCTGACTGATAGAGCGGTAATGCTCTCCCCTTCGCCTGCAGTTAGGCGTGCAGCAGGCATTAATCAGAATTTCGCATTTTTCCTTATGCGGAATCTGCTCAAGCTTTTCGTAATCGCCGTTCCAGTTGTAATCAAGAACAACGAGCGCATAATCCTTTTCAAGCTCTTCCCTCAAAGCTTCCATATCCTCGATCTGCTTGCAGGTCGAGGATGTTATTTTATATTCAGGATAATTCTCGCGTATGTATTTTTCCAATACGGGAACAACAACTATAACCTCGTTAAAGCCGTTATTCGCCATCCTCATAATCTGGTTGCTCATAGGGTGACCCAGATGTTTTTCGGTTATAAGCAGATTTGTGAATGTGAACCTGAGCGGAACTCCCCTGCTGTTATACTGTTCTATAATAAATTTTATTGCTTCATTGCTGCATTTGCCGAATGTTGTTCTTCCGCCGTTCCAGATACAGTCCGGGAAGGAACCGTAAACGGAAGCGATTTTTACTCCGTCGCGGAACCACTCGGGATGAAGCTTAATACAGTCGATAAGGGTTATATTAAGCTTCAAATGCTTAAATAAATCCGGAATATGAAAGTTAGCGGGCATTTTCAGGCACCTTTCCTTTATTAAAATCAATATCAACACATATTATAGCAGATTATTCAAAAACTTTCAATAGAAATTAATAATAAATAATTGACTTTTGTTTAAATCTATATTATTATAATAACTAAGGAGCTGTTTTTACTGTCCCTGTACTACCAATTAACAATTAACAATGTCGTATACCGCCTGCGGCGGTATGATTTTAATTATTATTTATAAACTTTTAGCTGTTACAAGGTAGTGCTTTGTTTTCTGCTTCGCGTGGAGCATTCATATATTATTGATTATGAAAGGCATGCAGGTTGTTTATTCTGCCTGATTGAGTGCGGTTATGATTACTAAAAAAAGGATATTCTTAAATTCTGTAATGTTATTTCTGACTTTTGCTTTGCTTGTTCTGGCTGCCGGATGTAATGAGGATACGCCGGAGGTTGTTTCCGACACCTCTTATAACGGGATTTTTACCAGGGTAAAGCTTGGTATGCCTCTTACGAGAATCGTAAGCATGCAAAGGGAGGGCATTCAGCTTTATTATGAAAACGACCTGGAAATCTGGGCTGTTGACGATGATATCGACCTTATGGAGGTTAAATCGCTGATTTCCGAGGGTCATCAGTTCTATTATGTCGAGAACCCGATTATGACATATAAATTCCGGGAGGTAAGCGGAGACCCCGAGGTTTACCTTAATTCATATTCCCAGGAGGTTCACTGCATCATTGACCGTGAGACCGGAAACAAATACTACAATGACAAGGCGGTCATGCTCAGGGATTTGCACAAAGCGACGGGGGTTGACAGCCAGCTCGGTACGGAAGGCATCGACATGACGCTCGAACGTACCATGAAATATGACCTTCCCAGCTATAATGTCGTTTTTACCATGATTGAAACATTTATGACCGTTGAGGATACAGAGGATTATTACGTAACCGATTATTCGATTGAAATAATCGAAAAAGCGGTCAAGGACCCGGTAAGCAAGGGTGAGGTTGCCTTGGAGTAGTTAATACCAATTAACAATTAACAATTAAAAATTANNCGGCGGTATGATTTTAATTATAATATATAAACATTTAGATGTTACGACATACTAGTCCCGCTGGCTTCGCAATCCCTTATTTCTTACTCCTTACTCCTCATCAATATCAACAACTTAAGCGAAATTGCTTATAATTCCCTTTGCAAGCGGTCGGTTGTCAGTGGTCAGCCGTCAGGTTTTTGGAACAATTTGTAGGGAACTCCGAGGGCGTCGTTCACTGCAAACCGCTATTCTCTAATTACTACAAAGGAGCCGCTAAATATGATTAATATTCCGGAAGTAAAGCTTGGCATCGTCGCCGTCAGCAGGGACTGCTTTCCCATGGAGCTTTCCGCAAGGAGACGCGGCAATGTCGTTTCCGCGCTGAAAGAAACGGGGATTGATATTTATGAATGCCCCGTGACGGTTGAAAGCGAAATACATATGAAGAAAGCCCTTGAAGACGTCAAAGCAAACGGTGTGAACGCCCTTGTCGTTTATCTGGGCAATTTCGGTCCCGAAACCTCCGAGGTTCTGCTGGCAAAGGAATTCGGTTCGCCGGTCATGTTTGCCGCCGCCGCCGAGGAGTCGCAGGGTACCCTTATTGACGGGCGCGGCGACGCCTACTGCGGTATGCTCAACGCAAGCTACAATCTGGGACTAAGGAACATTAAGGCTTACATCCCCGAATACCCCGTGGGGACTGCCCACGAGGCAGCCGGAATGATAAGGGATTTTATTCCTGTGGCACGAGCCATACTCGGACTTAACAGCCTTAAAATAATATCATTCGGTCCCCGTCCGCAGGATTTCCTTGCCTGCAACGCACCCATCAAACAGCTCTACAATATAGGCGCTGAAATTGAGGAAAATTCCGAGCTTGACCTTTTTGCCGCATACAACGCCCATTCGGGCGACGAAAGAATAGCCGGCATTGTTGAGGATATGGAAAAAGAACTTGGTGACGGCAATAAAATGCCGGGAATACTGCCAAAGCTTGCTCAGTATGAAATAACCCTCCTTGACTGGGCGGAGGAGCATAAGGGTTCCCGCAAATATATCGCTTTCGCCAATAAATGCTGGCCCTCGTTCCAGACTCAGTTCGGCTTCGTCCCCTGCTATGTGAACAGCCGCCTTGCCTCGCGCGGCATCCCCGTTGCCTGCGAGGTTGACATATACGGAGCATTAAGCGAATACATAGGTCAGTGCGCTTCAGGCGACGTCTGCACGCTGCTTGACATCAACAATACGGTTCCTTACGACATTTACAACAATGATATAAAGGGTCAATACAGTTATTCGTCAACCGATGTTTTCATGGGCTTCCACTGCGGAAACACCCCTGCCGGAAAGCTAAGGTCACGCACAATGAAATATCAGCTTATTATGCACAGGGGTCTTGAACCCGATAAGGAGCCCGATATTACAAGGGGTACGCTTGAGGGAGATATAACGGAAAGCGACATTACCTTCTTCCGGCTTCAGAGTACCGCCGACGCAAGGCTTACGGCTTATATTGCCGAAGGCGAGGTTCTGCCTGTTGCGACCCGTTCGTTCGGAGCCGCCGGCATATTCGCTGTAAAGGAAATGGGACGTTTTTACCGCCATGTCTTAATTGAGGGCAGATACCCCCACCACGGGGCGGTTGCGTTCAATCATGCCGGAAAGGCAATACACAGCATATTCCGCTATATCGGAGCTGAGGAAATCTCATATAACCAACCGGAAAACATACCCTATAAAACGGAAAATCCTTTTGCGTGACGGCAGTCTGTATAATCGTTTGAGCACAGGAGAATTACAAGCCGGAGGTTAAATGAAAAATATTCTTTTTATCAACGCAAGCCCTTACAGAAACGGGGCGACCGATAAAATATTTTCCGTGCTGACTGAAAATACCGATAAAACAAAATTTGTATGCAAAACAATAAATTTAAGCGATTATAATATTATGTACTGCACAGGCTGCACATCCTGTTATCAGACTTTAGAATGCTGCCTTAAGGATGATTTAGCCGGTATTATAAACGAAATGGAGAAAGCCGACGCTTTTGTGATTATTTCTCCGTCATACTGGGCGGATATAACAGGGCAGCTAAAGGTTTTTATTGACCGCTTTACCCCTTTTTGCAATACGCATTTTCCCCGAGCATGCTTACCGGAAGGTAAAAAGGGATTCGCCATCGCTCTCAGGACGGGTCAGAATCCGGGCGAGTGCCTGCATATTATAGAAAGCATAAATCATTTTTACGGACACCTTGATATTTATACCGAAGATAATTACAGTATTTATTTCTGCGGAATTGAAAGGAAGTCTGAAATTACAGATAACTTAAAAGAAAAAATAAAACAATTTGCGGAACTGATTAACGCCTCGGTTTAAAAATAAGTATACCGCAGTATAAAATTACGATATAAATAACTGGTAAAAATTGTTGTACAAAAAACACTTATAAAATCCTCTTAAATTCTATAAGCATATTAATAATTTACACTTGACTAACAGTACGGGAAGTAGTAAAATATATGAAATATTAAAAAACATGGAGGATTGAATATGCTTGAAACGAATACCGGCAGTAAATTCGTAAAAGAGGGCCTTACATTCGACGACGTGCTTTTAATTCCGGCGGAATCAGACTGTACTCCGAACATGGTGAATCTCAGCACAAGGCTTGCGGGTAACATAATGCTTAATACACCGATTATTACCTCCGCAATGGATACCGTCACCGAAGCGAATATGGCTATTGCCATTGCGCGGGAGGGCGGAATAGGGATTATCCATAAGAATATGCCGGTTGAAAAGCAGGCTGAGGAGGTCGATAAGGTAAAGCGCTCCGAAAACGGCGTTATCGTCAATCCTTTTTCGCTGACCGCCGACCGGCTTGTCGCCGAGGCTAACGAGCTTATGGGCAAGTATAAGATTTCAGGCGTACCCGTTGTTGACTCCCAGGGCAGACTGGTGGGAATACTGACAAACCGCGATTTAAGGTTCCTGACGGACTTCAGCTTACCGATAGGCGAGGTTATGACAAAGGATAATCTCGTTACTGCCCCTGTCGGCACAGACCTTGCGGCGGCTCAGCAAATCCTCATGAGGCATAAAATCGAAAAGCTCCCCATTGTTGACGACAGCGGAATTTTAAAGGGACTTATAACCATTAAGGATATTGAAAAAGCTGTGCAGTACCCGAACTCCGCACGGGACGGCGGCGGCAGGCTTCTTTGCGGAGCTGCAATAGGGGTTGCCGCAAACATGATGGAACGCACCAAGGCTTTGGTTGACGCCCAGGCTGACGTTCTCGTTCTCGATTCGGCGCACGGTCATAACATTAATATTATTAACGCAGTCCGTGAAATTAAGGAAGCATATCCTGATATTCCCGTGATTGCCGGGAATATCGCAACCGCCGAAGCCGCCGAAGCCCTTATAAATGCGGGCGCGGACTGCCTGAAGGTAGGTATAGGTCCCGGTTCCATATGTACGACGCGCGTAGTCGCGGGCATAGGGGTTCCGCAGATTACCGCAGTTTACGACGTTGCATGTATAGCCGTTAAATATAATATTCCCGTTATTGCCGACGGCGGAATCAAATATTCCGGCGATATTGTGAAAGCCCTTGCCGCGGGAGCAAATTCCGTTATGCTGGGTTCACTTCTTGCCGGATGCGAGGAATCCCCCGGCGACAGCGAGATTTATCAGGGCAGGCAGTTTAAGGTNNAAGGTCTACCGCGGAATGGGTTCTCTCGGGGCAATGTCCAGCGGCTCAAAGGACAGGTATTTCCAGGAAGATTCCAAAAAGCTCGTCCCTGAAGGAGTCGAAGGCAGGGTGCCTTATAAGGGAGCCCTTTCCGAAACGGTTTATCAGCTTGTCGGGGGTATCCGCTCGGGTATGGGTTATACCGGCTGTTCTTCAATTGCCGAGCTTCACAGCAAGGCTAAGTTCATGAAAATTACCGGCGCCGGGCTTAAGGAATCTCATCCCCATGATATTTACATAACAAAGGAAGCCCCTAACTATTCAGTTCAGATATAGAGCATACAGGGGCGGGGGCAGTAAACGGAGCTTATTCCGCGGAAACGTTCAGGATTTCCTTTGCCGCCCCCGCTCCCATTTTAAAGCCGGCGATAAACCTTTCCTTTGCGATAATCACCGCTGAGGCAGTCTGGGAGTCTATAACCTTATTGAAAACGGCGTTCTGTTCATGAAATTCGTTTTTCTCAAAAAACTTAAACAGTTTTGCTTCGTTTTCATCCAGTTCGTTTAATAATTCACGGTATTCAGGTGATGTTTCCAGTAATTTTTCAACAGGGGAATAGCATTTTTCATAAAGCTCCTCAATTATACTTTTCATTATAATTACCTCGGTTATAAATTTGTATTTTGCATCTATTGTTTTATTTATATTATAATCGTAAATACGTAGCATGTCAATACTTAATTACGAAGCAATATAACTTTGTATATCTGCACAAAAAATTAATTAAATATTATTAATAACATATAAAAGGT
>DBCY01000176.1:26526-28268 GCA_002293295.1 Ruminococcus sp. UBA946 | reverse complement strand
TTAGAAGGACTCAATTGTTAATTAGACTACTGGGGGTTTTTACTTGACTGACAGGGTTTTAATCACAGGCGCTTCAAGGGGAATCGGCAGAGCAGCCGCCGCCGCCTTCGGCAAAAACGGATATGATGTAATTATAAATTATAACAGCTCGTATGAATCAGCTAAATCCGTATGCGATGAAATCATAGCTTCCGGCGGTAATGCAATGATATATAGAGCTGATGTTTCCGATCCGGCTCAGGTAAACGGCATGTTAAACGCGGCAGGCGGCGTTGACATACTCGTAAACAATGCAGGAATAGCGGAGCAGTCGCTTTTTACGGACATAACCGAGGAAATGTGGGACAGAATGTTTAATGTGAACATAAAAGGAATATACTTATGTACAAGGGCTTTCTTGCCGTATATGCTCAACAGGAAGCGCGGGCGGATTATAAATATTTCATCGGTGTGGGGTGTTTCGGGCGCGTCGTGCGAGGTTCATTATTCCGCATCAAAAGCGGCTGTTATCGGATTTACGAAGGCTCTTGCGAAAGAAACGGGTTTATCGGGGATAACGGTAAACTGCATTGCCCCCGGGGTTATAGATACTGATATGAACATGGGACTTGATAATAAAATTTTATCGGAGCTTAAAGAGCAGACTCCCCTGAACAGGCTCGGCAGGGCTGAGGATATTGCCGGGGCAA
Organism: Ruminococcus sp. UBA946; assembly: GCA_002293295.1. Classification (GTDB taxonomy): domain Bacteria; phylum Bacillota; class Clostridia; order Oscillospirales; family Ruminococcaceae; genus UBA946. The sequence goes on along the minus strand of DBCY01000176.1, from coordinate 27,579 downwards.
TACTTTTCCTTGCATCCGAAGAAGCGTCGTTTATTACCGGGCAGACTATTATCGCAGACGGAGGGTTTACGCTTTAGAATTAACAATTAACAATGGTTGTATACCGCCTGCGGCGGTATTATTAAAATAAAAGAGCAGCCAGCCGCTCATTGTTCACTTATAATGAGGTTATCAGTTTTTATAAGTATTAGCACAGAGTTTGGAGGCAAGTGTATATGAACAGCAATGATTTGCTTGCGGTTGTGACCTCAATCGGCAGTATGCTAATCGAATACGGCGCCGAAATATACCGCGTTGAGGAAACTATTTACCGTATAGCGGAAAGCTACGGTTATTCGTCAGGCGGAAAATCGGTCGAGGTATTCGCAATCCCCGCCAGCTTAATAATTACGGTAGACGGCGGGAACGGTTTTCCGCTAACCCGGACTAAACGTATTTTATCCCGAGGGACAAACCTTGACAGGGTTGATAAAATAAACAATCTGTCAAGGTTCATATGCGCCGAGAAACCCGAAAAAAATGAAATCCTGAATAATATCGAGAAAATAAAGCAACGGCATATATACAGCTATCCCGTTCAGGTTATAAGCTATGCGGTGGTGGGGGCTACCTTCGCGCTTTTTTTCGGCGGTAATTACAGGGACGCTTTAGTCGCCGGGGTAATCGCCGTATTCATACGGTTCGTTGAAACCCTTGTTGCAAAAATCCGCCCGAGTATTTTTTTCCAGTGCGTGCTGTGTTCATTAATGACGGCATCAATCGCTGTGATTGTATCCCGGTTAGGCTTTACGGACGGGTTTGACAAGGTTATAATAGGCGCTTCAATGACAATGGTGCCGGGGGTAATCCTGACAAACTGTATGCGCGATTTCATAGCAGGGGATTTTCTGGCCGGGCTTTACACCCTGACCGAAGCTTTAATCGTCGCCGTGGGTATGGCTGTAGGAGCGGCGATAGGTATTGCGGTTTTTACCAAGATGTTTTAATAATTTATATAATGTCTGCACTTATAAAACAGTTTTCTAAGAAAACTGTTTTATAAGCAGACATTAT
>DBCY01000176.1:18014-26477 GCA_002293295.1 Ruminococcus sp. UBA946 | reverse complement strand
TTGTTCAGTACGCATTATATACTGAGGAGCAGATAAATGATAAGGAACTTATTATTCGACTGGGGAGATACATTGATGACAGTGAATTATAAAGTTCAACTCAGCAGGATTTATGAAAGGACCGTCATAAAAATGCAGTATATAACCGAATACGGGCTTCCCTGCCTGTACAGCTTTATTGCGTCCATAGCTTTCGGAATACAGTTTAATATAAAGCTCAGGCATATTGTCGCCGCCGGTGCCGGAGGGGTCGTATGCCAGTTTGTATATATGCTCATAGCCTTAAACGGGGCATCCGAAGCGCTTGCCTGCTTCTTCGGGGCAGTCACAATCTCGCTATATTCGGAAATACTGGCGCGAAGGCTCAGGGTGCCGGTCAATATGTACCTTGTAATCGGGATTATCCCGCTTGTTCCGGGCAGTTATATATACAACACAATGATAGTGCTTGTAAACGGCGATATAGACGCCTTTTTACGCCAGTTCACCGATACTATGGCAATTGCCGGAGCAATCGCTATGGGTGTATTTGCGGTATCATCCGTTATAAGGCTTTTGAATCTGAAAAACAAACGCAAGAGTTATACACGCTGAAAATTAATAATTAACGATTAACAATTAACAATGCCGGTATAACGCTTTCATCGTTATGATTTAAAGATTTAGAACCTGTTCCCATAAAAAAATGTATGGATTTTCGAGCATAATTTTGTCGAAGACAAGGCGAAAATCCTTACATCGCATAACGACGGCACTTTTCAATTATTCAGCAGATATTATATAAAATCACCGCCGGAGGCGGCACCACCATTATTAATTGTTCATTGTTAATTAATACCAACACTACCTAACTACTACCTCGTAACATTTAAAAATTGCGAATAATAAATTTAAATCATACCGCCGCAGGCGGTATACCGCCATTGTTAATTGTTAATTTTTAATTGTTAATTGGTACTACCCGCCTATTAGGCAGAACGGAGCTTTATCATGAAAAACGAAAGGGAAAAAATATCCTTAAACGGCGGCTGGTCCTTTCATGCGGGGGACTTGTCTGATTTTGAGTATATTTCACACGACGATATTTATAACTCGTCAAAGGCAGGCGGAAAAAAAGGCGCGCCCGCCCGGGATTTTGACGACGGCGGCTGGAAAAAAGTCAATGTCCCCCATGACTACATAATCGAACAGAATACCGACGAAAAAGCGGCGGCTGACTGGGGTTACCGCCGGAAGAACAACGCTTGGTACAGGAAAAGCCTTATCCTTGACGGCGGATATGAGGGTAACAGAATAGTTATCGGATTTGAAGGCGTCGCAACGGAGTGTACGGTTTATTTTAACGGTTCAGTTGTAAAAAGGAATTATTCGGGTTATAACAGCTTTGAGGTTGATATAACCGACCGCGCGGCGCTTGACGGAACGCCTAATATCCTTGCTGTTTATATAAACGGAAAAGCGTTTGAGGGCTGGTGGTACGAGGGAGCGGGAATATACCGCAATGTATGGCTTAACATTCTCCCCCCGGTACATTTTGCCGAAGAACCGTATATAATATGCGAAAAGGTTAATGAAACGGACTGGGCGGTTACCGTCACGGGTGCGATAAACGGAGACTGCTCCGGAAAAAAGGTTACGGTTAAAAAAATCATCACCGATTACCTTGATAATGTGACGGCGGAGTTTGAAACACAGTCTCATACCGTCAAAGATCCTTTTATCTGGGATATAAATTCCCCCGCTCTTTACAGACTGACAACCCGGCTTTATATTGACGGTGTAAAATGCGACAGTTATCAAAGTATATTCGGCTTCCGGACAATAGAAGTATCCGCGGATAAGGGATTTTTCCTGAACGGCAGACACGTAAAAATCAAGGGTACCTGCAATCATCAGGATTTTGCGGGGCTTGGAACAGCCGTTCCCGACAGCGTATGGGAATATAAAATACAGCGTCTGCGCGCTATGGGATGCAATTCATACCGTTCAGCCCACGGAACGGCATCGGAAGGCCTGTTAAAAGCCTGCGATAAATACGGTGTTATACTTATGGATGAAAACCGCAATTTTGAAACGTCCGAAGAATGCCTCGAACAGCTCAGAACAATGGTAAAACGCGACAGGAACCACCCGTCAGTAGTATTTTATTCACTATTCAACGAAGAACCGATTCAGGGAACGCCCCAAGGCAAAAATATGACTCTTCATATGATTAAGGAAATCAGGAGGCTTGACGGAGAAAGGTTTATAACCGGAGCTGTAAATGAAGGAATACTCAATGAAAACGGCGTTTCAGCGTTACTTGACATAGCCGGTATTAATTATCAGATAAACGAATATGATAATTTCCATAAAAAATTTGAAAAGCTGCCGGTTATAGCCACCGAAACAAATTCCTCTTTCCAGGTAAGGGGATGTACAAAGACAAATAATGAAAATCATACCTTTTCCTGTTATGACGAAGACGCGGCAGGGTGGGGCAATACTGTAAGGGAAACATGGGAGGCTGCGTTAACGCGCGACTTTATTACAGGAGCCTTTACATGGACCGGCTTCGATTATCTGGGAGAACCGACGCCTCATACCTATCCGAGCGTGTCAAGCTTTTTCGGGATGATGGATACATGCGGCTTTGAAAAGGGAGGGTTCTACCTTACAAAGGCATTATGGAGCGATAATCCGTATGTTCATGTCCTTCCCCACTGGAATTTTGAGGAAGGCGAAGATGTCAGGGTTATGTCCTGTACGAACTGCGAGGAAGCGGAGCTTTTCATCAACGGAAAATCCCAGGGGAAAGTCAGGATTGACAAGTTCAAGCAGCACACATGGGATGTAAAGTTTGAAACCGGCGACCTCAAGCTCGTCGGTTATAATAAAGGAATAGAAGTTAAGTCATGCGTAAAGAAAACCGCCGGTGCGGTGTCAAAGATATTATTAACCCCTGCATTCGACGCTTTCAGCGGGGATATAACGGCAATTCCGGTGACAGTAACCGCCGCTGACGAAAATGGTACGGAAGTACCATATGCAGATAATATACTGACGCTGTCAGTCAGCGGAGGGGTTATTCTCGGAACGGGAAACGGCGACCCGAATTGCCATGAAAACTTTAAGGGCAAAAAACGCAGCCTTTTCGCCGGTAAAGCCATGGTTATTATCGCCGCTAATAAGGGTATGCAGAATGTCATGCTTAAGGTCAGCGCAGACGGTCTTAACGAAAAAGCGCGGCTTGTAATTCCGGTGCAATAATCAGAAAGCATATTTACGAAAGGCATCAATATGAAACGCAGGATTATTATAAATATGTGCGCGCTCGTCTTATTGTCGATTGCCGTAATATCCGCCCTGTCAGTATATATTTTTTATTCCGACACAGAAAGACGGCTTAAAACAGATATAATCGCAGATGCAGTCTATATTACAGCCGGTATGGAGCTGACAGGAACGGAATACCTGTATTCGCTTCAGAATCTTAAAGGGCAGGAAACGCGCATCACTTTAATTGCTCCTGACGGCACCGTTCTTTATGACAATTTTACCGACGCCGGACAGATGGAAAACCATCTTGACCGACCGGAGGTTTTAAAGGCTCTTAAAAACGGCTCCGGCGAAGCTAAACGCCTTTCCGGAACGCTTGATACGCAGACGTTTTATTATGCGGTAAGGCTCGCCGACGGAAAAATCCTGCGTCTTGCGGGTGATATAAGCAGCGTTTATAAAATTATCAGGGATATGCTTCCACTGATTTTCCTGACCGTCATTATCGTCTTTTTTATAGCCGTTCTGATAGCAAATATCCAGACAAAAAAAATCATAACCCCGATTAACAGTTTAAATATAGATAATCCGGGAGAAACACCCGTATATGATGAGCTTTCCCCCCTGATTCTTAAAATGGAACGCCAGAATTCGCTCATAAAATCGCAGATGGATGAAATGAGAACGCAGCAGCTTGAATTTTCAGCTATAACTGAAAATATGGCGGAAGGATTTATCGTTGTTGATACCAAATACGACGTTCTGTCATATAACAATGCCGCGCTTGAAATGCTAGGGGTAAATCAGGTCAGTGACAAAAACAGGAATTTAATGGTCTTTAACCGCCGGCTGAGCTTTACGGAAGCGGTAAAGACCGCATTGTCAGGATTTACCGCCGAACAGATAATGGAAATCGGGGTTAAATTCTATAAAATAATAGCCAATCCCGTTAAGGACGGCGAGGATATTGACGGTGCGGTAATCCTGATTCTCGATGTAACCGAAACGCAGACGCGTGAAAATCTAAGGCGGGAATTTTCCTCAAATGTATCCCACGAGCTTAAGACCCCGCTTACCTCAATTTCGGGATATGCCGAAATAATAAGGGACGGCATCGCAAAAATCGAGGATACGAAACGGTTTGCGGGGAAAATATATGACGAGGCGCAGCGTCTTGTCGCTCTTATCAGCGATATAATCCGTATTTCCCAGCTTGATGAAAATGAAAGCCTTCCTGAAAAGGAGGACATTAACCTTTACAGCTTATGCTCGGAAACAGCCGGAAGGCTTAAGCCTAACGCGGACAGCAGGGGTATTGTAATTAACCTCAACGGAAGCCATGCTGTTATTTACGGCATTCGTCAGGTTATCGGGGAAATGTTTTACAATATAATTGACAACGCCGTCAAATATAATACTGACGGCGGTACTGTTAATATTGATATTGAAAAGACCGGAATAGAAGTAAGGGCAAGCGTTTCCGATACCGGCATCGGCATTCCCGAGGCCGACAGGGAACGCGTGTTTGAAAGGTTTTACCGCGTTGACAAAAGCCATTCAAAGGTTATGGGGGGAACGGGTCTGGGGCTTTCTATTGTAAAGCACGGTGCGGCTCTCCATAAAGCGCGTATCGAACTGGAAAGCGAAACCGGGAGGGGTACGAAGATAACGGTCATATTCGGCGGTTAGAAAGCCGTTTTTACCCTATTATCTTAACATAAAATTTCCTTTTCCTGGGCGGGTCGAATTCGCAGAAATAAATGCCCTGCCATGTTCCGAGCAGAAGCCTGCCATTACTGATAATAACCGTCACTCCCGAACCTGCCGCCAGCGCTTTCAGGTGCGCCGTGCTGTTGCCTTCCGAATGGAGGAATCCGGGGCTGTCGGGAAAAGCCTTGTCAAGCCCGGTAAGAAGGTCGCGCACCACATCGGGGTCGGCGTTTTCGTTTATTGTAATTCCGGCGGTCGTATGCGGACAGTAAACAACCGCGATACCGTTTGAAACTCCGCTTTTAGCGGCGGCTTCCTTTACCTGCGGCGTTATGTCATAAAAATCCTCCCTCTGAGCTGACAGGGCATACTCGAAAAGCATGATAAACCTCCGTATTTAATGTATTTCTATGTAATGAAATAATTCTTATTGAATAACAACATTTAAATATTTTATGCAATTTAAACAATATATTTANNGAGAACATGAACATTCCTTACGACAAAACTGAGATTTTAGTTGTTAATAATATTCCATATACTATTGTATTTTTTGTTTTTATGGTATATAATAAGGATGTAGTTAATCTACGCTTTTTATGAACTCTTAGTAGTAGTTGCCCCACCATACGGGGTTTTTAACAAGGCTAAGAGTTTTTACATTTTTAAAAATAGGAGTTCTTATGGAAAATTATGAGGAAAAGAAACAAATACCAGCTGATATTTATAATAAACGCATTATGACAACGGCAATTTTAGTAGATGGCGGATTTTATAGAAAAAGAGCAAAGCTATTAGCGGGTGAAAAAAGACCTGCTGAACGCGTTAAAGAATTATTCGAATATTGTTTATATCACTTAGAAGATAAGAACGATAAACGCTATTTATATCGCATATTTTATTATGATTGTCCGCCTTCTAAAAAAAACATATATAATCCTATTACTAAAAATACAATTAACTTAGGAGAAAGTGAGCTTTTTACTTGGACAAATGAGTTTTTTAACGAATTGAAGACGAAAAGGAAAGTAGCTCTAAGATTAGGTTCATTAAGCGAAAACCAACTAAATTATAACATTAAGCCTGAAGTATTTAAAAAATTATTAAGAGGAACTATAAAATTAGAAGATTTAACTTTAAATGATTGTAAATTAAATATTGAACAAAAAGGAGTTGATATGAGGATTGGAATTGATATATCTTCCCTTGCATTTAAAAAACAAGTAAATCAAATTATTCTAATAGCAGGAGATAGTGATTTTGTTCCGGCTTCAAAACAAGCGAGGCGTGAGGGAATAGATTTCATACTTGACCCTATGGGGAATCATATTAAAGATGATTTATTTGAACATATTGATGGTATAGAAGATAAATCACATAAGCTTAAGAATAAAATACATAAAACTATTAAAATACCATGTTTATAATCAATTATAACTTATAGAATATTATAAACTGTTTTATTTTGGATTATTAAACCGGCAGCCATACCCTCATCTGGTTTTCCCCGCGATTTGCCCAGGAATAATAAGGCACAAGGTTAATCCTGCATTCGGTCTGAGAGGGTTTTTCATACGAATAAAGGCTTTCCGAACCGTTAAGGCGAAATCCCTCAACGGAAATCTCAGCAATCCCCTCAAGCTTGCCGGCGTTGTAGCCGGATACTTCAATATTTCCCCCGTCCTTTACCTTAAGGCTCAAAACATCGCCGCCGTTGTCAGCCCCTTCGGCGCAGTAAACAAGGGGACCCCTTGTAAAAGCGACCTTTGAGCTGTTATCGCTTACCTTTTCATTGCAGTAAACGCATTTTACCGTCATATCATGAACAACGGTGATTTCATCCCCTGAGGAGAAACCGCCGTTAATATATGCATACCCCTTAACAACGGTATAATCCGGCTTTTTACCGTTAAGACAAATATCGGAACTGACGCTCCAGGAAGGAAGCCTCACGGCGAGAGTCATATCCGTATTACCATTATCGCTTATAATTTTGTAAACAACCTTACCGTCAAAAGGGAAATCCGTCGTAACAATTATTCGGCATCCGAAGCTGGCGGTTAAGTCAAGCTCCCCCCCTATAAAAAGGTTTGAATAAACGGTGCGGGCGCTTTCGTCCGCAATCCAGGCATATTCCGCGACGGACGATATAAGCCTTGCGGCGTTCGGCGGACAGCATGCGCATGCAAACCATTTCGGGCGTTCAGTCAGCGCATGGTGATGGGTTTTAGCCCTGCCCGATATACCCGGCAGGGATTCAAGTGGATTGACATAAAAAAACCTTTGCCCGTCAAGCTGCATGCCCGCAAGGACGGTATTATAAAGCGCACGCTCCATAACGTCGGCATATTCGGAATTCTTTTCAAGGGCAAGCATTTTCCTCGCAAAGAAAACAAGCCCTATTGAAGCGCAGGTTTCGGCATAAGCCGTGTCGTTCGGAAGATGATAATCCCTTGTAAAAGCCTCGCCCTCGTAAGATGAGCCTATGCCCCCCGTTATATACATCTGTTTTCGGGTAATGTTTTCCCAAAGCGTTTTACAGGCTTTTTCCAGGCTTACATCCTTTATTTCTGCGGCAAGGTCAGCCATCCCCGTATAAAGATAAACGGCGCGAACGGCGTGTCCCGACGCTTCGGTCTGTTCGCGGACGGGTTTATGGCACTGGGTATATTCCCTGTCATGATGATTGTTTCCCCAGACCGTCCATTTATAACGCTCGCTTTCCTTAATGAAAAAGTCGCTGTCAGCGCCCCTGACATCAATGAAATGCTTTGCAAGTTCAAGGTATTTGTTTTTTCCTGTAAAACGGTAAAGGCGCATCAGCGCAAGCTCAATTTCGGGATGCCCCGGATACCCCGGCGCGCCGTTTGTTATAAAGTGTTCATAGATGTGGTCAGCCATTCCGCACATAATGCTTAATAATTCAGTTTTACCGGTGCAGTCCGCATATGCGACGGCGGCTTCAATCATATGCCCCGCGCAGTAAAGCTCATGTGCTTCCTCAAGGTTTGTCCAGCGTTTGTCAGGTTCTTTGACGGTAAAGTATGTATTCAGGTAACCGTCCTCATGCTGCGCTTCGCCGATAATGCCAATCATTTCATCGCACCGCCGCTCAAGCTCTTCATCGGGATACAAAACAAGGATGTAAGCCGCACCCTCAAGCCATTTTGCGGCGTCGCTGTCCTGAAAAACCATCCCGTAAAACTCGGATGTGCATTCCCCTGTTTTAAGCTTTTCGGCGGCAAGTATAAAATTCTGTATGCAATGGCTTTTCTCCGCACCCTCAATTTCATCCTTCAAAGCTTTTTCCTGATAAGGAATTACGGTTTCTCTGATTAATTTTTCATACCGGCTGAAAAACCTGCCCCTGACTTTAAAAATTTTTATAAGGTTATCCATATCAAACTCCGTTCCCCCGCCTTTACGGCGGTATAAATATTAATGAAAGCTGACGGTTATCACTATACCAATTAACAATTAACAATGGTGGTATAC
>DBCY01000176.1:7304-18008 GCA_002293295.1 Ruminococcus sp. UBA946 | reverse complement strand
TTTAGATGTTACGAGGTACTAGAAATTCTAATAAAAATCTTCCCGTGCATGATAACCTTGACAATACATAATAATGAGTGAATTATATCATATATTTTACCGAAACGCAATAGGCTTGACAAATTTTAATAAAACAGCCGGTTTTGTATGAATACCCCGGAAACGACAAAATACGATATTGACTTACTTGGTATTTTACAGTATAATGATTACGGTAAAAAATATGTTTATGTAAAGGATGGTATAAATTGAATAATTTATTATGGCACGAATTATACGGAAAAGAAAATGAACCCTCTGAAAATCAAATAAGCGGATTTATAAACAGTCCCCTGTGGGATGATTTGAACGGCTGGTTAAAGCGGGAATACCATACCCAGCCGAAGATGTTCTACAGCGGCTGCTCCATGGGTAACGGGAATTGGATGGGCTGGAACGCCAAATATAAAAAAAGCGGAAAGGTTTTATGTTCAATATACCCTAAACAGGGATATTTTTCGGCTCTCCTTAATATCGGCTCAAAACAGGAAGCCGAAGCGGACGCGCTGATTCCTCTTTGCACAGGGTATATTCAGGATTTATACAGGAATACTCAAAGCGGCTATAACGGCAAGTCGCTGGCTGTCCAAGTTACTGACGAAAGCATACTCCGGGATTTGAAAAATTTGATTTCAATAAGGGCAAAAACTTGATATTATTTCTTAGTAATTATACGAAATTTCCCCGTGTAAAATTGTTTTTACACAGCTTTTGCCGCTGATGCAAAAGCCTTTTGATAGACAGAATTAAATAATCCTGATAAACTTTAATTACAGGAGAAAAATAATTTAAAGGGTGTGTAATTAAAACGGAGCTTGCAAGCCAAATTAAAAAATACCGGACGGAGCTGAACCTTTCCCAGGAGGAATTTGCCGAGAAAATCTATGTAACCCGGCAGACCGTATCAAACTGGGAAAATGAAAAAAACTATCCGGATATTCATAGTATCCTGCGTATTGCAGCCCTTTTCAATATTTCTCTTGACCAGCTTATTAAAGGAGATATTGAGATTATGGAAAAAGAAATCAATAAAACTGAATTGGAAAAATTCAGAAAGAGCAGTTATATCTTCAGCATTCTGTTAATAGGTTCTGTTATTGCCTTTTATCCTCTTGTGCATTTCTTTAATCTGTTCGGATGGGTTATATGGGGGACTTTGTTTGCCGTAACACTGTTTTTCTCCATTATAATTGAAAAGCAGAAGAAGCGGCATAATATTCAGACCTATAAGGAAATAAAAGCTTTTTTCGACGGAGTAATGCTGGATGAAATCGAAGAAAAATTAAGGACTGGGAAAAAGTTATCAAAATGGCTTCAAAATGTGCTTATGATGCTTGCAGCCGCAGCCGTAACCGCTGTTGTTATTATTTTATTCGGTCTGCTTTTCAGATTTTTAGGGGTATAGCATTAATAAATACAGCTGAGCAGAAATATATACTACCTAAAAAAATAATACACACTACATTTACAGTCCCGTAATTCATTGTTAAAGAGTAAGGCGCCCGAATTTTAAAAACACGGACGCCTTACCTTTTTATTTGTTGTCAGTTATTTACGGCTATTAAAAACTTTATTTTTTTGCCTTCCTGTGAAAACATCCGTTCGTGCTCGGTAATAATATTATATTCATAACCGGACGAATGCAGGTCTCTCGTTATGTACCTTATTTTATATCCGGCTTCCTCAAAATACAGAACCGACTCCTCAAAAAGCTCGTCGTCATCCGTTTTGAAATGAACCTCCCCGCCGTCCTTTAAAAAGGTTTTGTACTGTTCAAGCTGGCGCGGATGTGTGAGCCGCCTTTTGTTATGCTTTCCCCTGGGCCACGGGTTGCAGAAGTTAATATACAGTCTGTCAATACGGTCATTTTCATCAAACGCCAGGAAAATGCGTTCGATATTCTGGGATACAAGCTTTAAATTCGAGGGAGAAGGCAGGTTATTTTCAGAATAAAGCTTTTCAGCCGTACGCCTTGCAACGGCAAGCATCTCGCTTTTTATATCAAGGGCAAGCCAATTAATACCCGGGTATTTCATCGACGCTTTAGCCGCAAAGCCCCCCTTGCCGCATCCAAGCTCCATATAAACGGGATTATCGTTATCAAAAACCGTATTCCATCTGCCTTTGAAATTAATGCCGTTTTCAATATAATAGGGGCAAGCCGCAAGCTCGGGACGCGCCCAGGGTTTTCTTCTCATTCTCATAATTAAAGGGTTCTCCTGTTTTAGGGCGTGTTCCCGCTGCCCATTCTGCGTGTCTAATGGTTGAATTTTTATCAGTCGCTGTTAAATTTTCTAAGCGAATTTTTAATACGCTTTTAATACAAGCAAGTATTACAGCGAAAATCTGTCTGGTACCTCTTAACATCTAAATGTTAATATATTATAATTAAAATCATCGCCGAAGGCGATACCGACATTGTTAATTGTTAATTGTTAATTATTAATTGACACAGGGTACTAGTTTTCCCTGTTTGCCTTGAAATCCAGTATTATACAGTCGGATTTCGGTTTAAGGCAGCGGTAATGCACGCCTGCCGCGTCAAGCATTTTTTTGGATGCCCTTACATCGTCGGTATCGGCATATTTGTCGTACATATAGACAATCTGGCTTATTCCCGACTGGATAATAGCCTTTGCGCATTCGTTGCAGGGGAACAAATCGACATAAATCCTGGCTTTCTGCAGGGATTTCCCGCTTGAATTCAGGATGGCGTTAAGCTCGGCATGAACGACATATTTGTATTTTGTATCCTCGCCTTCCCTGTCCCAGGGGAACGTATCGTCGGAGCAGCCGGTGGGAAACCCGTTATAACCGGTTGAAAGAATAATGTTATCCTCCCCCACTATGCAGGCTCCTACCTGCGTGCTGGGGTCTTTGCTTCTCTTTGAAGCAAGAACGGCGACACCCATAAAAAACTCATCCCATGAAATATAGTCAGTACGTTTCAAAACGAACACCCCTTTATAAAATAAAAAATTCTGTGAACAAGAGCAATTACATAAAATGTATAATTGTTCAGTACATATTATTTATCATACCTTAATTGTAACATACTGTAAAAAAAAAAGCAAATTATTTTATATAAAAATTTGAAATTACAGTTGATTTTGGCAATTAAATATGATATAATTTGACTATATCTATTAATATTGTGTTAAGGATTGTTTTTTAATTTATATATTAATATATGAAAGAAATTCCATAAAATTAATTTTTGCGTGATAATGCGGAACGGAGCGGAATATGGATTATAAAAATGAATTCATAAGGTTTATGGCAGAAAGCGGAGTATTAACCTTCGGGGACTTCACACTGAAAAGCGGACGAAAAGCCCCGTATTTCATCAACTGCGGAAATTATAAAACAGGGACTCAGCTTGCGAAACTCGGCGGGTTTTACGCCGACTGTATTGCAGCTAATAAAATACCAGTTGAAACGCTTTTCGGTCCGGCTTATAAAGGAATACCGCTTGCGGTTTCCGCGGCTGTCGCATTAAGCGGTAAATACGGCATTGACGTTTCATACTGCTTTGACAGGAAGGAAGCCAAGGACCACGGAGAGGGGGGTATGTTTGTCGGGAAAAAGCTTTCCGGCAACGAAAAGGTTCTGATAATAGACGACGTAATGACCTCCGGGAAGGCGCTGAAGGAATCCGTGCCTAAGCTGAAATCCGAAGCCGACGTGAACATAACGGGAATGGTCATTACCGTTGACAGAATGGAAAGGGGGCTTAATTCCGGGCTTTCAGCCGTTGAGGAGGCATATTCGGAATTCGGTATTAAAGTATACTCAATAGTGAACCTCGACGACATTATCACGGCTGTCAGGAACGGGGACGCTCCGGGTTCGGAATATCTGCCGGCAATGACGGAATACCGTAATAAATACGGAATTTAACGGTTATATATGTAATATAAGGTTAATAAGCTGATAATGTACGGAATGTTAATTTATTGTAACGATAAACATAGCGTGCGTCTGAAATTAATGCTGATACGCGTTTAAAACAGGATTAGCATAAGCTTCAGACTTGGGAGTTTTGTCCGCAAGGACAAAACATCCGGAAAGGATGGGTATATAAAATGAGCGTAGTTTTAGACCTGACCGTATCGGCAGCCGAAATTCTGGACGCCGTCGTTTTAATGGACAAATCCCCGGCTTATGCTGCCTTCAAGGAAGAAATAGAAAAAATCCTTACCGAATTCAATAAGACGGGACGTTTCGGCGACGCTGCCGAAATTGACGTTAAATGGCTGGTTGAAAATTCGTCCGACGCTGTCAGGAATATGCACAGGGCGTTTCTGATATGGACGTTCAACGAGGAAAAAACGGTTTTACATATAAAGGATTCGCAGTATTACACATATCTTAAGCTTTTTTTCAAGGGTCAGGAAAATTATCTCGTATCGCTCAACGGGGGAAAAAAGTCCGTTGATTCAAAGGATATATCGGATTTTAAAGCAAAGTACATCTCCGAAATCGGAACCAATCCCGATTTATTCAACAGCCTGAAGGAGTTTTTTGCCGGTTATGTATACGGGTATTTCTTCAATTACCTTAACGAGCAGGCAATAATGCGGGATTACGCCGAATTTCTTGTCTGCCTTGGCATTATGTCAAATAAGGTCAGCGTCTCCGAAACGACAAAGATGAAAATTCTGCCTAAGATGGCTATGCTTCTTAATAACGACCGTTTTAAATACATAAGCGGTGAAATTCCCATCAGCGTTATGCTTGACATTGTATACAGCCGCTTCGACAAAAAAAATCTTTCCGGCGATGAGGATATAAGGCTGAAACAAACGTTAAGGGACTATATTGTAACAAATTATTCCTATCAGGAAGACGACGGCCTTGTCATTGACAACGTAACCGAAAGCATTATGACAACCCTTGTTTCAGAATATATTTACGCCCCCGATTTTTCTTCCGATTTTTATATGAATACCTTTGACGGAAAAAGGACTTTCCTTGACGCCGATAAAACCGATACGGGAATTTTTACCTCAGAGAAGGTAAAGCAGGTTGTTTCGGACAAGTGCCGCGAGAATTACAACGACTATTTCTGCTCTGACAGGGAGGCTGTAATCGAAGTAGGCATAAACGCCGGAGCTGTCGGCTACAGATACCCCCTGACCTACCTGGATGGTAAGAATTTCTGGTTCGCTGATATTTACAAGGTTCTCATGTTCCCGGCATGCGACCGCAGTATTTACGTGAGCGTTGACGAAAACGACCTGCCGGTAAAAACGTTCCCGTTTGCCGGTCCGGCTTTGAAAACCAATATAATCCGAATCCTCGGAGGGCTTAATACCGAAGGCTTTACAATAAGAAGCGATAAAAGGGACGCCCTTGTGTTAATAAACTCGCTTCCGCAGACAAAAAACCTGTCCGATGAAGACAAAAAGATGAAAGCCCTTGAAATACTGCTTTATATTATTTCCGGCAATATGGACTGCGTTTCGTATCATAAGCTCCTTCATGAAAATGTGTTCGGAACCGGGCTTTATGAGGATTACATACGCTACAGGATGGAATGTATTTTCTCCAGGGGGATGCAGTCGCTTGAAGCCAAGAAAAACCTCCTTGACGAAATCAACAGGATTAAGTAGACGCCTGACAGGCTCCTAATAAAATGAAATAAAGGCAGAATATTATGAAAATCAACAGAACAATTACTTATTTCATTGCCGTATTATTGTTGAGTTTACTGCTGAGGATGAGAATAAAACTGCGCAGATTTATATGGCAACAGATAAAATTACTGTATATCCGGGCTTGAGCTTTCTCTTTCCGTTCCCGTAACCGTATATACAGGGGATACGCAATGATAAAACACGGTGATGCTTTATGGCTTAAGCTTCTGAAAAATTCTGTTTATATGAAGGGTAAACCAGCCTGACGAACAGGAACAGGTTAAATAAAAAAATTATTATAAAGAATATAACCGCCGCCGTTTCGGGTATTCCTGAAAGTAAAATCCCGTTGAAATCACCGCCTCCGACAAAACGGTATAATACCGACAGATACAAAGGGTCGAGAAAAAGGAGAATTACCGTGGTATAATATGCCGCGGTTTTCAGTTTTTTTCCGGGTAATTCAAGTATCCTCATCCTTTGCCATACTAAAATATACCCGGCAATCAGCGCCGCCGCGGCGCCCGAAATACAGAATATAAATATTTTCATATCGGACATAATACCGGTATCGGCTACTATCTGAACTCCCAAACCGAATTTTACAAAGCGAATGCCCTTGAATGCCCCGAACAGAAGGGCGGTTACCAAATGAGCCCCCTCATGAATAATGTAATAAATAATCACGCCGATAATCAGACCCGTCCATTTCCTCATATTATTCTTAAGCATTATTATCGTCCTCTCTTTCTTCGGGTGCGGGCGAGGATATAAATGTAACCGCCCGTGTTTTAGCATTTACCTTTACGGGGAACCGGCTGTATTTTTCCGCCGTTTCAAATATTTCCCTTATAAACTCATTATAATCATTATCATCCAGCCTCAGTGCGTTTGAGCTTACAAAAAGTCTGTCTTTATAAGGGTTTTCCGATTCATTGCCGAAATACTCCGTAAAATCGGCTATCAGCTTTGTCAGTACGGAATATACCAGCGTATGAAGCTCCGAACCGCTTTCATTGCCCGACGCGTATATCTTTTCGGTGTTGAGGGAATAACTTTGTTCAAATGTGCCGCGTATTTTTTCTTCACTGACTATGCTCAGTATTCCGCTGGATGTTAATACCCGCATATGCCTGTACAGAGTAGCTTTCGGAACATCGGGCAAAGCCTTTGCTGTCTGCGCGACGGTTACGGGCTGGTTTTGAGCCGTAAACTGAATAATACGCATTCTCACCGGATTTAAAAGCAAATCCGCTTTGTTTTTCATATACAGTCTCTCCTTATTATTATCATATATGATAATAATACCACATATGATACTGAATGTCAAGTGTAAAAAATTTCCGTTGTTAAAACAATGAAAAAGGCCGCAGTTTACTGCGACCCTGCAAGGTAATATGCATGAAAACCGGGATATGTGTTATATACGGCAGAACCGCCTTACATCCGTTTTTTACTGAGCAGTTTATCCATATTTATGTAAACAGGGGTAAGCCCTTTTTTTACGGCATATTCCGAAACAAATTTATTATCGTATATTTCCCCGAAAATAATAACATAGGCGCTAGAATCAATCATTTGCATATAAGCCTCTTCGCTGCCCCCGAACGGCTCTTTTATAAACCTGATATGGTCTGCTTCTTCAAAAATTTTCATAAACCTGTTACCCTCCTTAGCCTTAGCGCGAAATTCTGATAACGGAATAATAATATGCAGTTTCATATAAACAAATTTTTTCATCCGGCATATCATTCCGGCGCAGAGAAGCGGTATTCCGTAATCGCAGTCGGTATAAAAATCAGTAACGCCATTTGTATGAAAAATCTTTATTATTCTTTTCAGGTTGCTTTTTAACAGCCTGTAGGATTTCTCATCGAGGTTTAATTCACGGTAATCCGAAGCCGCAATTGTACATGATAACATATAAAAACTATCCTTTCTCTTTTCTGATTAAAGCTTATACCGGACGGCACAGGCTTTTTTATTATTAATACAAATATTTCTATAGTTATTATATCATAATATTAGTATAAAGTCAATACTTTAGTTATCGCTCCATGGTGATAATAGTAAAATTTGTATATATTTATATTGGTGATTAAATGATTGATTATAGTATTATAGGCAAAAGAATAAAGAAAGCACGTTTAAAATCTAAGTTAACTCAGGAAAAAATGGCTGAAATACTAGAAATTTCAACTAATTATATAAGTAAGGTTGAAAACGGTAAAGAACGCCCAAATTTAGAAATGCTCGGCAGGATTTCCGTTATTACAAATTCGTCACTGTCATATTTAATAACGGGTGTAGTCGCTGAAGGCGCGGATTATCTTAATAATGAGCTTTGGGATGTATTCAGGTCATGCTCCGCCGAAAAGAAAAAGCTTATTTACGATATATCGGTCAGAATATCAGAGTTTAATAACAGTGAAAATAAGTAATTAATAAAAAATCTGAACGCATGACAAAAAAGCAGCGCCGGGCTGAATATGAAATATAAAAGAGCGTGTTCAAACCGCATTGCCGGTATGAACACGCTTTTTTATAATGGAAGCTTTTATGTCTTGAAAAATGATGTTAATTATGGTATAATGTCAGTATTATAAAAACCGGGATGTGTATTGTATGCAGTCAAGAACCGATAAAGCCGATATGCTTCATAAAAAGGGTTATAACTGCGCCCAGTCCGTAGCGTGCGCATTCTGCGGCCTGACGGGAACCGACGAAACCCTGGTGTTCAGGCTTACCGAGGGATGCGGTCTCGGAATGGGAAACATGAAGGGAACCTGCGGCGCAATCACGGGAGCAATCGCCGTTGCGGGGATGGTGAACAGCACCGGCAATACCGATTCCCCCGATTCGAAGGGCAGCACATATAAGCTTTCACGCCGTATAATGGACGCTTTTTATGAAAAAAACAACTCCACCGTCTGCTGTGAGCTTAAGGGTATCGGGACGGGCATACCCCTCCGCTCCTGTCCGGGATGCATAAAAGACGCCTGCGAAATACTGGAAAGCATATTCAGCGAAGAATAACCTTTTTTATTTCACGGAGTGTTCGTATATTAAAAAAATAAGGATATATAATGATAAGGAAATTTATAACTGCGGGGATTTTGTCAGCCTTGCTGATGACTTTTTCCGGCTGTGACAAGATTGACGAGAGCATTGCCGTAAACGCGGAACTTGAAATAACGGTTCCCGTAACAAATGTCAGTAATAATACATATCAGCCGGATACGCAAACTGAAATTGCCGCGGTGAATAAAAACCCGGGTCATACTTTGCTGACTAATACGCCGGAATCCGTGTCAGAAAGCGTTTCTTCCGCAGCGTACGGCACTGAAAACGGCAAAGTCGTTGAATCGATTTCCCTGAGCACATACAGAATTGAAATAAAAACCGGGCAGAGCATAATGCCGGTTGTGACAATGCTCCCTGCCGACACTCCCGATAAAACCGAAATATGGACTTCGGACGACGAAAATATTGCAGTTGTGGATAATCTGGGGAACATAACAGGCATAACGGAAGGAAACTGTATTGTCAGGGCGGCTTGGGCAGTAAATCCCGATATTTACGCCGAGGTTGAGGTTATTGTTATAAACAACCCGGACACGTCAGGAATTACATATATAGACGGCATACTTATTGCAAACAAGACCTACCCCCTGCCTTCCGATTATAACCCGGGAGCTGATTCAGCCGCAATGTCCGCCTTTGAGGAAATGCGTGAAGCGGCGGCTCAAGATGGGCTGAACATATATATTTCATCGGGTTACCGTTCATATGAATACCAAAGCGGTCTTTATGAGAGGTATGCGCGAAATTACGGAAAAGAAGAGGCGGACAGGTTCTCGGCAAGACCGGGGCATTCCGAGCATCAGACGGGGCTTGCCTTTGACCTTAATTCCATTAACGATTCCTTCACAGAAACCGAGGAGTGCGAATGGGTTGCCCTGCATGCCCATGAATACGGCTTTATTGTGAGATACCCCGAAGGAAAAGAGGATATTACCGGCTATAAATACGAGCCCTGGCATCTTCGCTATCTCGGCAAGGAAACAGCTTCAGCCGTTTATGAAAGCGGGCTGACGCTTGAGGAGTACCTGAACATTTCATCATCATATCCGGATTAAATTAAACGGACAAATGCAAAGCTTATTACACTGGAAATTTTGTCCCACAAGACAAAACATCCGAGAGGATTATTAATATGTATTCATATGACGAATATACAGGTATGATTGAATATATGAAAAACGCTTATTTCAGATACCGGGATATTTATGAGGATTTATATATAAAGACAAACAGCGATATAAAAAACAAGCTGCAAATACGCAGCCGGAAGTCAATCCATAATATAGACGCATGTCCCCGCCCGAACTCGGCTTCGCTTGTCAGGGAATTTGAATTCAGCGACAAGGGTGTGTGGGAGGATAAAAAGCAGAATTCATTCACCTGTTATCTGAACAAGCAGGGCAGGGTTATAATGACCACCGCCGGCATTACCCAGTTTGTGGAAATCAATGTTTCAGACGGCTCCGATACATTGCTGCTGGGTTTTGTTCAGACGGAATACGGGCATGAGCTGAAAAGCGTGGGTCTTGTGAAGCATATAAAAAACGCCGCCGCCTGCTTCGGCGTTATGGAGATAAAAAAAGCCAACGCAAAAGGGATTGAATTTACACTAGTCACCGAGGAATACGGTTATGACGAGAACGGTAATCTGCTGAATATCCTGGTATACGGTTATGATTCGGAAAGTGAAATCACAGTTTTCGACAAATCCGCTCCGGTTAAGCAGCTTTGGTACAACGAGCTTGTATCGGGTGAGATTTATGCCAATCCGGCCGTTCAGGTAAGGAAGTTCATTTATGAAAACGGAGCTTTAAAACGCGCGACTTCGAGGGATATGTACAATAACAGGTCTAAGACCTTTATCCATAAAATCATAGAATAAACCGTCACCCGGTGAAAAGGTGACGGTTTCTTTTTTTATATATAATGCGTACTGAACAAT
>DBCY01000176.1:3573-7108 GCA_002293295.1 Ruminococcus sp. UBA946 | reverse complement strand
TTATTCAGCAGACATTATATAAAGATAATGCCTTTTTACTGGTTCAGTCTGAAATGCACTGGTATGCCGTTGCAAAATTCAATTTCGGGTTCGCCCTGAATAAGCGGCAGGAAGTAATTTAACGCGTCGGAGGTAACCTTGTTCTGTTCGTTGTTAATCCATTCCTTAGGGAAATACCTTACACGGTTCGCCGTATTTTTTATGTCGCATGTGCTTATTTCAATCCTGTACGGATTATTGCTGATTCTCCTGAAAATCATCATGACGCCGCTTTCCCCGTTAAACGCGGCGTTCACAGCCCCTCTCCCTATGCGTTCCGATTCGTTTATATCGGTAAGGGAAGCAATATGCGAGCTGCACCTCTGCATAACGTTAAGCTCAACGGAACGCACCTTGCAGCCTAAATTTGCCGCCGCGATTTTTTCAAGATACTTGCCTATACCGGACAGGTATTTATGCCCGAAGGCGTCGGTTAGCGCCGATGAAAATCCCCCTGCCGTATAATTTTCATCATCGCACGTAATCCCTTCCGAAACCGCTATGATTACAGCCATATGCCGGGTCTGCATTTTTTTTACGTCGTCAAGGAACCTTGCGGCGGAGAATCCGGCTTCCGGCAGATAAATCAAATGGGGGGCAGGCTCCCCGTTCGAACGCAGGACGCAAGACGAAGCGGTAAGCCAGCCCGTGTCCCTGCCCATAATTTCGACTATGGTCACGGACGGTATGGAATAAACCCTGCTGTCGCGGATAATCTCCTGCATTGTCGTTGCGACATACTTTGCCGCCGAGCCGAAGCCCGGGGTATGGTCAGTTTCGTAAACGTCGTTGTCGATTGTTTTCGGCACTCCGATTACCTTTATGTCAATCCCTTTTTCCTTAAAGTAACCGTCCAGCTTCATAACGGTATCCATCGAATCGTTGCCGCCTATGTAAAAGAACATTTTTATGTTATGCTTTAAGAATGTATCGGTTACAGCTTTGTAGTCGGTGTCGTCGTCGGTGTGTTTCCTCAGCTTGAAACGGCAGGAGCCTAAAATCGTGGAAGGCGTTTTTTTCAGCAGCTCGGTGTCGTAATCTGATATAAGGATTCTTTTCAGCTCGGTCATATCGTCGTTGATAACGCCGTTAATTCCGTTGATTGCTCCGTATATATAATTGATTTCGCTGCAGGAGCATGCCTGCAGGTACACCCCGGCAAGCGACGCGTTAATGGCGGCGGTAGGTCCTCCCGACTGGGCAACGCAAATATTGAACATCTTAAAACTCCGTTTCAAAACTGATTTTTAGATTCCGGTTCCCGGAAGACTTTGAATTATAAGCGGTCGGTGGTCAGTGGCAGCGGTCAGTGAGCAGTGGTCAGTGAGCAGATTTATGGTAACCGGGACATTGCTGTTATATCACTTTCCAATTAAAATGGTCTTTGAAGTCGTTATAGCAGGTTTCGCATATCCAGTGTTTACCTTCTAGTGTACAATATCCTGCAGTTGAGCAGTCGTCTTCTATGATTTCTTCCATAAAAGTGTGTCCGCAAAACTCACAATGGTCATGGTCACTCCCATAACGCTGATTATTATTAGGCGGGCTAGCTTTGAATTTTTTCCATGTTATAGCTACTCCCTTTAAATAATTCTCTTGAGTTGTTAATCTCCAATCTTTCATACTGTACCTCGTCATGGTAATTTTCTAATTTGATATATTATATATCTCCAAATCTTGTGCCTTAGGGAAAAATGATGACATTTTATCCGTTAAATTTCCGTCTTTAGCTATAAATAAAGTAAGTGAACTGTCCCATGCCACAATTTCAATTTCTGCCATCGGATGCTGAATACCGACGGGATTATGCCAAAACCCTGCATAACCGTCTGCATAAGGCATTTCATACTCCAATATTTTTTGTAAAGGGATATTATTATCGAATGCCGAAAATACCGCCCATATAAACTGTATTTGATTCTTATTAACTATTTCCAAAAGTTCTTTTCCTTTAATCCATGCATACCGTGAACGGTTGTCAAATGTTATCCGGCTGTCCGGGTAGCAGCTGCATTCATAATCTGTAATAAGCCAGTTATATTGCAAAACGGTATTTTCAATCGGGGATAAAATAGCCTGCATATCTGTATGACTATTTAAACCTTTTTCAATGATAATGCTTTTCATCATTATATGTACCTTTCAATAATACAATAAATTAATACCAAGTTGACCTGCTGGGATTATCAGGATTACTCCAATCCCAGCTGTGTTTATGCGGAACTTTTGGGTGTTGAGCAGGATTCCCGTGGTCAGTATAATCTGTATCTTCAAAAGCTTTGCCATCTGAGTCATAAGTTCTGTCACCAATAACCTCACCGTTATTA
This sequence comes from Ruminococcus sp. UBA946, assembly GCA_002293295.1. GTDB lineage: Bacteria > Bacillota > Clostridia > Oscillospirales > Ruminococcaceae > UBA946. Next base: position 4,742 of record DBCY01000176.1, on the reverse strand, counting down.
TTTGTTCTCGGTAATGTTGCATCCGGCGGACCTGTCAGGCTATTCCCATTGGTTTGAATCTCTTCCTCTTCCTCTCCGGCTATCTCCTCTACAGCCTCTTCAACTGCGTTGAACAGCGATGCAATCAGGTTAAAAAGCGAATCAAGCCCGTACGCGCTGAAATTAAATTCAGGGAAATAAGGAACGCCGCCGGCAATAACCGCCCCGTCTTCAAAGGGGTATATATTGCCCTGTTCGTCAGCAGCCGTACCGTCTGAGGTTATTGTTATCTGAGTTCCCCCTATATCAACAGTCCCGACAATGGGGTAAGTATATGTAAAATCCTCCGTACCCGTATAGGGTTCAAGTGTTCCTTCAACACGCCAGTCCCCGTAAACTCTGACATATGAGTCATATACGCCGGGCTTGGTCAAAATACCACCTCGTCGACTTACCCAAGTATTATTATTTTCGCTCCATGTTGTATGAAAATCACAATAACACCTTATCGGATTATTAACAGAATGTGAATAAAAAGCCATTAAACCATTATCACCGATATATACTGTACCATAATCTGAATACTGTATTAAATGTTGATAAGTTTTTCCAGTGTATATATTTATATAGATAATATCCATTATCGCCCCATAACCTAAAGTGTCAAATCCCCCGGCAGTGGGGACAGCCGGTATATCCTGCGAGCTTTCATAGAACCAGTCATTGAAAAACCCGGCTGCGTCCGACGGCAGGCTTACAGCGCCGCCGATAATATCCACCAGCACTTTTGCCCCCTCGGGAGAATGGATATAATCATGCATATCCTGCGTCAGAGAGCCTTTTGTCTGGGAATCCAGACCGGAAAAATCAAACGCGTTTCCGGCTATGTAATTATTCAGGTCGCCCGGGGACATTTCGCTGAGCTCGTCAATCGTCATATACCCGGCTGTAACGAGGATTCCGCCAATTAACAGAACCAGTGCCGTCTCAGCCGCCGTCAGCTCCAGTATAAATGCTTTTGCCTTAACCGGAGCTATTATTACATAAACCGACAGTATGACCGCAAGCAGCACCGCCGTTACTTTATTAAGTATTTTCATTTTTTACAGTCCTTTCAGGTTGTCTTTGAATAAGTATTATAAATCTGTATAAATTATCCGCCTGTCAGTATTAGAACCTGTTCCCATAGG
>DBCY01000176.1:0-3558 GCA_002293295.1 Ruminococcus sp. UBA946 | reverse complement strand
CCGCAGACAGGCTGTCGCCTTTCTAGGATTTTCAACGCTGTATCCGGTAAAATCTACCGGAATGACATACGTTTACGCCTATGGGAACAGGTTCTTACTGTTTTTTCAGTGGTCTGGCAGAATCCCTTGATATAAGCTCAAAATTAAGGGTGATATGCTTGCTGGTCTTCTTATTGTAGCGTATGCCGTAAAGAAGCTCCTCAACAACCGTCCTGCCCAGCTCATAGCACGGCTGCTCCACGGTCGTAATCCCCGGGGTATACATTCCGCTGACGGGGATATTATCAAAACCGCATACCGAAATATCCTCGCCGATTTTCAGCCCCATCCTGATAGCCTTTTTCACCGCGCCTACGGCAAGCAGGTCGGAAATGCAGAAAACGGCGGTGGGACGGTCATTCAGCGACATGTATTTTTCCATTGCCACCGAGCCGTCGTAATAATCGTAGCTTCCTTTAAAAAGATACTCTTCCCTGAATTCGATTCCGTTGTCCGCCAGCGCCTTTTTATATCCGTTTTCGCGGTCAAGCGAAGAATTTGCCTTCCCCTCGGTTGAAATCATGGCAATTTTTCTGTGTCCGAAGTCAATCAGGTTTTTTACGGCGGCATATGCTCCGGCGTTGTCGTCTACGGTTACGGTAAGTACATCGGCTCCGATTACGCGTTCGCAGCACAGAGCAATATTATATTTGCCGTTAAGGTCGTTCAGGGTATCGGCGTCAAGCTGCGTACCCAGCAGAACGGCGGCGTCGACGGTCCGGTTGAACACCATGTTCAGCAGACGCATTTCAGTAACAAGGTTGCTGTTTGAGGTGCTTATTAATATATCATATCCGTTTTCATTCGCCGAAGCCTGCATACCCCTTAAAATATCACTGTAAAAAGCATGCTCGGTTGACGGAATTACCGCAAGGATAATATTTGTTTCGCATTTACGCAGATTCCTGCCGAGAAAATTCGGATTGTAGCCAAGCGTCTTAATGGCGTTGTTCACCTGCTCCGTAGCGAAAACCGATACGGTCGCGCTGTTGTTTAAAACACGCGAAACCGTCGCAACCGAAACCCCGGCTGCCTTAGCGACATCCTTAATAGTCACGTTCATATCAATGACCATCCTTTCCGGATTTTTTACCTGTCTGATACTCAGTTTTGAAAATTTAACATTACAGAAAAATTTTAAACTCTATACTATATTCTATAATTTTTCGCATGATTTTTCAATACGCATATTAAACGAAAAACGAGCGGTTTTATCTACATATATGTTTTTTACATGAAAATCAGACTATTGTTTCCTCGTCAGTAAGCTTGCGTTCAGAAGCGGCTTTCTTCGCGGCTTTTTTTTCATAACGCTTACTAATGTTTTCCGCCTGCATAAAATTGAAAAAAGCAAGGAGAAAAAGCAATACGGTGACAAATACAGTGAAAATATGATTGTTTATCAGCTTTTCAATATTTAATCTGGGAACTTTTGAATTCGGGATGGCATTAAGAAAAGCAAGCGTATAAATATAACCCGAACTGCCGATAATATTAAGGATAATTACCGGTATGACTTTTTTGAAAATTCCGAAAATTAAAGCTGCAGTTAAAAAAACGCTGCTGATAATCAGAGCGGAACCGCATTTTTCATAATTATTCTGAATAAAAGCAAAACCACCGGCAATATTAAAAAAAAGGCAGCAAATTATTATAGCCAGCGCTGCAGCAATGATTGTTATAACTCTTAATATTTTCATAATAAAGACCATCCTGTCCGGTAAAATTATTTAAGTTTATCACGTTTTGCTAAACGGAATGTTATACTTTAATATTATATCATAATATCATAAAATTTTCAATGAATTTTAACTTTATAATAAATTTTTTATGGTTATTATTTCTAACAGAAAAAATTCTGACCTTTTATAAAACCATAAATAACCGTAAATAATCCGGGGATTCCTGTTCATAGCTTGTTTTCGACTGGTTTTTTATTATAATGGGTGTAAAATTACATAATATACTTCAGATTATTCTTTGAAAATATGAGTATAGTAATGATGTTAATCATTTTAAATTTAAAACCGGAAATTAATCTGTTTATATTTAATCTGATTAATATTTGATTTAACGCTATTGCGGGCGGCTAAAAAAATACGGTCGCCTTAATCATTTCAAAAATTCAAGAAGGTTGGTTTTTGGTTTGTATGCAGAAAAAAATAAAAATCGGAGCGGTTTTTATTAATATATTGATAACAGGATTATTATCCCTGATTGTATATTATAATAAAAACCTTCCGGATAACTATTATGTGACTTCGGGCGACGAGCTGCAGCTGACAGGCGCTTTTGAAATTATAAAGTGTTCGGGTGATGCGGCTCCTGTTATAAAAACAAAAAATTCAGCCTCGGGTCCCGGATTTTCGCATAAGGCGGAACTGAAGCTTTTTGGTATAATTCCTATAAAAACGGTAACCGTTCAGGAGGTCAGCGAACCGGTGCTGATTCCCTGCGGTGAACCATTCGGTATTAAAATGCTTACTCAGGGAGTTATGGTTGTTGAATTAAGCAGTTTCCAGACGGAAAAAGGATTTGTTTCTCCGGCTGACAATGCGGGTATAAAAGTAGGAGATGTTATAAAAACCGTTGACGGTCTTCCCGTTAATTCAAACGACGATATAGAAAAAATAATATCAAGCTCAGACGGACTGCCGGTCTCGGTAAAGCTATTAAGAGACAGCAGGGAGATGAGCCTGACCGTAAATCCGGTTATTTGCGCCGGAGATAATTCCTACCGCGCGGGCATGTGGGTCAGGGACAGCTCCGCGGGTATAGGAACACTGACGTTCTACAACCCGTCAACCGGAAGCTTCGCCGGGCTGGGACATCCGGTATGCGATTCTGATACCGGCAAAATACTTCCGCTTCAGTCAGGCGAGGTTGTTAAGGTATCAATTAACGGAGTAAAAAAAGGACGAGCCGGTTATCCCGGTGAATTAATGGGTATGTTTATTTCTGAAAATCCCATCGGTTATCTTGAGAATAACTGTATAAACGGTCTCTACGGCGAAATGACTGACTTCTCACCGAAAAATGACGCTGTTCCGCTGGGTATGCGTCAGGAAATACAAGCCGGGGAAGCGTTTATCTATTCAACCGTTAAAGGTTCTACTCCGCAGCTTTATAAAATTATAATTGAAAAAATAGACCTTGTCGATTCCGAGGACAGCAAAAACATGATAATAAAAGTAGTCGATGATGAACTATTATCAAAATCAGGAGGAATCGTTCAGGGCATGAGCGGAAGCCCGATCATACAGAACGGAAAGCTGATTGGAGCTGTAACTCACGTTTTTATTAATAATCCTGCCAAAGGATATGCTATATTTGCCGACTCCATGTATGACGAATCCCTAAAAGCAGAAAACAATACTCTTTATATCAAAAAAGCTTCTTAAAGTTAATTCGGCGCTGCAGTCATTATCTGCGGCGCCGGAGTTTTAATAATATAATGTCTGCTGAACAACTGAAAAATGCCGTCGCTATGCGACGTAAAAGCATTTTTCATTTGTTCTT
>DBCY01000158.1:336-3006 GCA_002293295.1 Ruminococcus sp. UBA946 | reverse complement strand
AAAGCTTTATGCATTATATAATTATATTCATAAATATTTATATCCAATCGGTTTTTATATGCTGTTTTAAACACTTCCCTGCTTTCTTCCATATACCTTAGTATTAAATTCCTGCCCGAAGAAAGTATCTGTCCCATATTATCCGCAGCTATAGAATCCAAAGCCTTTTTGCTGTCGTTCAGGCTTTTCAGGTATATATCGCTTTGGTACAGTACAGATTTGTAAATCAAGGCTGCGCGTTTTTTAGGGATTGTACTGCTGCCCCTCATTGTAAATTGACAGGCTGCTTCGGCAAACTCTGAATCAAGTATGTTTTTGATTTCCAGTTGTTTATTTTCATTGATTAATCCGTTTAATGAAGCATAATGCAGTAATGAAATGGTATAATTTTCTTCATCAGTATATATATCAGGAATTATATTTATTATTTCATTCATCTGCATCCCCTCCGCTTAAAAAGCTGTTATCTCCATTATCGATACCCATTGCCGCATATCTTACCCTTCTGCACAGTTCCTCCATATCCCTGTTCTGTAATACCTCAATTACTCCGCCGCTTTCATTTTCAAAATAATAAAACATTATATCGATAACTTCATCATCCGTTAAGATATCCATGCTTTCTTCCTTGGCTTCGTAAAAGATTTCAATCAAAGACGCAATGGTATCGGCATAAATATCCTGTGTAATGTAAGCGCTCTGCATAAATTTATCTATTATTTTCACCGTTGCGCTTTTCCCGAATTCTATTCTGTCCTGAGCCGCAATAGATTCCCTTCCGGCATTAATTAACATCAGGGTATCCTTCTCACTTAAACTTAATCCGTATTCTGCTGAGATACTATTTGTGTTTAATAAAGTATCCATTAATGATGGTTTACTGATTTGTCCGGATTCAATAAAATTTTCATTCATAATACCACTGCCTTTATATANNAAATTACCTATTGACATAAACAAATTTTTATGTTATAATTATTATATAAAATGGGTTAGTTGTTTGTATTTATTCAATAGGTTTATCCATTATTATAACATTAATTTTTGGAAATGTCAATAAAAATATTTAACAGATTAAAATACAGCCTTTCGGCTGTATTTTTTTTGAAATTCAGATTTTTTGTCTGTCTATAAAATAAATTATAAGATTGAAATTAATTTTATTATCTTTTTCAAATATTATTTTTTTAAACCTTGATGATTTATAACGGATATGTTATAATTACATAGATTATTATTCTGGAGGCTATTTTATGAACGAAATTAAATGCCCGAAGTGCAAAGAAATATTTAAAATTGACGAAGCGGGTTACGCCGACATAGTCAAGCAAGTCCGCGATGAAGAGTTTCGCTCTGAACTGCGCAAGCAAGAGGAGTTATTAAAATCCGAAAAAGAGAGCGCTGTGAAACTGGCCGAAGCTAATACTAAAAATGCTGTACAGGCTGAGTTAGCTAAAAAGGATAATGAATTAATCCAGCTTAAAGCTAAGGTATCTTCGTTAAAAGATGAAAATAAGTCAACAGTCAGGCTTGCCGAGGAAAAAGCAAGGAACATTTTAAATGATGAGCTGGCAAAGAAAAATTCTGAACTATTGACTTTAAAATCCGAAAAAGTGCAATTTGAGATTAAGCTTAAAGCTGAAAAGGAAAAAGAGGTTTCAGAGCTGACAGCGAAACTTGATTCTGCTGAAATAGAAAAGAAATTGGCTGTTTCAGAAGCAGTCGGAAAAGTTGAAAAGGAACGTGAAGAATTACGTTTGGAAATTGCTCAGAAGGATTTAGAGAAGACATCGCTTAAAGATGCTTATGAGCTTAAACTTAAGGTATGCGAAGATGAAATTAAGCGCATTAACGATATGAAAGCGAGGCTGTCTACCAAAATGGTGGGGGAAACGCTGGAACAGCATTGTCAGAATGAGTTTAACCGCGTCCGCACAATGAGTTTTCCGAACGCTAAGTTCAATAAAGACAATGATTCTAAAAGCGGCAGCAAAGGCGATTTCATTTATCGTGAAGATGATGATACCGGAAATGAAGTCATATCCATAATGTTTGAAATGAAAAACGAAAATGACACTACCGCTGCAAAGAAAAAGAATGAAGACTTCTTCAAGGAGCTGGACAAGGACCGGCGCGAGAAAAAATGCGAATATGCAGTTTTGGTTTCACTGCTTGAAGCCGAAAATGAACTTTATAACGGCGGAATTGTGGATGTTTCTTATGAATATAATAAAATGTTTGTTATCCGCCCTCAGTTCTTCTTGCCTATTATTGGATTACTGCGCAATGCCGCTCTTAATTCGTTGAAATACAGGGCAGAGTTAGCGTTAGTGAAGAGCCAGAATATTGATGTGACTAATTTTGAGAATCAGCTCAACGATTTCCGCGACGCATTCGGCCGTAATTACCGTTTAGCCTCGGAACGTTTCGCTGATGCGATTAAGAATATCGACAGCTCTATCGCTCAGCTTCAGAAGACAAAAGAGAATTTGCTTAACTCTGAAAACAATCTCCGGCTTGCGAACAATAAAGCTGAAGACCTGACTATTAAGCGGCTGACCCGTAATAATGCAACTATGGCTGCAAAGTTTGAGGAGGTTAAATAATGTCTGCTGAATAATTAAAAAATGCCGTCGCTATGCGACGCAAAAGCATTTTTCAATTATTCCA
>DBCY01000158.1:0-183 GCA_002293295.1 Ruminococcus sp. UBA946 | reverse complement strand
TGTTCAGTACGCATTAAATAATAATTGCACCATTAAAATAAGAGCGTATCAGATTTTTTATAATTTGATACGCTTTTATTTTATACAATATCAAATATCACATAATGTGTATCCGATACTAAAAGTCTTGTAATATAAATACAGTATATAATATTGCACTGTGGTTCTCTGTTAAATAAAGAT
>DBCY01000007.1 GCA_002293295.1 Ruminococcus sp. UBA946 | reverse complement strand
ACTCCACACTCCACACTCCAAATCCCACTCTCTTCTTGTCCAATATTTAATATTTATGTTGCTAAATATTTGAATATGTGATATAATAAATTTTATTATATATCTTGAGGAGGTGTCCGTGTTTAACGCGGTCTGTATGAATTATTCGTTTTCCAATAAGGTTTCCGGGCTGCAGGCTTCTGCAATCCGTGAAATATTAAAGTTCACGGCGTTTCCCGACGTTATTTCCTTTGCCGCGGGGAATCCGTCACCCGAGGCTTTTCCCGGTAAAGAGACTGCGGAAATAACCGCAAAAATATTAAGTGAAAATCCTGCCGCCGCACTGCAGTACAGCATAACGGAAGGTTATTCCCCATTGCGCGGCACAGTAAAAAAGCGGCTTATATCCCAGAACTGCTTTAGTCCGGATATTGACGAGGTTATTATCGTTTCGGGAGGTCAGCAGGGCAACGAGCTTTCCTGCAAGGTATTCCTGAACGAGGGGGATACTCTGATTTGCGAAGCTCCTTCATTCATCGGAAGCCTTAATTCCTTCAAGTCATATAACGTTAATCTCTGCGGCGTCGGTCTTGAGGACGACGGAATAAATCTCAACGCCCTTGAGGATACTATTAAGGCAAACCCTGTTCCGAAGGTGCTTTATGTTATCCCTAACTTTCAGAATCCGACAGGAAAATGCATGTCACTTGAAAAGAGGAAAGCCGTTTATGAGCTTGCAGTGAAATATAATTTTATCATACTGGAAGATAATCCTTACGGGGAAATCCGTTTTTCCGGGGAGCATATCCCTTCAATAAAATCTCTTGACACCGAGGGAAGAGTTATTTATGTCGGAAGCTTCTCTAAGGTAATAGCCCCGGGAATCCGCGTCGGCTTCGTTTCGGCTCCCAAAGACATTATTCAGAAAATCGTCGTTTGCAAGCAGGTTTCGGATGTGCATACCAACGTTCTGGGGCAGATAATTTGCTACGAATTCATGAATAATTATAATTTTGAGGCGCACCTTGAAAAAATCAGGACAATATACCGTAAAAAGTGCAGCCTGATGCTTTCGGAAATTGACAGGAACTTTTCCGGAAAAATTTCGGTTACCCGGCCCCAGGGCGGACTGTTTATCTGGGCGTCCCTTCCCGAAAATGCCGATATGATGAATTTCTGCCGTATTGCCGTTGAGGAATATAAAGTTGCGGTTGTTCCCGGAAGCGCGTTCATGATAAGCGAAAAGGATAAATCCTCATGTTTCCGTATGAATTTCTCAACCCCGTCAGACGAACAGATTGTCAAGGGCTGTGAAATTCTGGGAAGATTATCAAAAGAGATGTTCGGATAAGCCGGCAAGAATTTAAGCTTATCCGGTTAAAACAATAAATTTATCAGAAAGGATGCTGTAAATTGGATAATAAGTTTACGTTAAATGAAAAGACCAACCTGCTTGAAGCCGAAACGCCTTATCACGTTCCGGCTCTTGACGATGTTGAGGAGCCTAACCTTTTCAGGTCGCAGTTTTCTTATGACGAGGTCCCTAAATCTACTTTTGATTATCCCAGGGTGCCTTATAACATGCCTAAAAATATTTATATCACCGATACAACCTTCCGTGACGGTCAGCAGTCACGCACTCCGTACACGACAAAACAAATGGTTGATTTGTACAAGCTTCTGCATGAACTGGGCGGTCCTAAGGGTATAATAACCCAAACGGAGTTTTTCCCCTACAGCAAAGCCGACAGAACGGCTATCGAGGAATGCATGGCGCTTGGATACGAGTTTCCGGAGGTCACAACCTGGATAAGAGCAGTAAAACAGGACTTTGAACTGGTAAAGGACATGGGAATCAAGGAAACGGGCATTTTAGTCAGCTGTTCCGATTACCATATCTTTAACAAATTAGGCAAGACGAGAAAACAGGCGATGGAGCAGTACCTTTCCGTCGTATCCGACGCCCTTGAGGTCGGAATCCGTCCGCGGTGCCACCTTGAGGATATAACCAGGGCGGATTTCTACGGATTTGTGGTTCCGTTTGTCCATGAGCTTGTAAAAATGTCCGAACAGTCGGGAATCCCCGTTAAAATCCGAGCCTGTGATACTATGGGCTACGGCTTGCCTTATGCGGGAACGTCACTGCCGCGTAATGTCGCAAGGCTTATTTATGCGCTGCAGCACCATGCCGGAGTTTCCTCCGAGCTTATAGAGTGGCACGGTCACAATGATTTTTACAAAGCCGTAGCAAACGCCTCGGTCGCATGGCTGCACGGAGCTTCCGCGGTAAACTGTTCCCTGCTCGGAATTGGCGAAAGAACGGGAAATGTCCCTCTTGAAGCCATGGTCTTTGAATACGCTTCGTTCCGCGGCACGATGGACGGCATGGAGCCGAGGGTTATAACCGAAATTGCCGAGTATTACGAAAGGGAGCTGGGATATGAAATCCCTCCTATGACTCCGTATGCGGGTAAGAAATTCAATGTTACCAGAGCGGGGATTCATGCCGACGGTCTTTTGAAAGACGAGGAAATATATAATATCTTCAATACCGAAAAGCTGCTTAACCGTCCCGTTGAGGTTGCGGTAAGCAACGTATCCGGCGCGGCAGGCGTAGCCTTCTGGATTAATAATTACTTTAAGCTTAAGGGCAGCGGAACAATTGACAAAAAAGACGAACTGGTTGGTAAAATCCAAAGCTGGGTAAGCGCGGAGTATGATTCCGGCAGGGAAACGTCAATAAGCGACGAGGAAATGGCAGCCGTTATAGAAAAATTTGCTCCCGGCAGATTTGCCGGAAAATAAAGAATCCCTGTGTATTGAAAGGAAAACCGCGACTATGTCTGATACATCTAATAAAAAAATCATTTTCAGCGGCATTCAGCCGACGGGAATATTCACACTCGGCAATTATATCGGAGCAATATCAAACTGGGGAAGACTCCAGGACGAATACAGCTGTATCTATTCGATTGTCGATATGCATGCAATTACCGTCCGGCAGGACCCCGTTAAGCTCCGTGCGCATACCCTGGAGGCATATGCGCTTCTGCTTGCCTGCGGAATCGACCCTGAAAAATCGGTCGCATTCATACAAAGCCATGTAAAAACGCATGCCGAGTTAAACTGGGTGCTTTCCTGCTCTACGCAGTTCGGCGAGCTGTCGCGTATGACTCAGTTCAAGGACAAATCGCAGAAGCATCCGGACGATATAAACGCCGGACTTTTCACCTACCCGGTGCTGATGGCTGCCGATATTCTTGCTTATAACGCTGATTTAGTACCCATCGGCGCCGACCAGAAACAGCACCTTGAGCTGGCGAGGAATGTCGCTCAGAGGTTCAACGGTAAATACGGGGAGTTTTTTACCGTCCCCGAACCTTATTTACCGCCTGTCGGAGCGAGAGTAATGTCCCTTCAGGACCCTGTAAGAAAGATGTCGAAATCAGACACTAATCCAAACGCGGTTATTTTTATTCTGGACGAACCCGATGTTATTATAAGGAAATTCAGGAAGGCGGTTACAGACAGCTCTTCGGAAGTCAGATATGCCGATGGCAAGGATGGAATAAATAATCTTATGACTGTTTATTCCGTTGTCACAGGCAGGAGTTTCGGTGAAATTGAAGCTGAGTTCGAAGGCAGGGGTTACGGGGATTTCAAGACGGCGGTTGGTGAAGCCGTTGCGGAGCATCTCAAGCCTGTCAGGGATAATTTCAAGCGTCTGACGGCTGATAAGGCATATTTAAAGGAGTGTTATACAAAGGGCGCCGAAGCGGCTGAGAGAATTTCTCAGAAAACGGTTACAAAAGTGTACCGAAAGGTAGGCTTCGTTGATAAAAGATGATTTTACGGCATAATTCCTTATAATATACTTTATTAATAGTATAAACGCCGGTTCGGTTTTATTTTTCCAAATATCTGATTATATCAGCAATATATTTTCTGAATAAAAACCTTACATCCGCAAACATTAAATCTATATGAAATCAATTACAATAACAAGTAAAATTAATTAAATATCCATAATATTATAATTAAATTTTAATATTATTAATATTTAATGAATTATAGCCTTTTTAAACAAAAAGGTAAAGATATTTATGGCTATGTTGTTGTTTTTAACTATAAACAAATTTTTTTATATGAAAAAATACAAATATCTGTAATAAAATATTGGTGAATTTATACTAATTAATTTAGTTTATATTGTTTATAACGCCAAATTTTCACTTCGTTTACATAAAAACCATTGACATATTACCTTTTCGGTTGTATATTTAATATCGAAAACAACTCGAAAACGTTTAAAAACAATGTAATTATAATAACTTTCAATAAAAATACATAAAAACAGCTTTTTTCATAATCAGGACATATAGAATATTTAAAGTTATTGGGGTCGTTGAATAGCTTATGGTTTCCATAAAGGACATAGCTTCAGTGTGCGGGGTCTCAATTGCAACAGTAAGCAAAGCGTTAAATAACCATAAGGATGTCAGCAATAATACCAAGCAGCTGATACGCGAAACAGCAAAGAAGCTTGGGTATCTGCCTAACACACAGGCAAGAGCGCTTAAAACAAACCGTACCTACAATTTAGGGGTTCTTTTCGCGGAACGCGCAAATTCGGGTCTGACCCACAGTTATTTTGCTGCTGTCCTCAACAGTTTTAAGGTGGAAGCGGAGCAGAGAGGGTATGATATTACTTTTATAAGCCATAATATTGGTGACAATAACATGACTTTTTATGAGCACTGCATCTGCAGAAATGTGGACGGAGTTGTTGTGGCGTGCGTGGACGATTATGAGGATTCCGGAATTACCGAGCTTTTGGAGAGCAGTGTTCCCACGGTGACGATTGATTATCTTTCAAAGGGAAATCCTGCGGTAATATCCGATAATTATTTCGGCATTAAAACGCTCGTCAGGCATATTTATCAGAAGGGTCACAGAAAAATTGCATATATTTACGGCGATACCGCAACTGTTACTTCGACGCGGCTTAAAAGCTTCGGAGAAACGCTGCGCAGCCTGAATATAGAGATCAGAAAAGATTATCTGCTGCAGGGTCGGTACCATGACCCTAAGACAACCGAAATGCTAGCGGAAAAGCTGATTAAAGCGGCTGAACCGCCGACCTGTATTATGCTGTCCGATGACTTCGCAGCCATTGGGGCTATAAATGCGTTCGAAAAGCTTGGATTATCGGTTCCTGACGATATTTCAATAGTAGGTTATGACGGAATTGTGCTTTCTCAGGTCCTTAACCCGAAACTGACGACTTTCAGGCAGGATACGGAAAGCATCGGCGCCAAAGCTGCGGAACAGCTGATTAAACTGATCAGAAAAGAGATTAAACCTGATGAAGAACCGGTAATCATCAGCGGCGGACTCTTGGAAGGCTCATCTGTTAAAGATATTAACAGATGACAAACAAGCTATTATATTTAATAATATAATATATTTTTAAGGAGGAAAAATCCCAATGAAGAATTTAAAGAAAAGCATTGCATTACTTTCTGCATTAGCATTAGCTGGAACTTTGCTGGCAGGCTGTGATCCCGAAGAAACAACCCCGGACGATACTGCCGAAACTACTGCCCCCGTAGCGGCTGACGCCGTTGACGAGAACGTAACCGCAGAGCTCGAAGTTGAAGAAAGCGACATGGTTGCCGACGGCGGCGGAACAAACCTCAGAATTTACGGCTGGAACGACGATTTCTACAGAGACCTTTCCTTTGTATTCGGTAACGGCGGAAGCGGCTACAATGTAGGCGATACTTTCGATGAGAGAGTTACTGAAATCGACGGCATTCCGGTTGAGTACGTTGTAACCCCAAGCGCAGACGGCGCTTACAGGCAGAAGCTTGACACCGACCTTCCCGCTAACACCGGAAGCAATCCTATAGACATTTTCATGATTGAAGCCAACGACGTAAGAACTTATGTAAACTCTGACTTCTCCCTTAACGTTGCAAAAATCGGCATCACAGCTGATGATACCGCTCAGATGTACAGCTATCCCCTTGCTGTAGCAACAAGCTCAGGCGGCGAACTGAAGGGCGTAGCTTTCCAGGCTTGTCCCGCTGGTTTGATTTACAGAAGAAGCATAGCCGTTGATATGTGGGGTACAGACGACCCGGCTACTATTCAGGAAAAGGTTAAGGACTGGGATACTCTTGAAGCGACAGCTGCAGAGCTGAAGGACAAAGGTTACACACTTGTAGCGAGCAACCAGGATACTTTCTTTACTGTTGACTCCAAGAAAACAACTCCCTGGGTTGATTCCAACGACAATATCCTTATTGACCAGACTATACTCGACTGGGTTGACAGAATGAAGACCTGGGGCGACAACGGCTGGACAAACGGCGCTTACAATATGTGGGGCGGCGGACAGTGGGACGTTGACTCTTCAGGCGGTAAGGTATTCTCTTACTTTGGTCCGTCATGGTTCTTCTCATTCAGCATGGGTACTGAATCCGCAGGCGACTGGGCAGTTACTGAAGGTCCCGCGCTCTTTAACTGGGGCGGCTCTTATATAATGGCTGCTAACGGAACAGATAATGCCGACCTCGTTGCTAAAGTTATGAAGACAATGACTTCCGACGAATGGACTCTTAAACTTGCAGTTCAGAATAATGACTTCCCGAACAACAAGAATGCTGTTTCACAGTTCGGCAGCCAGGAAGGTATCGGCTCTTTCGTTGGCGGACAGAACTATGTTGAAGTTTTCGCAAACGCAATAGAAGGTATGAGCGCTCAGGCGGTTTCCGGTTACGACGCTCTTAACGAAGTATTCAGAGAAGCAATGATTGACTACTTCAACGGCAATATATCCAAGGAAGAAGCAATTGATAACTTCTATACCAGGTCACTTGATAGGTTCCCGTATTTGAAGGACGGCAGATAATCAGACTAATGTTTGAATAAAATTATCTATATGTGTTTACGGGGTCGGGCTACCCGACCCCGTATTCTATATCTATACGTTTGTGTGTTTTGTTAAATAACGCACTATTTTTTCCTAAAAACTATGAATAATGCTGATTACAAGTTTGCCGCCGGTATTATAAAACCGGTATGACAGCTTGATTTTGAGGTGATAAATTATGGCTTCATTAAACAGAAAAAAGGCAGTAAATTATGCTAAATGGGGTTATTTCTTCATTGCTCCCTTCTTTATAATTTATATTATTTTTTCACTTGTACCTTTGTTAAGCACATTTTATTACAGCTTTACCGAATATTACAGAAGAACCGGCATATGGGAAGGACCTAACTGGATAGGATTCGAAAATTTTAAGGAAATACTTGATTTTTCTGCACGTCAGAATTTGCTGGTATACTTTAAAAATACGTTTTTAATATGGATAATCGGGTTCATCCCCCAGATTATCGTTTCACTTCTCTTAGCTTCCTGGTTCACAGACTTAAGACTGAAACTAAAAGGTTCAGCTTTCTTTAAGGTTGTTATCTATCTGCCGAATGTAATAATGGCAGCGGCGGTTTCAATGCTGTTTTTTAACTTTTTCGGTGATTTAGGACCTGTAAATGACATTGTGAACACTTTCTTTTCAAACGCCAAAGGTTTAATGGAAAACATGAAGGACGGAGAGCCTTTCAAATTCTTCCAGTTTTTTAACAGCGTAGGAGCAACCCGCGGCATTATTGCGGGAATAAACTTTCTTATGTGGTTCGGTAATACAACCATATTGCTTTTAGCGGCTATTCTGGGTGTTGACGTTTCGCTATATGAATCGGCGCAAATAGACGGCGCAAACGCAACTCAGTCTTTCTGGAGGATTACGATTCCTCTTATCCGTCCGCTTATGGTTTATGTGTTTATCACATCATTAATAGGCGGCCTTCAGATGTTCGATATCCCCAACGTTATGACTAACGCGACAGGAAACCCTGATATGACTTCACGTACTGTTGTAATGTACCTTAATACAATGGCAGGCGGAGGAGATTACGGAAGAGCGTCGGCGGTTGCCGTTATACTGTTTATTATATCCGCCGTTTTAAGTTTCCTGATTTTCTGGCTCGGACGGGACAGAGACGCTGTGAAAAGAGTTAAAAGAGGTAAGGGGGCGACTCTTCTATGATGATGGTAAATGATTATCAGGAAAGAAACTCAAAGATTGTATTAACTGTCAGAAGAATTCTCGCATATACTCTCCTGATTATACTCTCTTTTCTTTGTCTTTTCCCTTTTTATTCTATGATTGTCAACTCAACCAGAACCCACAGTGAAGTTGTAAGAGGGTTTACGCTTCTGCCCGGTACTTATGTCGATACTTTTTATGATACTACCGAAGGCAGGTATTTGGAGGATTTTGAAGTATCGGGACTTTGTCCGCGGGACGGCTGCGGAGCAGTGATTACAAATGATGCAGTTCAGTGCGAAAACGGTCACGCATACCGGCGTAATACGCTGATTAATCCTGTAAACGCAGAGACGGGGAATCCCGTAGAACTGAGGAACCGCGTCGGTTTATCGGCAATGCTCGATAACTACAGAAGAGCCTTTACCGATACCAGCATTTATATAATCAACGGTTTGCTTAACAGTGTTTTTGTTGCGGTATTAGCTTCCTTGCTGACTGTTTACTTTTCAATGTTCACAGCCTACGGCTTTCATGTGTTCAATTTTAAATTCAGGAAAGCGCTTATGACTTTTATACTTGTTCTTATGATGGTTCCCACCCAGGTAACCACCCCGGGTTTCCTGAATCTGATTGGCAGAAACGGTATATTAAAACCTATAGGGCAATTAATCGGCAATCCCGAGCTGTCTATGATGAATACATTCTGGCCGCTTATAGTTCCCGCAATCGCAGCTCCTGTTACTTTCTTCTTTATGAAGCAGTATATGGAAAGCTCATTGCCGCTTGATATTATTGAAGCTGCGCGTATTGACGGCAGTAACGAACTCAGAACCTTCAACACAATAGTTATGCCGATAATGAAGCCGGCGATTGCGGTGCAAATCATATTCTCATTTGTTTCAAACTGGAACAACTACATGATACCCGCATTAATTCTGGAAGACCCTAAAATAAAAACACTCCCTGTTCTGATAGGAATGCTGAGAAGCGCCGACTTCTTAAGCTTTGACTTGGGAAGACAGTATGCCTTTATTACCTTATCAATACTTCCGGTTGTTATTATGTATCTTATTCTTTCAAAATATATAATCGGCGGCGTTACTTTAGGAGCTGTTAAAGGATAACGGATTTTCTGAATATAAAAATACTGCATATGGAATTACCTATATGCAGTATTTTTGTTATCTATTTTAATTTTTTATGAAGTATATATGCTTCTTTTCCATAAGTGAAAAAATCACATTTTAATATCTTCCATTTTCCGCTTTCAAGCTGAAGAATAAAAAATCCGAAAGTTTTTATATGGTAATTTTCATCATATAAAGTTTGATTAACATTGTATACTATAACAAATTCATCTTCACAGCCAAGAAATTCTTTTGTTGCCTCAGGAACATTTTCTATTGAAGTCAGTTCATATTTCAAATAAATGTTTTCATCCGTATCAGTTCCAAGATGTGTATAATATCCGCTGCGAATATTATTAAAGAATTCTTCGTTTGTAAATTTATAATCGGAGCTCATGCATTCTGAAAACATTTTAAAATCATTGCGTTCGAAAGCCATTGCCAGCTTATCTATAACCTTTTTCTGCCCGCTCAGAAATATATTTAAAGCGGTAATTGCAATCAAAATAATTAATAATACAATACAAATGATTTTCGAAATAGTTTTTGAAGACTTTTTTGTCAGCATTACATTTTCACTCATATAAATAATCCTTTTATGTGTTATTATTTATTATATAAAAATTAATAACTCTTAATTCTTAATTTCAAGAACCGCTCCTTTTGAACCGGAAGTAACCAGTCCCGCATATCTTTTAAGGTAACCGCTGAGTTCCTTGGTTTTCGGAATAAATTCATCCATGCGTTTTTTAATTTCCTCCTGCGGAACTTCAAGCGTTATTTTATTCTCCGGTATGTTAATCGAAATAATATCCCCGTCTTTTACAATTCCGATGGGACCTCCTACTGCCGCTTCCGGGGAAACATGTCCAATCGCAGCTCCCCTTGTAGCTCCGCTGAAACGCCCGTCGGTAATCAAAGCTACCTGTGAACCAAGCCCCATTCCCATTATAGCCGAGGTGGGATTAAGCATTTCGCGCATACCCGGACCTCCCTTAGGACCCTCGTACCTAATAACAACAACATCACCAGCCGAAATTTTACCGCCTGTAATAGCCTCCATAGCATCTTCTTCCGAATCGAAAACCTTTGCGGGACCGGAATGCGCCAGCATTTCGTCACATACTGCCGAACGCTTTACAACGCATGAATCGGGGGCAAGGTTCCCGCGAAGAACGGCAATCCCCCCTGTTATGGAATACGGATTTCCGACCGGACGGATAACCTCCGTGTTTTTATTATACGAATTCTTGATGTTTTCACCGGCAGTCATCCCGGTGCAGGTCATAGCGTCAAGTTTTATATGACCCAGTTTTGAAAGCTCGTTCATAACCGCATAAACGCCGCCGGCTTCGTCAAGCTCTTCAATATAGGTGTGCCCCGCAGGGGCAAGGTGGCATAAATTCGGGGTTTTTGCGCTGATTTCATTTACAGTGTCCGGATTAATATCAATTCCGCATTCGTTTGCTATAGCCGGCAGATGAAGTATGCTGTTTGTCGAGCATCCAAGCGCCATATCAACGGTAAGAGCGTTGATAAATGCATTTTCCGTCATTATGTCAAGAGGTTTTATATCCTTTTCAAGCAGCTCCATAATTTTCATACCGGCATGCTTCGCAAGCTCGATACGTTTCGAGTAAACAGCGGGAACGGTACCGTTACCGCCAAGACCCATACCTAATGCCTCTGTGAGGCAGTTCATGGAATTTGCCGTATACATTCCGGAACAGGAGCCGCAGGTAGGGCAGCAGTTTTCCTCATATTCGCAAAGCTTTTCGGCTGTAATTTTCCTTGCCGCATATTCGCCGACAGCTTCGGATATAGATGAAAACGACGTTTTTTTACCGTCTACCCTTCCTGCCAGCATTGGTCCTCCGCTGATAAAAATTGAAGGTATATTAAGGCGAGCTGCCGCCATTAAAAGCCCCGGAACATTCTTATCGCAGTTAGGCACCATAACAAGCGCGTCAAACCCATGTGCAAGCGCCATAGCCTCGGTTGAATCGGCAATAAGCTCGCGTGTGCAAAGGGAATATTTCATTCCCTTATGACCCATTGCTATACCGTCGCAGACGGCAATCGCCGGAAAAACCACCGGAGTCCCCCCCGCCATTGCAACGCCCATTTTTACGGCGTTCACGATTTTATCGATATTCATATGCCCGGGAACGATTTCGTTATACGAGCTTACAATCCCGATTAAAGGACGCGAGATTTCCTCGTTTGTAAGTCCCAGGGCATGATATAACGCGCGGTGGGGCGCATTTTTTATGCCTGTTTTTATTGAATCGCTTATCATTTATGTTGTATCTCCTTTTTTTGTGCTATTGCTAATTTAAATTTTACTGCGGTATTATGATTTACAACAAGCACTTCCGGTTTCCATATACGCTTGAAATATGCCGGTAAATTATTTTAAAGAGCAAACTTTATTTTTCTTGATTTTATTATGTTAGGGTTATTAATTACTAATATGAATTTTAAAACGACTTTGTCAGGGGGATTAAAATCATTATCAAAAATTTCTTCATTAACCCCTGTTTTAACTGATGAGTAAAGATTAAGTGAATGAATGAATTTTTCGCATATATTATTTATTTATCGGCATTAAAATACATTCCGCTGAAATCTTTTTCAAATACTCTCACTATTTACCCCAACCCCTTCTCTATTTCCTTTTCATAGAGCTTTACCGGTTCGGCAGTGAGGCTGTTTGGCTCCAGCAAATCAAAACGTTCGCTTGTATTTGCCTTTATTTGCCCGTTTTCCTCATCTTTAAAAAGAGAAGTAAATAAAACCTTATCATTACTAATTCGGTTTACATTAAAATAACTGGCAAGAATTTCACTGTAAGTCGCTATAAAAATCTGGACGCCGTTGCGCGAGAGTTCCAGCAGTATATCAACAAGCTTGGGAATAAGCTCGGGATTAAGGCTGTTTTCAGGTTCATCCCATATTAGAACAGTACCGCTTTCAAGTAAACCATTTCTAAGCAGTTTCCATAAAAGACCTAGTTTTTTAAAACCGCTTGCTTCAAGGGAAAATGGAATTTTATTACCAGTATTGTTTACTGAATAAAAAGTATCATTTTCATATATTACCTCTCTGTCAATAAGCTTTTTTATGCTATCAATTATTATATTTGCATTAATGGTAATTTCATTTGTTTCCGGAAGTTCTGCCTTAGATAAAATATCAATACTTGTCAAGTCATAAGGTAATTTGCGTTCATTATTCAATGCTAAAAAGCCTTTAGAATGTGACAGCATTTCATCTGCGGGAATAAAAATTGAAGATAATTTAGTTTTATCAGAATGATTAAAAGTTTTATTATTAAAATCAAGAATAACATAATCATTATTACTATATTTAGTATATATATATCCGCCATTAAAAAGTATTCTTTCATCTGTACTAAAAATATTCCCTATACTGACTACTGATGTTTTATTATTCTCCGATAATTTCAAACAGCCGTACATTGCTTTCAGTAATGTAGTCTTACCCGTTCCGTTACCGCCTATTAGAATATTAATACCATCACAGAAATCTGTTGTGAATTCCCCCCTGAACACAAGAAAATCCTTTATTTCTACTCTTTCGATTCCCATTTTTTGACCCTCCAATTATGATTATTTTCAAATACTCATCATACATTCCCCAAAAATGCCGCTCCTATGATACCCGCGTCATTTCCCAAAGCGGCAATAGTTATTTTTGTGTTAATATCAATCATCCTGGTATAGACTTCACGGCTAACAAGCTCCTTAAGAGGATTCAAAAGCCTGTCTCCTTCGTTGCAGACGCCGCCGCCGATACACAGAATGTCAGGCTGAAACGTATTTATAACATTTGTAATGCCTGCCGCCAGATATTTTATGTATTTACCGACAATTTCCTTTCCGGTTCTGTCGCCCGCGCGCATTGCGTCAAATGCGTGACGCGCCGAAATATGCCCGCCCTTTATATAAGTATTTATAACAGAATCCGGATTCTGCTCAATAGCAGTTTTTGTCATATTTATAAGCCCTGTTGCGGAAGAAAACACTTCAAAACAGCCTTTCCGACCGCAGGTGCATTGCGGTCCGTCCACTTCGATAACCGTATGCCCTATTTCAGTACCGGCAAGGTTTCTTCCTGTAAAAATCCTGCCGCCGATAATAACGCCTGCGCCTACCCCTGTCCCCAGCGTTATGCACACGGCGTCCTCGGCTCCTTTGGCGGCTCCGGCGATAAATTCCCCGTAAGCGGCGGCATTTGCGTCGTTAGCGACATAAACAGGCTTGTTTATATGAGCGTTTATATATTTACGGATAGGCACGTTCATAAATCCCAGATTATTTGAATACGGAATTGTACCGTTGATATTATCGGCAATTCCGGGCGTACCTATACCGAGCCATTCAATACTGTCAACGGGTATACCTGCATTTTTACAGGCTTTTATACTGACAAGCGCCATGTCGTCCGCAATTTCTTCCGCCGGACGGGGACAGGCGGTTTTTACCGACGCCTTGCCGATAATCTCATATTTTTCATTTACTACCCCGGCTTTTATATTTGTTCCGCCAAGGTCAATTCCGATATAATACTTCATAATAATACTCCTTAAAAATATTCCGAAAACCGGCTAATCGGGATGGGTATTAAAATCAATCAATTCTTGTCAGAATTGCGTTGCAGGCGCCTTTTATTTCAAATTCACCGCAACCCGCAGGGATAAAAAAGCTGTCACCCCTGATAAATCCTAAATCTCCGCTGACTGACGAAATAATGCCTTCTCCTTCAAGTATTAATATATGGACAAATGATTTTTCATCAGCACAAAGCTTTGCATACTGCTTTATATCAAGCAGTGATACGGTAAAATATTCGCAGCTTGAGAGAAGTTTTTCGGAATAACCGTCCTTATGTTCAAGAATATGCTCGGGATAAGGTTCGGCAGGGTATAAGTCAGTAACCTCCAATGCCTTTTGGGTATGGAGTTCCCTGGGTTTTCCGCCGGTTCCGGCGCGTCCGTAATCATAAATCCGGTACGTAGTATTGGAATTCTGCTGGATTTCGGCAATGAGGATTCCTTTTCCTATAGCATGAAGCGTTCCCGATTTTATAAAGAATACATCTCCTTTTTTAACGGGAACGGATTTAACGGCTTCAAGCAGGGTATTGTTTTCTATACGGCTTTTAAATTCATCCTTAGTTATATTTTTACTGAATCCGTACAGAAGCTCCGCGCCTTCATCGCAGTCAGCGATATACCACATTTCTGTTTTTCCGTATTCGCCTTCTTCACGCAAAGCATATTCATTGCCCGGATGAACCTGTACCGAAAGATTTTCCTTCGCGTCAATAAGCTTAATGAGAACAGGAAAGCTGTCAAACCTATTACAGTTCGCACCCAATACAGACCTTCCGTTTTTCTCTATATACTCAGCTAAGGTCATTCCTGAAAATGCGCCGTTTTCTATAACGGAATTACCGTCCTTATGACAGGAAAGCTCCCAGCTTTCGGCTACTCTGTCCAGACTGCAGTCCTTGTTAAAAGAGTCCCTGAGACGGGTCCCTCCCCAGATATAATCCTTAAAAACAGGTTTAAGCTTTAACGGGAACATAGATACCTTCCTTTATCATATAATTACACATTAACATATGTTTAATTTTAACATATACCCGAATTATTGTCAATTATTTAGAACAGAATAATATTATTCTCACTCCATTTGCTTTTGCAATGCCGAGGCAAGATAAAGAGAACCGGCAATAATGACCATACCACGCTCACCCGCCATAAAAACAGCCCGCTGAACACAATCCCGCAGTCCGGAGGTTTCGGCTTTTTCAAACATTGCCGCAAGCTTGGGGGCGAAAACAGTTTTTGGCATAAAACCATCAATGCAAATCCCGTAATCGATATAACGCGTAATGAACCCTGCGGCAGTCTGCCAGTCCTTATCCTCAGCCATACCGCAGACCATTATTTTCGGCGTTTTCGGAATATTCCTTATAAAATCGGCAAGCGCTTTCATTCCTCCGGGATTATGCGCTCCGTCGATTATAATCAAAGGCTTATCAGTCCTTAAAACCTGGCATCTTGACGGCATCACAGCCGTTTTTATGCCTTCATATACGCTTACGTAATTAAGCTTCGTAAAACCGTTCTTTTTCAAGACCCTGCAGGTCTCAACGGCGGTAAGGGCGTTTTCGATTTGGTGTTTTCCAAGCATTGCCGTCTGGTACGGCATAAGCTTATATGTAAACTTACTGCCCGTATGGTCGCATTTTTCCACAGAAAGCAATTCGGTATTCGGGGTGTATAATTTAGAGTTATTAAACAATGCCGTGCTGTAAATTACATTATAAGCATCCTTATTCTGACCGCAGGAAAGCACTGCAGGACGCCCCGGCTTTATTATCCCGGCTTTCTGACGGGCAATCAGCTCATAGGTATCTCCGAGAACGGCTGTATGGTCAAGAGAAATTGATGTTATTACCGACACTTCAGGGCTTTCTATAATGTTCGTGCAGTCAAGCAGCCCCCCCAGCCCGGTTTCAAGCACCACAATATCACACTTCATTGCGGCAAAATAAATAAAAGCAGCCGCTGTCGTTATTTCAAACTGCGAGTATTCGTTATAAAGAGTATCAATGATAGGTTTGATTTGTGTGATAATACCGCACAATTCCGCGTCGGATATGTTTTTTCCGTTAATTCTTATACGGTCATTATAAATTTTAATATACGGCGATGTGAATTCGCCCGTTTTATATCCCGCCTTAATTAAGGAATTAGCAATCATGCGCACAGTTGAGCCTTTTCCGTTAGTTCCTGACACATGAACGAAACGGGAGCGCTTACAGGGATTGTTCAGCGCGTTCATAAGCCGGCTGAAACGTATTAAGTTTTCAACCGGTTTCCCCTGCTTTGAAAAGCTGTTTATATAATCCATGGCTTCATAAATATTCATAAACATTACTATACCCTTTCGCACAAAACAACAGAGTTCCGACCCTACTAGGGCGTGTTCGAAAATCA
>DBCY01000119.1:8889-9998 GCA_002293295.1 Ruminococcus sp. UBA946 | reverse complement strand
TTCTTAATTTCCTGCATTTCTTCTAATGTAACATTATATATTTTGTTTTCCATAAATTTTCCTCAAGGCTGTAATATATGCAGCTGATGATTTAATTCATCAGCCGCATATTAAATTTAATCCAGCATAGATAATAACTTATATGAATATTCAATAATATTACTTTTTTGTTCTGCTGAAGACATGCAAAAAATATCCATTTCTATTTTATAAAGAATATCATTAATAGTATCATTTATGCCATTATAACTACGAGTATCGTCAATCATTATAGTTTCTAACCGTCTTGCAAATTCAAGTATGTTATACTCTCCTGAAATTACCTTATTGCATATTTCTTTGATTTTTTCTTTAAATTCCATAATACACCTCTTTATTTTGTCATAATAGTGATTTCATACGAGACTGTGTTTTTATTATTTGCGGCTGACTAATTTCAGTCATCAGCCGCAAAACTTAATACTAAATTCTTAATCAACTAAATAAACATTAAATGGCTTGGGTTCAAGACCGCCTGAAAAATACTTTATATCTTCCTGCCACCACGGTAAAATATCAGAAATAAATCCATCCATAATAATACTTTTGTAATAAGGGTCTTCATTCATAAAGTATTCATTATTATAAATTATTACTGTATATCCGTCCTTTTGGAGCCATTCTAAATCCATAATCCAATCTTCATATGCATCAATAGATTCCCTTTTTTCAACAGGGAAATCCATTATTTCAGCTATNNTCAAACAGCTTTTTAATTTCTTTCCCGTCAATTTCGGCTATGAAAATATTATCCTCTATTGTCTTCTTGATTTCCTGCATTTCTTCCAAGGTAACATTATAAATCTTGTTTTCCATAAATAACCATCCTTTCCGGATGTTTNNCCCGAAAGGACAAAACTCCCAAGTTTGAAAAAATTTATTTTCTAACTTTTTTCCTACTAATTAATTCTTATAAACGGCGGTATTCCTGTTGGACTTGACCCATGTCCGTAATGGCTGTCAGTGAAATAAACCGAACCGTCCGAACCTGCAACAAACCTTTGAGCGTCCCTTGGCTGTCCCGGAATTCTATTGTTAACGAATCTGATATATAATGCGTACTGAACAAT
>DBCY01000119.1:0-8860 GCA_002293295.1 Ruminococcus sp. UBA946 | reverse complement strand
TTTTCGCAATACTTCTTGATAATATCTGCTTATACTGCGTATTTCTTCATATAATTATCGTATGAACTCCTGTATTCTTTGTTTTCTCCGCTGTGAGCGTCCTCAATGTACTCATGGTGATAAAATTCATCGTTTATATTTTTCTGCCCGCCGATAATATAAACGGCAATATTCGAGCAGTGGTCGGCAATACGTTCAAGATTTACCAGCATATCAAGGAAATTAATACCTGTCTCTATTACGCATCTGCCGTTTTTCAGCCTTTCTATATGCCGGCTTTTCAGCGTTTCGTTCAGGTAATCAATCGTTTCTTCAAGAGGTTCTATATTATATGCCATAGTCAGGTCATTTTGTTCGAAAGTGTCAACAGCCATACTTATTATTTCCTCAACAGCCGATGTTATAACCCTTAATTCGCTGACGGCGTTTTCGGAAAACTTCAGTTCTGATTTATGAAGCTTCTGAGCGGTTTCTGCTATATTCATCGTATAATCGCCTATGCGTTCAAATTCGGAAGTCAGGTGCAGAAGAACGGTAACCCGCCTGCTCTCATAGTCTGTAAGCTCACATTCGGTAATTTTCACGAGATATGAGTTGAGCCTGTCCTCCATACGGTCAAGGTTGTTTTCATTTATCAGAAGATGCTCGAATTTTTTTTCGTCATACCCGGTAAAAAGCTTAAGTCCTTCGCTGTAATTATGAAGTGCCAGCCTGCCCATGCATACGGCGGTATTAAATGACTGAAAAACAGCCAGAGCTGGAGATTTTAAAAGTCTGTCGTCAAGATTGTTAAGATTAATATTTTCGACGTCCTCAGAACCGGTTTCTTCTTCCGGTTCATCGCGGTATGTAAGCATAGCAAGCTTTTCAAGCATTTTTGTAAAAGGTATAAAAAAGATTGTTACAGCGATATTGAACAACGTATGGAAATTCGCTATCCCTCCCATATCGATTGCGTCATTCCAGAATTTGAAACCGATTACTGCCTTTAATGAGAATAATACCGCCATAAATAATACTGTTCCGATAATATTAAAATAAACATGAACGATTGCGGTGCGTTTTCCGCCCTTTGTCGCTCCTATTGCGGAAATCATCGATGTAGAGGTGGTGCCTATATTCTGACCGAGTATAATCGGGAAAGCGGCTGAAAAGGTGAGAACGCCGGTTGTTGAAATAGCTTGTAAAATACCAACGGAAGCCGAAGAACTTTGAAGCAGTATTGTGATAATTATTCCGGCAAGCACTCCGAGGAACGGGTTCTGCAGCGTTTCAAACAGTCTCCTGAAACCTTCTAGCTCGGAAAGAGGCTTCACGGCGTCGGTCATTGAAAGCATCCCTGTAAACAGAATACCCAGTCCCAGCAGGATTTCACCGATGTTTTTCCCGCTGTCCTTCTTTGAAAGCATATAGCAAGCCAGACCTAGTATTGCCACTAGAGGGGCAATGGTGCCGGGTGAAAAAAGCTTAAGTACATTTCCGGCGTCCGGATTGTTTTCAAGGTCTATAAGGCGTAAAATCTGCCCCGTTACTGTCGTGCCTATATTTGCTCCCATTATGACCCCGATTGCGTTGGAAAGCTTTAAAATACCCGCATTCACAAGTCCGACGACTATTACGGTGGTTGCGCTTGAGCTTTGAACCACAGCCGTTACTAAAGTGCCGAGCAGAACGCTTTTTATGACATTGCTTGTCAGGCTTTCAAGAATTTTTTCCATACGCCCGCTGGAAAGCTTTTCAAGATTGCCGCTCAGCATTGTCATGCCGTAAAGAAATAATGCCAGACCACCGAATGCCTTTAACGTAATTGTAAAAATCTCATATCCGTTCATATTCCTGTTCAGTGTTCCCAATGTTTTTGGGAACACACCTCCTTGCAGTAACGGTCAGCAGAGTGCGATACACTTTTCTGCTTAATAAAATCCGCAGACAAACTGAGTATATCAGATTTTCCGTTAAATTAATAGCACATTTTATGACAAAATATTAATTCTCGGTTTTTCACAGAAATTACTTATGATTTTAATATATTTTATGCATTATTCCATAATCAGCCGGTTTTACAATTTTTGTGTAAAAATACATATTGACTTTAATTTGTTAAGGGGTTATAGTTATAATAAGGCTTATTATATATTTTAACGTTTGATTGCAAAAGTTCAGTATACTAAGGGAGTAAGCATACTCCTCTTAGTTACAGTATAAATAACAACCGTTCCGGAAAGGGAGGATATGCTCTTCTGCATTATTGCTTATGAAAAAATGGAATATATTAAATCCCGATAAAAAGCTTTCGGAAGAGCTTTCAGTAAAAGGCGGGCTTCCGAAGCTCTGCGCGGATGTTCTTACGGCAAGAGGAATCGATTCCGTTACAAAAGCGCAGGCATTTTTCGGCTCTTATTTAAACTCGGATGAGATTTCGTTGTCCGACCCGTTTCTGATAAAAGACATGGAAATCGCAGCGGAGCATATTCTGGAATCAGTCGACTGCGGCAAAAAAATATGTATTTACGGCGATTATGACTGTGACGGAATAATATCAACCGTAATATTATATCAGTATATCAGCTGTATCGGCGGCGATGTTTCGTTTCATATAAATACCCGTTCCCAGGGGTACGGAATGTGCGGCGAAGCCGTCAGGACGCTTGCCGAAGACGGGGCAGAGCTTATTATTACCGTCGACAACGGTATTTCCGCGGTAAATGAAGCCTTGCTCTGTTCTGAGCTGGGGGTGGAGCTTATTATAACCGACCACCATCAGCCGTCCGGAATTCTGCCCGAAGCCGTTGCAATCGTCAACCCCCACAGGACTGACGATATGTCCCCGTATAAGGATTTATGCGGATGCGGAGTTGTTCTGAAGCTGATTGCCGCCCTTGACGGAGGAGATTACAGCTCATGTATAGAACAGTTTTCCGACCTTGCCGCCATTGCGACCGTTGCGGATATAGTCCCTCTTACGGAAGAAAACAGGGAAATCGTCAGGCACGGCCTGCATTACCTTGAAAATACCGAAAATCCGGGGCTTCAGGCTTTAATCGGCGTTTCGGGAATTAAGGCGAAAATTGACAGCGCCTCCATAGCATATATACTGGCTCCGCGAATAAACGCCGCCGGGCGGTTCGGCTGTGCTCCCGAAGCCTGCCGTATGCTCTTAACGGAGGATTCCGGCGAAGCTCAGGAGCTTGCGGATAAAATCAACAGCCTGAACACCGAGCGAAAAAATACCGAAAAGTCTATCATGGACGAAATCAGAAGTATAATTGAAATAAAACCCGAAATAATACAAAAACGGGTTATAGTATTATACGGCAGTAACTGGAACCACGGCGTAATTGGAATAATAGCTTCAAAACTAGTCGAAAACTTCGGAAGACCCGTATTTATTATGTCGGATGACGATGAAATGGTCAGGGGTTCCGCAAGGGGAGTCGGTTCGTTTAATGTTTTTCACGCGCTTTCAGCCTGCTCGGATTTACTCGTTAAGTTCGGCGGACACAGCGGCGCCGGGGGATTTTCATTATTGACGGATAAAATAACTGAATTTGACGGAGCCTTACAGCATTATGCGGCAAAATTCCATCCTGTAATGCCCGCTTATACCCTTACCGCCGATAAAATAATCCTTCCTGAAGAGCTTTCCCCCGATACCGTAAAATCACTTCAAATCCTTGAACCCTTCGGCGAAGGATGCAGAAAACCGTTGTTTGCTATGGTTTCGGTAAAGCTGCTCGACGTTATCCCTCTTTCGGGGGGGATGCATACTAAATTGAAGCTAAAATACGGTGCAAGTATCATTTACGGACTGATGTTCGGAGTAAAAACAGAACAATTTCCTTTTAAATCAGGAAGCTTGCTTGATATGCTGGTTTACCCCGAAGTTAATGTTTTCAACGGAGATGAAACCGTCAATGTCAGGATTGCCGATTACCGCAGAGCCGGACTATCTCAGCAGAAAATCCTTGCGGCTTATTATACATATGAAAATTATATCCGGGGAGAAAGTATCGATTTAAAATTATTGCCGAATATAGTACCGTCAAGGGAAGAACTGATTATAATATATAAAGCTGTTCCTAAAACATATTTTGTCAGGTGCGACGATATATTCGGCATGGTTCACTCGGAAAAAATAAATTACTGCAAATTCAGGCTGGCAGTCGGTATTTTTGAGGAGCTGAAGCTTTTTGAAGTAGACAGGTTCAGCGATACGGTAAGGTTATCGAGTATACAGACAAAAGTTCAGTTGGAAAACTCATCAATATTTAATAAGCTTAATAAAATGCTGAAGGTCATAGTTTAGTTTGCGGATATTATAACAGCTTCGGATTTTTTCGGAGCCGGCAGGTCAGATGCCGCCGTATAAAAGGTTCGGGCAGCTTACAACAGAAACAGTCAGAAAAAGTCAAGCCGCCTTATTATGAAAGGAAGGGTTCGTATGGATAATAAAAATGAAACGGTTTATTCAGTAGATATGATTATCGAAAAAATTATGCAGGACGATAAACAGCATGACCTGAGTAAAATTATTTCGGCATATGAGGTTGCGGCGAAAGCGCACCAGAATCAGCGCCGTTCGTCCGGAGAGCCTTATATTTCGCATCCCCTCGCCGTAGCCTTCATCCTGCTTGAATTCGGGCTTGACACCGATACGATATGCGCGGCTCTGCTTCATGACGTTGTTGAGGATACCGACATTACCCTTGACGAAATAAAGAAAATGTTCGGTCAGGATGTGGCGACGCTGGTCGACGGTGTTACAAAGCTTGACAGGGTGCCGCTCAACACGAAGGAAGAACAGCAGGCAGGGAATGTCCATAAAATGCTTCAGCTTACCATTCAGGAACCGCGGGTTATGATTATAAAGCTTTGTGACAGACTGCACAATATCAGGACTCTTCAGTTCCAGCCCGCGCATAAGCAGCGTGACAAAGCCCTTGAGACCATGAACATATACGCTCCGATTGCCCACAGACTGGGTATGCGTTTGCTCAAGGACGAAATAGAAGACCTTTCATTTAAGTATCTTGACCCCTTCGCATATACGGAAATCGAGAATATGCTTACAAAAAGCAGCGGCGACCGTGACGAGTTCATCAGAAGAATCAAGGACCGTATTCTGGAACGTTTCGTCTTGTCCGGCTTTGACGGAAAACCCCCGCATATTGAAGGCAGGGTTAAATCAACGTACGGAATCTATAAAAAAGCATATCTTCTGGGTAAATCCATTGACGAGATTTATGATAAATATGCGGTGAGGATTATTGTCGACAGCGTAAACGAATGCTATAACGCCCTGGGTATTATACATGATATGTTTTCACCCATTCCAAACCGGTTCAAGGATTATATAGCAACTCCCAAACCCAATATGTACCAGTCGCTTCATACAACCGTAATCGGGGACGGCAATCCTTTTGAAGTGCAAATCAGGACATGGGAAATGCATCATGTCGCCGAAGACGGAATCGCCGCGCACTGGAAATACAAGGAGGGAATCCAGGGTAAAGACAGGCTGGAAAAACGCCTTGCCTGGATACGTCAGATTCTCGAAGCTCAGAAGGACGCGCCCGACGTTGAGGAAATTGTGAGGGCAATTAAAAACGACGTCGCTCCCGAAGAGGTTTACGCCCTGACCCCGAAGGGAAAAACAGTTCCGTTACCCGCCGGAGCCAACGTAATTGATTTTGCCTATGCTATTCATACCGAAATAGGAAATAAGATGAACGGAGCCAAGGTTGACGGAAAACTTGTTTCCTTCAACCATGAAATCACCACAGGGGAAGTAGTCGAAATACTGACCTCCAAGGACCCTAACCACGGACCTAACCGCGCATGGCTGGATTTGTGCAAAACCAACGAAGCCCGTTCCAAAATCCGCTCCTGGCTGAAAAAAGAACGCCGCGAAGAAAACCTTGCCACCGGTAAATCCGAGCTGGAAAAAGAATTCAAACGCAATTCCATTAATGTTCCGGAGAGCGAGCTGTCAGTTTTCCTTGCCGACGATATGAAACGTCACAACTGCACAACCGTTGATGATTTTTATGCCGCTGTCGGCTATGGGGGAGTTATTCTTTCACGGATTATTCAGCGTCTTAAAGACCGTTATATTAAGATTTATTCAAATGAAACAGCAGAAATAAAACCCGTTTTGTTCAGGAAAAGCAAAACAGGAATTATTCTCGGCGAACAGAGTAATATATTGTGCAAGTATTCCCAGTGCTGCAATCCGCTCCCGGGCGACGATATTATAGGGTTTATAACGAGAGGACACGGCATTTCCGTCCATAAAACGGATTGTGAGAACTATAAGAATGCGCTTAAGGCTAGCAATCAGCTTCACAGGTGGGTTGAAGTCAGCTGGGCAGAGGATTTGTCCTCAAGCTCAGAGCAGAATTATTTCAAGGTCACCCTTGATATAATAGCCAACGAGTCAATATCGCTGCTTGCCGATATTACGACGGCGCTTGCCGAAATGCATATATACATTACAGAAATCCATAATCAGACTCTTAAAAACGGCAATTACAATGTAACGGTAACAATCAGCGCCGCAGGAGTTACCCAGCTGAACAATATTATTAACAGGCTCAGGAAAATACCCTGTGTCATCAGCGTAGACAGGGTAATAAAATCATAGGGGTTCAGGATACCAAAAGCACGCCTGAACCTGCGAAAGGATTTTTTAAGTATGAGAATTATTAAGATTCCCCCGTCCGGGATTTTCATGGTTAACGGCTATCTTGTTGTTTCGGATAATAACAATGCCGTCCTGATTGACGCTCCCTGCCGGTATGAGGAGATATTAAGAACTGCGGATAAAAATTCTGTAACCATAAGTAAAATCCTTATAACGCACGGACACTGCGACCACATCGAATCGCTTTCTGGTATTGCAGAAGCGTTTGATTCAACAGTTTATATTCATACTAATGACGCTGCGAAGCTGACAGATTCCAGGGCAAATCTTGCCGGATATTTCAGGAATTACTTTGCGGACGGTTTTGACGGCAGCTGTAAAAATACCGTTACAGTAAACGACGGGGATGTCATTATGCAGGATGAGCTTTCATTCAGGGTTATGCATACCCCCGGGCATTCCGAGGGCAGCGTTTGTTATATGATTGATGATATTATATTCAGCGGGGACACCCTTTTTAACATGTCCGTAGGACGCACTGATTTTCCGGGAGGCGACGCGTCCGTTCTGAGCAATTCTCTTTGCAGGCTTCTTGAATTCAAAGGCGGATACGGTGATTACAGAATAATGCCGGGACACGGAGATGAAACGGCGCTTTCTTTTGAAAGGGAAAATAACCCTTATCTGATTCCGTTTAAGGATATAATATGATAATAATTTTTAAGGGCAACAATTATAAATATGAAATTGAAGCGGTCATGAAGCTTTTTATTCCGCTTAAAACATTTTCGTTTGTTTATGATGACAGCGGCGGAAGCTTGAAAACACCAGACCCCGATACCTGCAGCGTTATCCGGGGGATTAACCCGGACGGCAGTATCAGGCTTTCGGTAAATGTTTATCTCGGCGGCAAAAACGCGTCGGAGGAGCTAACCGTAGCTTCCGGCGAAGACGACGAACTGATTTTATGCAGGCTTCTTTTTTTCTGTATGAATAAGCTGACAGGCATTTCACCCCCATGGGGTTTCTTAACGGGAATACGGCCCGTAAAAAAGGTAAACGAGCTGCTGTGCCTGGGATACAATAAGCAGGAAATCTTCGATATTCTCAGAGAAAAGTATTATGTTTCGGACAGTAAGCTGGAGCTTGCTTATAACACAGCCGTAACACAGAGCGTTTATCTTAAGTCACTGAATGAAAAATCCTTTTCGCTTTATGTTTCGGTTCCGTTTTGTCCGTCAAGGTGTGCATACTGCTCTTTTGTGTCCCATTCGGTTGAAAGCAGGGGAGCAAAAAGCCTGATTCCGCAGTATCTGCTCAGGCTGTGTGAAGAAATTGACCAGATTTCAGAAATTGCTCAAAAGCTTAACATGAAGCTTGACACGGTTTATATCGGCGGAGGAACGCCAACTACGCTTTCTGCTGAAAAACTTGAAATTTTAATGCAGAATATCCAAAAAAACTTTAACATTTCAGAAATTCGTGAATATACTGTAGAAGCGGGACGCTGTGATACGATTACCGCAGATAAGCTGGACGTTATCAAAAAATACGGAGCCACGCGTATTTCAATAAATCCTCAGACCATGAATGACGATGTGCTTAAAGCAATAGGACGGCGGCATACTGCCGGTGATGTCATATCCTCCTTTAATCTTGTGCGCAGCCTCGGTTTCAATAACATTAATATGGATACCATAGCCGGACTCCCGAACGACACATATGAAGGATTCAAAAATACGATTGACATTCTGTGCGGGCTGAGTCCCGAAAGCATAACCGTACATACGCTTACCTTAAAACGTTCGTCTGCATTGTTTTCCGTACGGGATTTAAAATTTGAAGACTGTGTTTCCGGAATGATTGAATACGGATNNCTCCAGACTTTCCGAAACCGGTTATCTTCCGTATTACCTTTACCGTCAGAAGAACACCGTACAGAATCTGGAAAATGTCGGATATGCAAAAAAGGGTTTTGAATGCATATATAATATTCTTATAATGGAAGAAACCCAGACAATCCTTGCTGCCGGAGCTTCAGGCTCTTCTAAGCTTGTTGACCTTCAGACCGGAAAAATCGAGCGTATTTTCGGATATAAATACCCTTACGAGCACATATCAGGATTCGGCAAACTAACGGAAAAGAAAAAGAAAATCCTGGATTTTTTTAGTTAATTCATAATATTCAGATTATAATAATGTCTGCTGAATAATTAA
>DBCY01000012.1:531-7558 GCA_002293295.1 Ruminococcus sp. UBA946 | reverse complement strand
ATTTTTCATTTCGAATCTCCGTTCCGAAGCCGATAAGGCAGTATTGTTAAATATTAAAAGCCTGTCAGTCAAACTATAGTTATAGATATGTTTCGTATTAATAAAATATTATTATCGGGTCAAATATTAATTTTAATATGCCTGATTTGTTATTATAACTATAAAACGACATGAAAAGTACAGCAAAGGAATGAAAATAGAAAAAAATAGTGAAAAATACTTGACAAACAGACCTTTTTATACAATAATAAGGTATAGCTATTTTACATAAGAAACATAAAAAGATTAACCCGAAAGGAATATCTTTATGAACAGCAAACGTGTGAACATTGCATATATCGGCGGCGGTTCGGTTAATTTCGGATGGAAACTGCTCAGCGACCTTGCTAACGAAGAAATATGCGCTACGGTTTATTTATATGACACAGACAAGCAGCTTTCCCTTGCGAACGAGGTAATCGGAAATAAATTCAGGGAAAACCCCGATACCCGCAGCGATATTATATACCTTGCCGTCGATACGGCTGAGGAAGCATTAAGGAATGCCGACTTTGTCATTCTTGCCTTCTCTCAGGGCAGTATTGATGAAATGGTTTCCGAACTGAGTTTGCCGGAATCTTACGGTATATACCAGTCAACCGGCGAGCATACGGGACCGTCAGGCATTATCAGGGCATTGAAGATTTTGCCCGTTTATATTAATTATACAGAACTGATAGCAGAGCTTTGTCCTGACGCATGGGTTATTAATATATCAAATCCCATGTCGGTATGCCTGAAGCTCATGTATGAAATTTTCCCTGAAATAAAGCTGTTCGGTTCTACAAATGAACTTTACCCAACCCTTGACCTGCTGTCGGGAACCGCTTCGAGGGAGTATAATACTGAAAATGTACGAAGGCGGGATTTTAAGTTCAATCTGCTCGGTATAAGCGGTTTCTGCTGGTTTGACGAGCTAACATACCGGGGAGAGGACTTTTTCCCCGTTTTCAGAAAGTATGCTGAAAAATATTATGAAACAGGGTTTGAATTCAAACCTAACGAGTACAGAACCTCGCCTTTTGCGTCGGCTAATAAAATTAAATTCGACCTTTTTTTAAGGTACGGCTTAATACCTGCCGTTTCCGACCGTCTTGCGGCTGACTTCTGTCCCCCCTGGTATCTGAAATCGCCCAAAACAATTCAAAGCTGGAAATTTTCACAGACGACGGTAAATTATATTAAGAAAATAAGGCTGGACAGGCTGAGCAGGATGAAATCCCTTATGAACGGCGACGAATATCTGCGCGTCGGTTCCGGAATGTCAGACTGCGCATTACAGATTAAGGCTTTACTGGGTCAGGGTAACCTGATTACAAATATCTGTTCGCTGAATACCGGACAAATTGATAATATGCCTCCCGGCTCAATTGTTCAGACGAACGCCCTGATATGCAGCAATTCGGTGCGTCCCGTAACAGCCGGCAGACTTCCCGACGAAATACTCGCGCTGACTTTACGTCATACGCTGAATCATTCGGTAATAATCAGGTCGGTTATGGAGCGGGATCTGGATATAGCGTTCAACGCGTTTTTAAATGACCCCCTTATGACTGCCGAACTTAACGAGGCGACGGCCCTCTACAGGGAGATGCTGACGGCTGTCAGGACGCATTTGCTGTATTACTGCTGATTATAACCCGAAATCATAAA
This sequence comes from Ruminococcus sp. UBA946, assembly GCA_002293295.1. Taxonomy (GTDB): domain Bacteria; phylum Bacillota; class Clostridia; order Oscillospirales; family Ruminococcaceae; genus UBA946. The sequence goes on along the minus strand of DBCY01000012.1, from coordinate 5,866 downwards.
GTCGTCCGTATTTTATATGCGGACGGCATTTTTTTATACTTTCGGACATACATATTTAGTATAATTATAAATTATCCTCGGAAGGAGAAATACAAATGTACAAATGCTACAGGCTTAATAAATTCCTGGGGGTTTTATGCTTATGCATAATTATTCTTTCGGCTCTTATCGGTTTTACGGTGAAAGGTATCAGATATGCCGCCGTTGCAGAAACCGCCGCCGTCGCTGATGATATAGAAATGGTCAGTAACAGCGATGATAAAGGTATATTTGTGCCTGTTATAATGTATCACAGCCTGCTGAACGATGAATCAAGGCAGGGGGATTATGTAACCAGACCGGCTCAGTTCACGGAGGATATGGAATATCTTAAAACCAACGGATTCAATACTGTCTTTATCAGCGACATTGCCGAATATGTAATAAACGGGACTGAACTGCCGGACAAGCCGGTTGTTATAACATTCGACGACGGTTATTACAATGTCCTGCATTATGCATACCCATACCTTAAAGAAAACAATATGAAAGCCGTTATGAATGTGGTGGGAAGCTATACTGTGCAGGCAACCGACGAGGACGAACACAACCCTCAGTATTCCGCCCTCACATGGGACGAAATCAACGAGCTTTCAGAAAGCGGAGTTTTTGAGATAGGCAATCATTCCTACGATTTGCATTCGCTCAGTTACCGTAAAGGCTGTAAAAAGCTTTACAGCGAATCCGACGAGGAATACAGGAAAGTATTAATGGACGACATAGGAAGGCTTCAGGGACTGCTCGAGGATAAAAGCAATATAAAACCGGAAATATTTGCTTATCCGTACGGTCTGATTTCCGACGAAAGCGTTGAAATATTACAGGATATCGGGTTTAAGGCGCTTCTGACCTGTTATGAAAAGCCGAATTTTATTACGAGAGACCCCGAATGCCTTATGTCCATCAACCGTTACAACCGTTCAAGCGAAATTACAACGGAGGAATTCATGAATAAATTATTAAAGCAGTAAGGGATTAGTATAACATTTCAACCGCGCCCTAGTACCAATTAACAATTAAAANNGTATGATTTTTATTATTAAATTGAAACTTTTAGATGTTACAAGATACTAGTATTAAACGGATTGATATATAATGCATACTGAACAATTACACAAAATGTGTAATTGTTCCCAGAAACAGACTTGTCTGTTTCTGGATGCGAAAAAGCAATGCTTTTTCGCAATACTCCTTGATAATGTTTTTCAGATTTTTTGAATTTTCACTTGACATTTTCCCGATATGAGGTATAATACTAAAGGCAGTGTTTTTACGCTGTGATAATACTCCCGGAATTAAGAAAGGATGCATAAAAAATGTCAGATACCTTTATTATCGAAACATCAGCGCGCCATGTGCATGTTACCCAGTCCGACCTTGAAACCCTTTTCGGAAAAGGGGCGAAGCTTACCCATAAAAAAGACATTTCCCAGCCGGGGCAGTTTGCCTGTGAGGAAAGGGTGGAAATAAAAGGTCCTAAAAGGACAATTACCGGCGTTTCAATCTTAGGTCCCGTCCGTCCCGCGACGCAGGTCGAGCTTTCGGCGACCGACGCGCGTTCAATAGGGCTTAACGCTCCCATACGGGAAAGCGGAGACCTTTCCGGTTCCTGCGGATGCGTTATTAAAGGTCCCTGCGGAGAGGTTGAAATCAAGGAGGGTGTGATTGTCACGAAAAGGCATATACACCTTACCCCTCAGGACGCCGCCGAGCTGGGCGTTTCCGATAACGAAACGGTGTATGTAAAGGTAGACAGCAACGGAAGAAAAGCGGTTTTAGGGGATGTGGTATGCCGCGTCAGCCCGAATTTCGCCCGCGCAATGCATATCGATACCGACGAGGCAAACGCAGTAGCCGCGACACCTGACCTTGAGGGTATTATTTTCAGGATGTAGTTTTAATTTAAACTGGACGTGTTCAGTAACAGTTAAACTGTATACTGGACACGTCCTATTTAATCCTTGCTTAATATAATATGATAATACCGTATTTTAAAATATTTCATAATAACAGTTTGGGATATATATAAATCACTACAATTTTTTTATGAATTTATTTAATCCTCTTTTACTATTATATTCATAATTTGCGTATACATATCTCTAAAACTAGGTGAAATATTATTATCTATATTTATATAAGGACTTATTGTTTCAGCCCATATAGATTTCTGCTTACCAACTTCTTGCCACCCCTTTTTTATAAGTGAAGAATATCCGCCTATGTAAATAGCATCAGCCAGAAGTTCCCATGTACCGCATATTGTATCATTAATTTATGCTTATCCCTTGTATCTAAATCACAGATGACAACTACAATATAGGAAGTTTTACCGTAACCACGTAGCAATCTGGGTAATTGATCAAGTAATATCCTTTTATTTGCATCAGTTTTAGGTTTTAAGTCTTTTGGAATATACCCTATGCCTTTGTATTGGTGTATATTAAAAGTATTATCACACCCTAATATTTTTGGAATGAGAATTTCCATTGCTTTTGCACTTGATTGGTCTTCAACAAGAAATTCAAAGTGTGTCATTTATATCCCTCCTCAAGATAATCGCTGTACCACAATCCACCTAAAGGAAGCCCTTCGGTAACTAATTCTTTTACTATTTGGTATTCACTTGCACGTCGAATTTTAGAAAAACCATCTTTTCCTTTTTCGAGAATCCAAACTTCATCAGGTTCAAGAGCATCGACAAAATAAGGCTATTATATATATAATTATACTATAAAAACAAATCTATTTTTTCTATACCGGCACAGTTTTTACCGTCAAATATCATTTTTACCGCCCATGGCAGTATGTTTACCATTGCCATGAAATCATTGAACCCGTATGCGCTGTCATAATAGTTTATAATGGTCGACAGTGCGGTTCCGTGCGTTCCGATAACGATGCTTTTATCCTTATACTCTGTCAGGACTTCGTTTAACGCTGCGATATTCCTTTTCTGAACCACGGCAAGGCATTCTCCGTCCGAATAGGTATAGTTAAAATCCGCCCACTGACGTTCCATAAAAGTTTCAAAACCGAAGGTTTTACGGGTAAAGTCAATATCGCTCCTGCGCTCGCGAAAATCCTCAACGGTACGCACTTCAAGCCCGTATTTATCAGCTAACTCGGAAACCGTATCCACCGCCCTTTTAAAAGGGCTTGACAGCACAGCGTCTATATTTTTATCGCTCAGATATTCTGTAACAAGCCTCCTGTCGGAAAGCCCCTTTTCGGTAAGGGGGCGTATCCTGCCGTCCCTAACGGAATTATCCGACTGGGCATGGCGGATAAAGTATACGGTCGTCATTATTCTGTCTCCATTATATATTATCCTGCCCTTTATTACTGTATTTAAAAGCCGCATATCTTCCGGGGGATAAAGACACGTCAAATACGCTCTCGTTTTTTCCCGAGCGGGATTTTTCAACCCATGTCCTTGCAAAAGGCGCAATCTGAACAAGCTCCGCCGATTCCTTCCCTATACGTATACGGACTTTTTCAGGACGGGCTGAAAAGGACTGCAGTATAAACGTATCGTTGTCATAATTAAATATGCCGATATTGGCTCCGCATTCTAAGGTTACGTCCAAATCAAGCTCTTTCCTGAGCAGAGTAAGGGTTTCAGCCGGAAGCTTGTATAAATCCGCCGTTAAATCCGGGATGTTGAGCACATAAAAGCGGCCGCTTCCGTATTCGCCCGTCAGCAGGAACGGGTGGCTCTCAAACGGCGTCTGGGCGGCGGAAAGCACCCACAGGTCGTTTGTGTTGTACCCTATGTGCGGCATTGAAATTAATCCGCGCGCCTTTGCCGTATTGGCAGTATTCATGCCGTAACCGTTGTTTGTGAATAAATCGGACGAGATTTTTTTATCCGTTATTTCAACGGGCATTATATCCTGCATACCCTTGTTTTCAAGTTTTTTGTACAGACCGCTTGTAACGAAAACCTTTCCGCCGTTTAACAGGGTTTTCTTTATTCTCTGTATAATATCCCTGTCCCATGCGGCGCATTCGGTAAGAATTACCGTTTTTGCATCCGAGGGGTATTCGGGATAAGGGTCAAGCGGAATCCCCAGCATACCGATAAAATCATATAAATGACGTTCGCCGTGCGAATGATAGGGTTTATAGCATGCAACTCCGGCAGGTTCGCCCAGTTTTCCCATAAGCTCGTCCGCGTCGTCATAAACCGCACCCGCGGCAGCCATATAAACGGACTGCGCTTCCGAAAGAAGAGGGAAACAGAAGAGCATGTTCTCGCGGCATTTTGACCAAAGCGTAAGGTAAGCCTGACAGACATAGTCCTCCAGACTGCATTCGTATAAATCATACCAGCCACCGCCGTTTAAGCCGGGTTTTATCCGTTCCGCCAGCCTGGGAAGGAAATAGCTCAGATAACGCTGAAGGTTCTGGTGGGTATAATGAGGGTCGCGTGTTTCCGTTCCCGCATAAATGCCGTCGAACATCGGGGTTTCACCTTCGGGATTATAACCGCATGCCTGATAACTGTCATACCAGTTCGGATACTTTATTATTATATGAGCGTCCGGATTTACTGCTTTGATAGATTTTATAATAACATTCTCCGATATGTCATTCATGAGCGCAAGCCTGAAGGAAGCCCAGCTGCTTTCGCCCTTTGCTTTAATGCAGGATTCGCACCGGCAGTTGGTAAAATAAAAATCGTCAAGGATAATTTCATCGAAGATTTCCGCTGTGTATGAGGCTATACCGCTTAAAAGCTTTCTTGTTTCAGGGGACGTGTAACACATGCTCCCCATAAGGGTGCCATGAGCGGCGGTTGTTATGCCTCCGGAGGTTTTATAGCCGTTTTCTTCGAATAATTTTTTTACGGCTGTCATCTTTTCGCGTTCAACCGTTTCGTTGCGGTATGTCTCAAGATAGATTTTATCGAATTTTATGTATTTGCCTACTCTTTCGATATCAGACTTGATTTTTTCGAGCGGTGAATTTTTCAGGTAACCGGCTGGAGCATAAGTAGCGTTTAAAAAATTTTTATAATGCATTTAAAACATTCCCTTCATAAGATAACATTCTGTTTATAACCCTTATCATATCATATATTTATTTAAAATGCAATATAAAAAAAATATGTTCTGTTGTGTTTACTCTAATTAATTTTATTTATATTGCTAATAATTCGGACGTGCTAAAAAAATAATTTGTGCATTTATACAATTAGTAATGAAATGTAAAAAAAGCTATTGACTTGTCAGGCATTATGATGTAAAATGAATAAGTCGCATATTAATTCGGGAGCATAGCTCAGCTGGGA
>DBCY01000012.1:0-436 GCA_002293295.1 Ruminococcus sp. UBA946 | reverse complement strand
TTCGAGTCCCATCCAGGTCGCCAATCCATTTTCGTCAAGGATAAAATCACTAAAGGATGCCTCTGTAGCTCTGTCGGAGGAGCAGAGGAATGAAAATCCGGTTGGTATTTAAAATTCCCCCTACAGCTCTTAATCAGAGTGTCCGGGTTCCACCCGATGATTTACAATGTTTTAGTATCGTTTATAGTTTTCAGGACAACCATTGAGTTTATCAATGGTTACCTTTTTTATTTCTTAACATTTTATCGCGGTTTCACACTGCAAGACAAAAGGCTGTCCCTCTTTAAAAAATTTGGGATGGTCTTTTTTATTTATCGCGTCAATTTTATTCTGCATGTCAGCGTCTTATTTGCAAAGCAACGGTATATATATTTCAATGCATTTACTGACTGTTGTTCTGCCGACTGAGCTTATTGTGATATATATATATATGTAT
>DBCY01000136.1:3637-6671 GCA_002293295.1 Ruminococcus sp. UBA946 | reverse complement strand
TTCAACGCTATATTCGGCAAAATCTACCGAAATGACATACGTTTACGTCTATGGGAACAGGTTCTAAGTATTGTTTCATAAGCCTGTTTTGGCTTTTATAACGGACAGGCGTTTTAGCTTAAAAAGATACGGGTGACATATTTTTGAAATATTAATACTGATTCAGCCGGAAACAAGAACAGCTTTCCAAGCCGTGTGACTGTTTATCAAGGAATTGGTATAAATTGGAGGCAGTTCATATATGAAAATTGATTTCAGTTACTTTAAATTAAAACGTAACAGCATGAAAACCAACCTGATACTGTTTATTACCGCTTTGCTGGTTTTTACTGTTATTGTTCTTGCTCTCGTCAATTATTTCACCCTTTCGTCGGCAATAAATTCCACGGCTGACGAGATGATAATGCCGGTTGCTTTGAAAACCGCATCGGACGCAGGCTCTAAAATTGATTTTCTGAAATCGCAGTCGCGGATTGTGCTTTTACGCGCTCTTGGCAGCCCTGAAACGGATTCCGGAACCGGAACGGCTGAGATACTTACGGATATAATCAGTGAATCGGGTATAAAAGCGGAAGGCTTTATGCTGTTAAAGGATGGTTCTTATTTTGCTGGTTCAGACCCTTCAATGTCTGCACAGACGGAAACCGTTATGGAATCTCCGGCTTTTATAAAAGCCCGGGAAGAAAACAATGTTGTCATATCCTCTCCCGCTGTCAACGCCTACGGTTCCGGCGCGGTATTTTCCGTTGTTGTTCCGGATATGCTTGACGGCGTACCCTGCGCACTTGTGCTGTTTTTCGATTATTCCGTTCTAAGCGATATGATTGCATCCGCAGAGTTCACAGAAAACAGCAGTATGTACCTTATTAACGAAGACGGCAGGATTATTGCAGGCACTGATAATGACGATGTATTAAACGGCGTCAATTACATAGAAAAGTCCGGGTCAGGCAAGGAAATTGCGGAAATACACAGGCTTGCCCTTTCGCAGGAATCGGGAAATGCTGAGGTAACGGTTGACGGGGTTAAATGCCGCATGGCATACTCGCCGGTAAAAAACAGCGTATGGGCTTTAATCCTGACAGCTCCCCTATCTGATTTTAACTCTGTTCTTAAAACAAGCATATTAATCATAGTGATAATATCAGCAGTAATTATAATCGCGGCTTTTGTCTTTACCTTTATAATGATGAACAGCCTGGTGAATCCCGTTATATCCGTCACGGAAAGATTAAGGCGCCTGTCTGACGGGGATTTGCAGTCGAACGTAGAAATGTCGTTCATGAAAAATGAAATCGGGGTGCTGTCGTCTTCCTTAAGCGAAACGGTAATGTCGCTTAAAGGCTATCTTGATATTATCGACAGCAGTCTGGAGAGGATTGCCGCCGGAGATGTCGCTTTTGAGCTGGGCAGCGGTTTCCGCGGGGATTTTATAGTATTAAGAAAGACGTTCAACTCCATTCTTGCGGATTTGCGCAGGACCTTCGGACAAATCAATACAGCGGCGAATCAGGTAAACGAAGGCGCATCGCAGTTTGCAAACAGCGCTCAGGCTCTCAGTACAGGCGCCGCTGAGCAAAGCAGTGAAATTAATAATCTGTATGTGCAGATAAACGATATAAATAATCAGATAGCTATAAATGCCGAAACGGCGTTAAGAACAGATTCCCTTGTAGACGGAATAGGAGAGCAAATCGGGGAATGCAGCGAAGATATGAACAAAATGCTTAAATCAATGAATGATATAAGCGAAACCTCTGAAAAAATCTCCGATATTATAAATATAATAGACGATATTGCTTTCCAGACGAATATACTGTCCCTTAACGCCGCGGTGGAAGCCGCCAGAGCGGGCGAAGCGGGAAGAGGGTTTTCAGTCGTGTCGGAAGAAATTAAAAATCTTGCCGATATGTCTGCCGAAGCGGCTAAACAAACTGCCGCACTGATAGAAATATCGCTTAAAAACGTTAAGGAAGGCTCCTCTGTAGCGAAAACAACAGCCTTTTCCCTGTCAGAAATCGTTATAAGCGCTACTCAAATCAGTGAGCAGGTAAAATTGATAGCTTCTACCTCGAAGGAACAATCTGATTCAATTGCTGAAATCAGACGGGGAGTCGAGCAGATTACCGTTGTTACCGAATCAAATACTGCAACTGCCGAACAAAGCGCGGCGGCTTCCGAAGAAATGTCGGGTCATGCGGAAATGCTTCAGGAAATGATAAGTAAATTCAAGTTTGAAGGCGATTTTGACGAAGACAGTGAATTTAACGATGAAGAGGATAATTTCACATACTCAGGCACGGATTTATTCACGGGTTATTCCGGTTATACGGATTATAACGAAGAACCCGGCGTTGAAAACGAAAATAATACTTACGGTACTTCAGACGAGGACTTCCTTGCAAGCCTTACTCCCGAAGGAGAGGGAAATTATCCGGGAACTTCAGACGATGATTTTCTTGCCAGTCTTACCCCGGAGAGCAGCTTTACTCCGAACAGTTATGAAAGCCCGGAAAAGAAAAAATTCCCCGATGTTAAAAATACGTTCAAGTCGCTGATTTTCAACGTAAAGAATATAGGAAAACCGGGAAAAAGGAGTAACCCCTCAGAAAATGTTATATATTATCAGGGGAATACTCAGTTTTATAATCCCGAACCGGAGAATAATGAGGACTCATACGGAGCGGAAGAACAGAGCATTGAAGATACGGAACCTGTAATTGAAAATTATGATGACAGTGATTTACCTGAATCCGCGGACATTCCGCAGGAAGATGACAATGACGGATTTGAAACAGAGCAGGTTTTATCCGGGGACGGTATCATACCGAGGGAAAAGGACGGGGAAAATGAGGAAGATGAGATTACCGGTATTTCTTCGGAAACAGAACTCTCCAGAGAATTTGAACTGATGTCCGACATACCGAAATTCAACGAATAGTATAAACGGGGTTGTATAATAAAGGTACAGCCCCATAAATTTTATTATATGTTTTGTGCAAAATCACAATCATATATTTTATATTTAAATATA
>DBCY01000136.1:0-3603 GCA_002293295.1 Ruminococcus sp. UBA946 | reverse complement strand
GGAGGTTTGGATTTGAAAGACGTTAAAAAGACGATTACAATTGATTTTAGCCTTAAAGCGTTCATTTATAATAAGAGAACATATATTTTCGCATTCTTTATACCTTTTATACTGTTAGTATGCGCATATGCCGTTTTCGGAGTGTTCCCCTTCGGTAAGGAATCGGTGCTTGTCCTTGATTTAAACGGACAGTATGTTTATTATTTTGAAAACCTGCGCGACGCTTTCTGGGGGAACGGCAGCCTGTTCAATTCATGGAGCAGGAATTTTTCGGGCGAAATAATGGGTATGTTCGCATATTACCTTGCAAGCCCGTTTACTTTGATTGTAATGCTTCTGCCCCGGGGTATGATGGCTGAGTCCCTGCTTATCATGCAGCTCTGCAAAGTCGGAACGGCGGGGCTGACGTTCTGTTATTACTTAAAGAAATCAAAGAAATCCTCTTCTAACACCGCGCTTTTATTTACAGTTTTATATGCTCTGATGGGGTATATGATTGTCCAGCTGATGAACCCTATGTGGCTGGACGGCCTTATTCTGCTTCCGCTGATTACAATAGGCATAGAAAAGCTTATAGATGAAAAAAGATGGCTGTATTTTATTATTCCTCTGGCTCTGATGTTTATAGCGAATTTTTATATCGGCTGGATGATAGCGATTTACTGTATAATTTACTTTATTTTTTATTCGTTTGTCACGACGGAAAATGCTCCGTTCAAATTCAAAGGTTTTCTTTTGTCGGGAATAAAATTCGCCGCAGGAGGAATTATTGCCGCCGCCTGCGCGGCATGGCTGCTTATTCCGCTTTATTATTCGCTGAAGCTGGGCAAGTTCGATTTTTCAACACCCGACTATTCGATGACGACCCAGTTCGGTTTTTTGGATTTCTTTATAAACCTGCTTCCTAATGTTTACGATACCTGCCGCCCGGAAGGTTCGCCCGTGGTTTACAGCGGCGTGCTTACCATAATATTAGTCCCGCTGTTTTTCCTTAATGAAAATATAAGGCTCAAACAAAAGGTCGGTTACGGAATTATCGCCCTGTTCATAATTCTGTCCATGTATATGTCAACAATCGACCTGGTATGGCACGGCTTGCAGGTTCCGAACTGGCTGCCCTACAGGTATTCCTTTATATTCAGCTTTATTCTCCTTGTAATGGCGGCTCAGGCTTTCGATAGGATTGAAGGTATTTCATTCAAGGAAATCGGGTGTGTTTTTTTCGGGGTGGCTGGGTATGCCCTTTATGCGGACACAAAGGGGCTTGAAAATGTCACTTTGCTTGCCACCGTATGGTATACGGTAATATTTGCTTTTATATATGCCCTTCTTTTATACATGCATAAAAAACATTACAGGGTTAAACCCGTCCCGGTTGTTATTGTTTTCATAATAATGATTGAAATGGTCATATCCTCCGCATATACAATGTACAGAATAGACACCGACGTCGTATATTCGTCGCATGAATCCTATAACCGGTATATCACCCTCGGACGCAATACGGTCGATAAAATCAAGGGCATGGACGACGGGGTTTACAGGATTGAGAAAAATTTTCACCGTACCGTAAACGACGCTATGGCGTTCGGCAGCTTCGGCGTTTCGCATTCAAGTTCTACATTAAACTCAGCCCCTATTGAATTTCTGCGCGCTATGGGATTTTCATACGGGGGGCATTATATAAGGTATAAAGGAGCCACTTACATTACCGACGCTCTTTTCGGAATAAAATATGTTATGGAAAGCGGCGTAAAAAACAGCGAGGATGTTAAGGATGATAATGAAGAAAATGAAGACGCAGAAAATGTATCGGATATGAGACCGCCCGAGCTGATAGCGGCAACTCAGGATATTGCTGTAAAATCGATGCATTATGACAAAGCTGTGCTTGCGAACGGCGACAGTCAGGAAATAATGTATGTATATGAAAATCCATACGCATTGCCGGTTGCATTCATGGCGGACAATGCGGTACTCGACTTATTTATGTCAGGGGATAATCCTTTTGAAAATCAGAACGAGCTTTTAAGCTCGCTTTTATCCGATGATTACCGTCAGTTTTTTAAGCGGGTACAGGTTGATGAAACCATCCCTGAAAACGCAAAGCACACGATGTACGGTACCCACAGTAAATATGTGCCGCGTATTGAGGGCGAAAATTCGCATATTGAATTTCTTCTGACCGCCCCGACCGATGACATGATGTATTTTTATATGCCCTCAAGCTATGAAAGGGAGGCTAATCTGTGGCTTGATACAGAAAGCTATAATCCTGATAAAAAGCATCCATTCCTTGATTATTATTTCGAGAACGGCAAGATGACGATTCAGACGCTTGGACGTTTTGAACCGGGACAGGAAATTTCGCTCCTTACTTCCATTACCGATAAAAATGAAGTTTTTTTCAAAGACCAGTATTTTTATTACCTTGACCAGGATTTGTTTGAGGAAGCAATAAACGAACTGAAAAGCCAGCCCCTGGTAATCGGCTATTTTAAGGAAGACCATATAAAGGGTACGGTTAACGCCAAAGAAGACGGTATTTTGTTTACGACCGTATCATGGGAACCCGGCTGGACGGTAAAAGTTGACGGCAGGGAGACTGAGCCGGTTAAAATTGCCGACGCTTTTATAGGTATTCCCTGCAAAGCGGGGGAGCATACAATTGAAATGCGCTTTTTCCCAAAGGGATTAACTGCGGGGATTATCCTTTCCGTTATCGGAATTGTGACCCTTATACTGCTTGGTATTTATGAACGCCGGAGCAAAAAGGTTCTGCTTGACAGAATCTATGAAATTTAGGAGTTAGGGTTAATTAACAATTAATAATTAACAATTAACAATGCAGGTATACCGCCTGCGGCGGTATTATTTATTATGTTATAACTTTTAGTTGTTATTAATATTTACTAATAGGTTTCAAGAATGAGGATGGGGCGTTATGAATATTATATACACAAATACAATAACGGCTGAGGATTTCAACCGGCTTTATGAAGCTGTCGGATGGGGTTCATCCGTTCCTGAAAGGGTGCAAACGGCGATTGAACGAACTGATTTCCTTATTGCGGCTTGTTCGGATGAAAAAACCATAGGTATGGCAAGGGTCATACAGGACGGCTTGCAGGCTCTTATCATGGATGTGATAGTGATTCCGGAATATCAGGGGCAGGGAATAGGAAAAACAATGATGGGGTATGTAATGGAATACCTGAATGAACTGTCACGCGGCGGCAGATTATTTGTGAATCTGATGTCCGCTGAAGGTAAATACGGGTTTTATACTCAATTCGGTTTTAAACGCAGACCCTATGAGAAACACGGACCGGGCATGAAGCTTTGGCTTGATAACAGACAAGGGGAATAAAAAATTTACAATGAACAGAACCATATATATTTCTTAAGACTTGTAGAATATTACCCCTGTGACGATAAAGCTTTGTATGACGACTGGCTTGACCCCGAAACACAATGCATTTTATTACGGGAGAGGATATGATTCAGCTGGATTATATTTTGCCTGTTAAATAATGTCTGCTGAATAATTAAAAAATGCCGTCGCTATGCGACGCAAAAGCATTTTTCAATTATTCCAGTGCA
>DBCY01000013.1:2561-5568 GCA_002293295.1 Ruminococcus sp. UBA946 | reverse complement strand
TAATTGTTCAGTACGCATTATAAAAAACAAAAGGAACTGCCTTACTGACAGCTCCTTATTTATTCAGTTTTAATAAAATCAGATAAACCGGGTATTACTAAAAACTTAATTTCTTGGCGGACTCACTCCATTCATTTAAATATCAATGATTACAAAAACCGTTTTCATTTGACACCACTTCTTTCAGATTACAGAAAATGGCATATCAGGCTTTTTACAGCCGGGCTTTAGTTGTGCATCGGACTCACTCCCTGAAATTATTTTTTCATAAAGGGTAATATTTTCAGCCGCATATGAAGCCAACTCCTTATTTGAAACAGTTGAATAATTTCCAGGCTCTCCAAGCCGAAGACTAAGCCATTGGACTCACTCCTTAAATATCAAATTCCTTGCGGTTCCTTATTTGAAGTACAATCATAGACATTTCCCCTAACCGTTAATTTTCGTTAAGGCTTAAACTTGCTGAGTAAACGAACAAAGAAACAAGATTAATTAGTCCGGTATTAAACCGTCTGACCTAGTATTTTGGACTCACCCCTTAAATAATCGTTCAGATATTCATATCGTGAAAAGTGCGTTTGAGTAATCTCATAAACATCACTTCTTTCCATTAATATTATGGTCTGAAATTAACTAAATATTCCTGTACTCACACTCCAAACTTATTAAATTTTTATTAACCCGTTAATTGTAAACAAAGCTTACTTACTTCATCGGTATCACATATTTTATCAGATTTTTATCGTAGCCTTTTATGTTAAGCCTGTATTAAGGCGTTCATAAAAGAGTATCTTCTTTATGCATTAAATATCTCATTAATAATTATACCCGTCCGATAAGTTTAAATCAGGGTATAAAAATACCGTATAACATCAGCGTTTATGAGATTTGCTGAAATTATGCGGCTCATTTATCATACTTTAAGATTTAATTAACTAAATGTTATTATTACAGAGTGATGCAATAAATGCATTTCCTTTAAACTCCGCTTATTTATAATTTTTCTTAAAGTACGGCTACTAACGAGCCGCTGAAGATACTCCTACGGGATAACTGTTCAAACTCTGAATATTCCATTGGACCCGCCTGCCTTTCCAAGAAAAATCTGAATTCCTGTTTAACCCTGCTCCTGCTTAGGCAAATTGTATTATCTGAGCTGCGGATTAATTCGTACAGGTTCATATCTTTAGGTTAAAGAAATCCGCTCATCTGTCGGCATTCTCAGGGCAAATCCGGACATCTCCGGCTTAATGCCAGCCGCTGGATATTTAATTCTGAGGTATTTCTTTTTCCTTATTTATACTATACCACATCAATTAGTTATTGTCAATAGTTTTTTTATTTTTTTATATACAGTTTTTGTGCATAATTTTTAGTCATTTTATATATTGACAACAATTTCTAAATATAGTACAATTAAAGAGTTGAGTGTTATTTACTTGTCCGTATTATGCGGAGCTCAGAATATGTGCTTAAAACATTGACAAAATCAAGGAGGTTTAAATTCATGGCTGATAAATTTGATAATAATGAAATGGCTGCCGATTTGTATACCCTGGTGGATGAGGAAGGCGTTGAGCAGGTCTTTGAAATGATTGACGAGCTTGACGCTGACGACGAGCATTATTACGCGCTGGTTCCCTATTATGAAGAACCGGGGGAGGGTCTTGAGGACGACGGCGAGCTTGTTATACTGAAATCGGAAACTGACGAAAAAGGCGAGGAAGTCCTTGCCTCAATCGACGACGACGAGGAATATGAACGCATAGGCAATATGTTCCTTGAGCGTCTGAATGAAGTTTTCGAGGATGAAGATTAATTCAATAAAGATAAGGGCTGCCGGTTATTTTTCGGCAGTCCTTATTTATTTAAATCCGTTTCGTTTTCATCCGGCTGTATATTGCCTTTGTATTTCTCCCTCCCAAGCAGATAGTCAACCGAGCAGTCTAAATTTTTGCCGGTTTTTTCATTTTACCGTCAAAAATGATAAAAACCTGTATAAATATATGCGAAAATATATCTGATATTAACTATTGACATTTTCGGAAAAAACGTTTATACTAATAACATACTAAATACATAGGAAATATATGATTAAATTAAAAGGAGTAGAGATTATGAGCAGGATAAGTGAAAGGGAACTGAGATTTGAAACCAAACAGCTCCATATAGGGCAGGAAAGCCCCGACCCGGCGACCGAATCGAGAGCCGTTCCCATATACCAGACTACTTCGTATGTGTTCCGCGATTCCGAACACGCCGCCGCCCGATTCAACCTGAGCGACGCCGGTAATATTTACGGCAGGCTGACAAACCCCACTCAGGACATCTTTGAACGCAGGATTGCCGCATTAGAGGGCGGCGTTGCGGCTTTGGCGACGGCGTCGGGGGCTTCGGCGATTACGTATACAATCCAGAACCTCGCCCATGCCGGGGACCATATCGTTTCGGCTAAAACAGTTTACGGCGGAACATATAACCTCCTTGCGCATACCCTCCCGTCTTACGGAATAGAAACTGCCTTTGTTGACCCCGATGTGGAAAACTCCTTTGAAAACGCAATAAAAGAAAATACGAAGGCAATTTTTATCGAGACTCTGGGCAATCCGAACTCAAATATCATTGACATACAAAAGACTGCTGACATAGCCCATAAGCATAAAATCCCGCTTGTAATAGACAGCACTTTCGCCACCCCGTACCTTCTCCGACCGATTGAATACGGCGCGGATATCGTCGTTCATTCGGCAACGAAATTCATCGGCGGTCACGGTACCGCAATCGGCGGCGTTATAGTTGACAGCGGAAAATTCGACTGGGAAGCCAGCGGTAAATTCCCCCAGCTTACCGAACCCGACCCCAGCTACCACGGCATAAGCTTTACGAAGGCAGTCGGCGCGGCGGCTTTTGTTACGAAAATACGCGCCGTCCTTCTGAGGGATACGGGAGCCACAATCGCACCGCTTCACGCGTTCCTTTTCCTGCAGGGGCTTGAGACGCTTTCGCT
>DBCY01000013.1:0-2541 GCA_002293295.1 Ruminococcus sp. UBA946 | reverse complement strand
GTGGAAAAAGTCAATCATCCGTCGCTTGAAAGCAGCGGCTATAAGGAATTGTACGACCGGTATTTCCCCAACGGCGGAGGTTCTGTATTCACATTTGAAATTAACGGCACGGCAGTCGAGGCAAAGAAATTCATTGACAGCCTTCAGATTTTTTCGCTGCTTGCCAACGTCGCCGATTCCAAGAGCCTTGTTATTCATCCTGCGACCACCACGCATTCGCAGCTTAACGAAACCGAGCTTACGGAACAGAATATCAAGCCGAACACAATCAGGTTCTCAATCGGCACNNGGCAGATGAACGAAAGCGAGCTTAGCGCCTCCGGCATAAAGCCGAACACCATACGCCTATCCATCGGCACGGAGCATATCGACGATATAATTTTCGATTTGGAAGAAGCTTTCGCGCAGATATAAAAAATTTCATACAATTTGAACCGCCCGAAAGGGCGGTTTATTTTTATGATTTAACTCCTTAAATTTTTATAGGCTTTGGAATACATTGTAAAAGTATACCCGTCTTCTATAAATAATACATACGGAACATTTACACAATTTTTTGTATAAATCATGATAAACAGTTAATCATAAATATAAATAAATTTACAATCAAAACGCTTGATGATTTTCGAACACGACCTAATATATTCAGAAATTGTATTGAACTTTGAAAGGATGATTTTCATAGCTAAGAAGATTTCCAGAAGCACTTTTATAATGGAGAATCCGCCGACTCTTTACAGTTATGCCGGGATTGCCGGAGATAAGGAGGGCGAAGGGCCTCTGAAGGATTATTTTGACGAAATTGAAGCGGACGCTTATTTCGGTCAGGAAACCTGGGAAAAAGCCGAAAGCGAGCTTATGAAGAGGACTATAAACAAAGCCCTTTCAAAGGGCGGACTGGTTCCCGATGATATTGACTATATGTTTGCCGGGGATTTACTGAACCAGTGCATAAGCACTACCTACGGAATACGTGATTTGGAAATACCGCTTTTCGGTATTTACGGAGCATGCTCCACAATGTCGGAGGGGCTGGTTCTGGCTTCGCTGATGACCGACAGCGGAATAGGGGGTAATATAATTGCGGTTACATCATCACACTTCTGCACGGCGGAAAGACAATTCCGCTTTCCTTTACAGTACGGAGGAGTACGAACGCCTACGGCGCAGTGGACCTGCACGGGTTCGGGCGCCGTTGTGGTGTCCCCAAAGGGAACCCCCCCGTATGTACGAGCTGTCACCTGCGGTAAAATCGTAGACTTAGGCGTTCTTGACGCAAATAATATGGGAGCTGCGATGGCTCCCGCCGCCGCTCATGTCATTAAGACATTCCTTAACGACACCGCTATGGAGCCGAATGATTTTGACTATATAGTGACGGGGGATTTAGGCACGGTCGGCAGTGATTTGCTGAATCAGCTGCTTAGGCAGGATGGGATAGATATATCCTCGCAGCACCGCGACTGCGGCGTTATGATATTTGACACCCAAAACCAGGACGTCCATGCGGGCGGTTCGGGATGCGGCTGTTCAGCTTCGGTACTATGCGGGTATTTCCTGAATAAAATCAGGGATGGTGAGATTAAAAACATACTGTTCTGCGCTACGGGCGCTTTAATGTCTCCTACGGCTTCACAGCAGGGCGAAAGCATACCCTCCATATCGCATGCTGTGTTTATTTCAAATGAGGCTCGTTTAAACGGTTAAAAATTTAATAAGGGGTAGTACCAATCAACAATTAACAATGGCGGTATGATTTTAAATTATAATTCGCAGCTTTTAGTTGTTATGAGGTAGTAGTATAATATCAAGGTTTAATCCTGAATAAAGGAAAGGATGGTTATAAAATGGAATATTTACGGGCATTTTTAATCGGCGGCATATTATGCGCAGCCGGACAGGCGCTGATTTCATATACTAAGCTTACGCCTGCGCGTATTCTTGTGACTTTTGTCGTAACGGGTGTTGTTCTCGGGGCTTTCGGGCTTTACGGTCCGCTTGTTGATTTCGCAGGCGCAGGAGCGTCCGTGCCGCTTACCGGCTTCGGGAATATCCTCGTCGAAGGGGTAAAAAAAGCGGTTGACGAACGCGGATTTCTCGGAGTGCTGACCGGGGGGCTTACAGGAGCGGCGGCAGGAATCACGACAGCGATTTTCCTGGGGTTGATTGTAGCATTGATTTTCAAGCCGAAATCAAAGGCGGTATAGCGTATATTGTACAAAACGGCGGACAGTTAAATCTGTCCGTTGTTTTGTATTATAACTAAAAGCTAAAATAAAACTAATGCCCTTATTATTTATTTGTGTTTATAGGTGAGGATTAATGACATATAATTTACTCGGCGAACAGGAATGCCTGTTCGCCGAGTTGCGTTAAAAATAAATATTTCCGCTGTGTTCGCACTTTTATTATCAAATTATTACCGGACATACCCCAATTGTAAAATATTTATTTATAAAATGCTAGAGTTTCGCAAAAATTCTAAATTATAGTTGACATTTTTAGGATATGACTGTATAATTAATATTAAGCTGTTAATTA
>DBCY01000072.1:44406-51579 GCA_002293295.1 Ruminococcus sp. UBA946 | reverse complement strand
TTTTTTGAAAGGATATTTATGAAAAATTATAAATTGAAAAAGTTATACTCTTTTATAGGTGCTTTGTTATCTGCATTAATGTTTATTAGTTTTTCTGTGGGAGCTTTATACGATGTTAATAAAGAAAATGAATTAATTGAAGATACAAATGATATTTATAGTATTATTGTTGATGAATTTTCAAAAACTACTAATTATGGAGGGGCTTATTTTAATAATAAAATACTTTATATTGCAACAACAAATATTGAAGCTTCAGAAAAAGTTAAGAAAGAACTTATTAGTTCTATAAATCATTCAAAGAATGTTATAGCTAATGTTTCATTAAATAAGGTTAAATATTCATATGCAGAATTATCAGAGGTAAGGGACTACATAACTGAAAACATGGAAAAGCTTAGTGTTGTAGGTACATACACAGATCCTAAAAAGAATGCAGTTGTAGTTGAACTGGTTGAAGCACAGGAGAATTCCGTTGAATTATTAAAACAAATTATTGGATTTGATAATATCGTAGTTAATATTGTTCCAGATTTAAAAATAGTTGATGATGCTACATATATAAGAGGCGGATATGAACTTAAAAGAGTTATCTCCTCTACTTCAAGTGGTAGAGGTAGTTTGGGCTGTGGAATTAAATGGTCAAATGGTGATATTGGCTTTTTAACAACATCACATGGTGCAGGGTCCATAGGCGATGATTATAAATATGGAAGTATTAAAATCGGTGAAATTGCATCTATAAAAAACAGTGGCTCTATTGATGCAACGCTTATTAAGAGGACTGATTCATCATTTTTACCAAGTAATAAAAATGGTTCTTCGGGTGTTATAAGTAATTCAAGCGGTTCGCCTATAGTAAATGATGATATTACTATGTATGGTTATGTATCAAATTCATCTACAGGTACAGTAATAGCAATTGACTATGCTGTTGGAGGCTTTACAGGTATGATAAAGGCAGATTATAGTTCACAGAGCGGGGACAGCGGCGGTGCATTAATTGTATCGCGCACTTCCGGAAATGTCTTTATTGGTATCAATAAAGGGAGAACAGTAACAAGTTCCGGCGAGATATACGGTTTAGGCACTAAATGGACAACAATAAGTTCCCAGTATAAAATAACTAGAGTTGTAAGCACAGAATCGTAATATATATAACATCTTATACATTATGATTTAATCATACATAAAAAATTCGTATATTGTCCCCAAATGTTATTTAACATATTAAGACAATCCCATTCTTGAGCAGGGCGATTAAAATATTTGCTTTAAAATCGGAATAGTTTTCAAGATATATAATAAAATATAATAATTATAAATTTTTAAGATATATAGGAGGGCTTAATACTTATGAAAAAAATACTGGTTTTGTTTGCAGTGTTTTCTTTAGCGGTAGTTATCTTCGATATTAATTGTGAAGCTAAGTTGAAAACAATTGACCAAATAACATATAAAACAAACGATGACGATAGTTTGTCTGAAAAATATACCGGCTGGGCAAAATCAGTCTCAACAGGAAAACGATACTATTATAAAAATGGTGTGCGTATTACGGGAGTTGGCGTTGTTAAGGACAAACCGTATATATTTGATAGCGACGGCGTTTATCTAGGCAAATATTCGCATAAATACGGTTATAAGGTTAATTTTAACGATGGTTATAATATAAAAATTGCAGATGGAGAAATAAGCTTTACTGTAGAGATAAGCGATAAAAACGACGATAAGGGATTAATATATACCGGTCATCCATATTTTTCACTTTATGTTTATGAATCAGGTAAATTGATAAACATACCTTACAACATTGAGGTTTTCGATGATTATGCCACACCGGAAAATAATGACAATAGAATATTAAGTTTTTCACAGCCGCTTTCAAATTTTGATTATAATTTTAGTCCGGGAATATACCGCGTTAAGGTAACGGTATCAATCCGAGAAATCAATGAAAAAGGATATACTACCAAACAAGATGAAAATGGAAATCTTATAATGTATGATGAATATATCAGAGCAGAGTTTAACTTAATTTAACCGTATACTAGTACCTCGTAACACCTAAAATGTTACAATATAATAATAAAAATCATACCGCCACAGGCGGTATACCNNTCATTAACTGATTATAGGGATTAGCTTTATGGATTAATAACTTTATATTTTTAAACAGCCGATAGATAACGAAAAATAAAAATGAACGGGATGTTAATGTATTACCCGTTCATTTTTAACTTTCATAAGGGAATAAAAATATTATATTTAGATAATTATTTATCATTTGGAAAATATATATGGTAAAACTTAAATAATTTGTGCAACTCTACAAAAATGTTTTTTTTGCTTAGTTACTGTTGACGTATGCTTAAATTTGGTTTATAATATAGTTGATGTTAGAAATCGTCTGATTCTATTTATTATAGTTTAACATCCGTTTTGTTGTCTCCTTTCTTTTGTTCTACACATATTTTTTTATTTTATTTGATTTTGCGGGACTTGGCGTCCTGCTTTTTTATTTGTTTTTTATAAAAAAGGATTGAAATATAAATGAATGTATGGTATAATGTTACTGTTAATTTAATTCTTACCAATTCATAAAAGTAATTTATTTTTTTAAAACAGAAATAATATCTGTAATATTTTAAATTGCTTTGGAGAAAATGTATATTTGAAGGAGATGTTTTATATGAAGGGTTTCGGTGCGGTTTTACTGGCTGTCACATCCGCCGCTGTCGGCGCCGCCGCCGCTATGTATGCGATGAGGAAGCGCGAGGAGCTGGAGAAGTATGATTACGACTTTGACGAGGATGATGAAATCTATTTTGAGGACTGTGACTGTGAGGAATGCTCTGTCAGCCCGGATGAAAACAACGCATCCGACAAGCCTGACGCTGACGATGTAATTGAGGAAATATAATTCATAGGTTAAATGCTGAAAAAGCCCGTCTTTTTTAAAAAAGGCGGGCTATTTTACTTTAATGAGCTGCGGCAATGGGAATAAAATCCTGTAATATATTGAACCTGCGATATATTGAGGCTTTTTTTTGTACAATTTTTACCCTGTAAGTTACTGGACAATATAATGTAAATATGTTATAATATCATGGAATAGACTTGTATTTATAATTTCCTTATACGGAGGGTATTTATGATAGATTTTAATACAAAAAAGAGGGTATTAAAGCGGCTTTCGGATTATTCAAAAAAGCGTCCGCTTATGCTTCCGCTTTGTTTTATTGCGGCGGCGTTTATAAAGCTTTATTACTTTATCGCCTGTCATATTGACATAATGCTTTCCGATAAGAACGGTAATTTTTTAGGGATTGTACATAATAAAAAACCCGCAGGGCGGAAAAACCGCCGGCAGGATGATATTATTTACAGGAAAAAACCCTTTATCGCAAGGCTTTTGTCTTCTGTCCTCGTTATTGCCTTTTTTACCGGGTTTATGCCCGATTTTGGCAATCTGAGGGAGCTTGGGTTATTGCCTGATTTCGGGATTAGGGCAGGGGCGGCGTTTAACAGTATGGGACCATTTAATTCAATTAATGATTTGTTAACAGCAATCCGCGATCATAACGAAGCCAATCCTGCTGATGCTTTGGAGCCTGACCCAACGTCCGGAAACCGTTCTTGGGTTGATAGAGGCGAATTAACCGCGGCACAGGCACTTCATATGTCTTTTTCAGATGTAAAAGAAGGGCAAGGTGCTGTAAGACTTGCATGGAACGCTTTCGACGCCGCTGAGCTTGCGGGGACGGGAGTTATGCCCGGTGATGTAAGGTATCATGTGAACGGCAGCGGTCCTTCAACATTTGGAACACCACAACAGGGCATTTCCACTACTAATCGTCCTTATAACCTATCTCCGTATACGGGGCTTACTCCGGGTGAATACACTGTTAAAATAAGTGTTGACATTCCTATAAAAAAATATGATATAATAACTGAGTTTACAAATACTGGTGATCCTATATACACTCTTTCAAATCTTCCGGCACCAGAAGCGTTCCATGTGGTTGACGACGGAAGCGTGAATCCGGTAACAGTTGATTTGAACAGATCGCTGCCGCTTGCAGAAATGACCTCCGCTACTTATTATCCCGCCGGAACCATAGAAGATAATCCGCCAGGAGTTGAGGTGAAGTGGGAAGCTTTATCAGAAGATCCATATCCTGATGTTGATTATACTCTTGTGAAATATGCTGTTTTCAGAGCCACTCTTGACCCTATCAGCCTACAGCTTGGCGATTACGATGTTATTGCGCAAAGCGACGCTAATTCTAATGTTTACTTTGATGAGAAAATAAGTTCTGGTGAAATTTATTCCTATTATGTTGTGGCATACTATAATGCATGGGGTGACAGTAATTATTATATAAATACCCAGACAAACTACAACGCCGGCATTATTGATACCAAGCGGGTTGAGGCGCAGGCAGTTACTAATGCAAGAACCGTAAGTGTTACTCCTAACCGCATAAATCAGCTTACGGTTAATACGGACGATACACTTAACAGGTTAAGACTTAACTGGACTAAAGGGACCGGAAATGTGAGCGGTTTCCGTATATATAAATCGGATGGGGAACAGCTGATTCCCGGTACCACCGATCATTTTACATTTTTTGAATCCGAAGTTGAAGCCGGAAATTGTGAATTTGTTGATATGCTTTCAAACGGTTCCGCAAATACTCAGAACTATACATATCCGTTAGTGTCAGCAACAACAGAATCGATTGAAATTAACGGTAAAAAATATTGGTATTATGTAATCCCATATGTTTTAAGTGCAGGCGGCAATGAAATTTACGGTCAATCGCGTGCAGCATCCAACACTCTTAATATCGCGGTTGGTTCTCCGACAACTTTTACGGTAAGCAGCAAGGAAGAAACGATAAACGGACAGTTAACCGGGCGAGTTGACCTTTCGTGGACAGCTCCTAGTTCAAGCGCAAATGCTTATTATATTAAAGTTACCAAAACAGACACTTTCGACCACGAAAACGGTGTTTATACAGGTGAGGGTGATGTTTATTGGATAGGTCCCCTTACCGGTACTTCATATAATATTACCGGTTTAAACAGTAAGGATAAATATTCATTTGAAATTTACGCGGCTAAAAATGTAAAATCTGAAACGGAAAGTGATAGAACCCTTTATGCTGAAATAAATGGCATTCCGTTCTCAAATGTCGGGTTAAGCGCACAAATTTTCAGCAGACCAACACCAAGCTCACCCCGTGTTATAACGATTGGTGATGATTTTACACCACCGGAAAATGTAATGATGCCAAAATCAGAAGACGGGCAGATTACCATCACATGGAATGCGGTCAGAGGAGCTTCCGGATATGAAGTCTATGCAGTCAGGGGAACTGTTGATACTCTTCCCGCCGGGACAAGAGTTCTCCACAGCGGAACAGCAACTACGTACACACATAGAAATCTGACAAACACCGATACATGGACATATTTTGTGAGAGCTTATAAAATCGTAAACGGAACTAAAATTTATACGGATTTATCTTATCCCTGCAAGGCTATAGTAGGTATTCAGCTGAGAAAACCTATTGATGTTACCGTAACCCCGAACAAGGACGGAACCGGCGTTATTATAACATGGAGCAAAGTAGAAGGCGCTGAAGGATATCTGCTTCATACAGCTCTTGGCGGAAGGGAAATTCTCCCGGCTCATGAAGTAACAAAAGAAAGTTATGAAATGACAGGTCTGGAAAAGGGAGATATCTGGACTTTTTGGGTGGAAGCATTTAAAGTATTTACCGACCGTCCGATTTACAGTGAATCGTCAGAAAGAGTATCTTATACTGTAGGAAACTCCGTTGACCCCCCAAGGGATTTCAATGTAATTACAAACGACGGTTCAGCTACGATTTCATGGACGGCTTCCGCGAATGCATCCGGATATATAATTTACGCATCAAACGGCAGGACGGTTCTGCAGTTTGACGTTTCGAAATCCCCGTATGTTCATTCGGGACTCAGAAACGGTGAAACATGGACCTATTACGCCGTCGCCTACAGGACGATAAACGGTATAAGAAGCTTTTCAGACCCCACCCAGTCGAGGACAGTCCAAATCGGCGTTTCAATGTCTAACCCCGCCGACCTTATAGCAACGGCGGGCAACAGGCAGATTGACCTTTCCTGGTCGGATGTTGAGGGCGCGGAAGGTTATGTCGTTTATCTTTATTCAAGCTCAGCACTGAGCTTCGAGCCGCTTACTATAACAACAGGTACGGTATATTCCCATATAGGTCTTACAAACGGCAAGGAATACACCTATATGGTCGCCGCCTATAAAACCATTAACGGGGTTAAATTTTACGGCGACTATTCACTGCCGGTGACTGCCGTCCCCACCACGGGTTCAGCCTTTGACCTCGACAGGGAGCTTAATATCAAGGGTACCGCCCCTTACGGCATTTCGCACAGCGAGCTTATTTCAGCCGCCGCAAACCATGACGCCTTTAACGAATCGGTTGACATTTATATCTCCGTAAACGACGATTCGACCGAAACGGTTACGGAGGTGTTAAAAGGATACGCAAACGGGCTTTCAAGCTTTATCGTCTTCCCCTTTGATATAAGCTGTTATCTGAGCGGAACGAGAATCCATACCAGCCCGAACAGCGGTTATTCGGTGACAATAACAATCCCCGTCCCCGACAAGCTTATCGAGTACAGGGACTTCATATCGGTAATACATATTAACGAAAGCAATGACGTTGATATTTACGGAGACGCACCGAGGATGGAAATTCTTCCTAGCACAGTAATTGAAACAGACAACATCTGGTGCATACAGTTTCAGTGTTCTGATTTTTCGCCCTTTGCGTTCGTAATTTATAAGGACCAGGTTGCCGATATTTCTTCCGGGGTTTTTGCCGGGCTGACCGATTCATTCGCAGGGAATTTCAATTCAGGTCTGCTTGCCGCGGCTGTTCTCCCCGATATTATGCTGAACAGCAACAAGCTCAGGGTAGTCCGTAAAAAGAAGATATACCGCATAAAGAAATAATTAAAGGAGGGTTTTAGCCCTCCTTTTTCATACATTATACCAGTCTGTCAATAACTTTAACGCGGTTAAGAACCGAAAGAATCACCCTTACTCCTGATTCCTGACCAATGTCAACAACTTAAGCA
>DBCY01000072.1:23867-44390 GCA_002293295.1 Ruminococcus sp. UBA946 | reverse complement strand
GGAATCTTATTGTAAAGTAAAATTTCTTAAGTTGTTGTCATTGGATTCCTGACCCCTCACTCCTCGTTTTAAACCTGCGAATGATTGTCAAGGTAGTCAATAACATCATCCACCGTTGTGAAGCAGAGGCTTGTGCAGGTGTCGGCGCAGCCGTAGTAGATTGCGATTCTGCCGGTTTCGGCGTCTACAAGGTTTGCGCAGGGGAACGTAACGTTCTGGACGTCGCCCACGCACTCGTAGTATGCCTGCGGGCTGATGAGGTATTCGTTGCCGCGCTTTAAAACCTTCCAGGGTTCGTTAATATCAAGAAGAGCCGCCGAGAAGCTGTATACATAACCGTTGCATGAAGTAAGAACGCCGTGGTAGAACATCAGCCAGCCGCGGTCGGTTTCAATCGGAATGGGACCCGCGCCGATTTTTGTGGACTCCCAGCCCCTTGACGGACCCATAACATGCCGGTGTTCGCCCCAGTATTTCATATCGGGGGACTGTGAAATGTAAATATCGCCGAAGGGTGTGTGACCGCTGTCGGAAGGACGGGAGAACATTACAAACTTACCGTCGATTTTCCTCGGGAACAAAACGCCGTTTCTGTTGAAGGGAAGGAACGCGTTTTCAAGCTGCACGAATTCCTTGAAATCATATGTATAGGCACAGCCTATAGTAGGTCTGTGGCTGTATGCGTTGCACCATGTAACATAGTATCTGTCCTCGATAAATACCACCCTGGGGTCATAGCCGTACTGAAATCTTGCCATTTCGGGGATATCGGTCTTAAATACGATTTTATCTTCATTTATGTCCCAGTTTAAGCCGTCTTTGGAAAATCCCGCGTGAAGCTCCATGTTCCTCGCCTTGTCGTCAACGCGGAAAACACCCGCAAAACCGCCCTCAAAAGGGACAACGGCGCTGTTGAAAATCGAATTGGACATATCAAGGTGGTTTCTCTTGATTACAGGGTTTTCGGAATATCTCCAAATTACCTCCTTGCAGCCCTGAGGCTTGTCCTGCCAGGGCATATTGGGTATGGAATCGCCGTTTAGAATCTTGTTCTTCATTTTTTTCCGCCTTTCAATATTACAATCTATTTTTTTATCGGACACAGCAATAAAATTGTAGCATATATTACCCGATATTTCATTAATAATTTATGAAGTATTCTTCGCCTATTTTTGTCTTAAAGGTATAAGAAGAGCCGGTTCGGGAAACTTCTATGTTTTCACCATTGTTGGTTATTAAAACAGGCGTTTTGCTGTACAGTTTGCATATATTCCCTGATTTGGATAAAATTCTCGACCACTTTACGGTTCCGCTCTCCCATTCAAAGGAAATATCAAAGCCTCCCCTTGCGCAAAGGGATTTAACAGAGCCGCTTTTCCATTCGGGAGGCAAAGCCGGAAGAAGCTCTATAATACCGCTGTGGCTTTGAAGCAGGGCTTCGGCTATTCCCGCTCCCGCTCCGAAATTCCCGTCAATCTGGAACGGGGGATGCATATCGAACATATTCGGGTTGGTGGAATGAGAAAGGATTGCCGAAATATTTTCGCTGACCTTAACGCCGTCATGAAGCCTTGCCCACATATTGATTATCCATGCCCTTGACCAGCCCGTATGACCGCCGCCGTGCGAAAGGCGGTGGTCTATGGTAGCCTTTGCCGCCGCCGCAAGCTCCGGTGTTTTATGCACCGAAATTATATCAGCCGGGTATAATGCAAAAAGCTGTGAAATATGCCTGTGTCCCGGTTCGGCTTCCTTATAATCCTCAGCCCATTCCATAATCTGGCCGTACTGTCCGGTTTTAGGTTCAGGGAGCCTTGAACGTAAACTGCGGATAAAATCTGCATATTCACCGTCTATGCCAAGTATTTCTGACGCTTCAATAACCGCAGAAAAAAGCTCGTATAAAATCTGACTGTCCATTGACGCTCCCTGGCATAAAGTTCCGTTTATACCGAGCTTTGTCACATACGTATTTTCAGGGGATACGGAGGGGCTTGTGATAAGCCCCCCGCTTTCGTCTTCAATAAGGAAATCCTCAAAAAACTCAGCCGCTTCCTTTATAGTGTCATATTTCTCGGCAAGGAAAGCTTTGTCCTGCGTGAATTTATAATGCTCGAAGATATGAAGGCACAGCCAAGCCATACCCATTGGCCATATCGTGGCAGGCAGCCATTTGTCCTGCGGGGCGGTATCACCCCATATATCGGTATTGTGGTGGCATACCGTCCCCTTGCAGCGGTACATTTCACGTGCCGTAACGCGCCCGTTTTCCCGCATACGCTCAATATGGTCGAAAAGAGGTAAATGGCATTCGGAAAGGTTTGAAATTTCCGCACCCCAGTAATTCATTTCTGTATTAATGTTTATCGTATACTTTCCGCCCCACGGAGGCCACATATCCTTGTTCCATATGCCCTGTAAATTAAGAGGAAGCGTTCCTGCCCTTGAACCGGCAATGAGCAGATACCTGGAGAAATTAAAGTACATTTCAATAAGCTTGTTATCCTTTTTACCCTCTTTAACGAGCTGTAAGCGTTTATCCGCAGGCAGTGAAGAATTCCCCTCCGAATTGTCGTCAAGCGAAATCCCCGCCCTGTCATAAAGGCTTTTATAATCCCGGATATGCCTTTCGAGTAGTTTTTCATAGGAAAGCCTGTGGGCGTTCTTTGCCTTCGTTACAGCGGCGTTTTCATAATTGCCCGTGCGGTATGACGTTTCACAGGCAATTGTAATAACGGCTGTATCGGCGTTTTCAATTTTTATTCTGTTACAGTCAGTGTAAGCCTTTCCGCCTTCTGCCGAGCATGAAACCGCGGCAGCATAGGGAATTCCGTCGGAAACGGTAAAAATTACGGTTTTGTTATCATAATATTCATTTTTATCATAGCTGTCGTCGCGGCCGTCTATAACAGCAGTTAAAGAAACGGCTCCCTTTTTATCAGCTTTTATGCATATTACCATGCATTCGTCAGGCGCCGACACAAAAATCTCCCTGATAAAATTCACGCCGCCTGCGGTATAAAAGGTTCGCGATACACCGTCTTCAAGCGAAAGCTCCCGCCTGTAATCCGTATAACCGTCAACATTGTTCTGCCAGATATGAAAATCACCCAGAAGCTGATAATGCCGCTGCTGTTCGTTGACGCCCATAAAGGAATCAAAGCACAGCGCCTCGGCTTCCGCCGTTTTCGCTTCCCTGATAAGCTGCCGCATTTTTTCAAGGTTATCATATGCTTTAGGGTTGTTCCTTTTACGGAATTTACCCGACCATATGCTGTCCTCGTTAAGCTTGATAAGCTCCCCGGACGGTCTGCCGAAAACCATTCCCCCCAGCCTGCCGTTGCCGACAGGGAGAGCCTGGTCCCAGTTCTCCGCCGGCTGTTCATACCAAAGCACGGATGAACTTTTCAAATATATACCTCCTTTGTCCCCGATAGTGCGGAATTAGTATAAAAAGCCCTAAACCGGCTCTGAATAAATTAAACGGGGGCAACCGCAGTAATTTCTTATCACAGTTACCCCCATAAATTATATAATGCGTACGGAACGGACTTGTCTGTTTCCATTGCGAAAAAGCAGAGCTTTTTCGCAATACTTCTTGATACAATATATCAATAGAAATCATACCGCCGCAGGCGGTATACCGCCATTGTTGATTGTTAATTATTAATTGTTAATTAATACTAGTATTACATACCCGTCAGACCGGAGCGCGCTATACCCTCAGTGAAATTCTTTTGCAGCGCTATGTACATTATAAGTATAGGCGTTATGGAGATAAGGCAGCCCGCCTCCATCCATACAATCAACTCCCGGACATTAACCTGTATATTGCCGTTGTCAAAAATAATCCTCGTCAGGTTGGCGTCAAGGTTTTTAAGCATAAGCGCAACCGTACGGTTGTCGGTAAAGAATGACGTACTCACATAATAATCATTCCAGTACCATACGACCGAGAACAGGAATACCGTCAGGAAAGTGGAACCGGCATTCGGCACCATTACCCTTAAAAACGTCATGAAGGGCGAGCAGCCGTCAAGATATGCCGCGTCCTCAAGCTCCATAGGAAGGCTTCTGAAGGACTGCCTGAAAAGGAATATAAACAGTCCGGCGCTGATTCCGTTTGCCGTTACGGCAGGCATATACATCGTTACGGCGGTATTGATAAAATTGATATAGCTGCCTGTTATCGCATTATAAATCCAGAAAGGATTGAAATAACGGAAGAACATATACTGCGGAATAAGGATAATCTGAGGAGGTACGAGTATCATCAGGATTACAATAAAGAACAGAATGCTTTTGCCCTTGAACTTAAAGCGCGCAAAGCCGTATCCCGTTACTGCGCATGTAGCAACCTGAACAAGCGAACACCCGATGTTCAAGAATAGGGTGTTTCCGAGTGTTTTCCAGAAATCCATGGCTCTTATCGCATCTTTGATATTATTAAGGGTAAATGTTTTGGGTATCCACATTATTGTCGGGTCGTTCATTTCCGCGCGCGGGCGGAAAGCTACCGAAAGCATGAAAATTAACGGATAGAGAATTATAAAGCACAACCCGAATACAATAATAGCTCTGAATATAGGCCAAACCGCATCTACAATCCTTTTTCTCTTCAGATATTTCTGTTCAGCAGGCGTCAGATATTCAAGGCGCTTTTTAAAACGTTCCCTTCGTTCTTTTGGCGTCAATTTGGGGTCATGATGCTTCTTATTACGTTTTGAATCTTTCTGAATACCGGCTGACATTGAACCGTCTAAAGCTTTTGCCTGTGCCATAAAACTCTGACCCCCTTACTCATTCTCGTACCAGACGAGCTTGTTCATAACAGCGAAAATTATTCCGAGAACCACAAGTATAATACCGAAATAGCTCCATGCCATCGCAGCGGAGTATCCGTACCTCCAGTCCGACTGAACGGCAAGAATACGTTCCATTACAAGGTTTGTCGGGTCTCTGAAAGTATCAATAACGGTATAAACTATATTAACCAGTATCATAGGCGAAACATAGGGGAGGGTTATTTTCCAGAAAAATTCCCATGAGGTTGCGCCTTCGATAGCTGCGGCTTCCTTGGCGGTATCGGGTATTCCCTGCAAAGCCGAAAGGAAGATGATAATCTGAATACCGCAGTTCCAGACAAGATTCAGGATGTCCGAGGTAAGATTGCCGAGCATTTCAGTAAAAGTCGTACCGAAACCGTAGATACCGATAAATTCAAGAAGCTGGTCAACCATGTCTGTTTCAAACATGGTTGTAAACTGCTGGGCGCTGTTATTGCCGTTGGTCTCAAGATTTCCGGTAATAATCGCATATACGGGGCCTGTTGCGATAATAACCGGCATGAAGAAAACGGCTCTGGCAAATGTTCTGCCCTTGAATTTCTGATTAATGATAATTGCGACGAACATTGAGAAAACAACTATAACGGGAAGCTTCAAAGCCATATCCTGCAAAGCTTCTACAAGGTACTGCCTGAAATTGGGGTCAAGCATAAAGGCGTCCTTATAATTCTTCAGCCCCAGCCATGTTTTGGAAAGGTAACCTACTTCGGGGGTAACGTCATTGAATGAATAGATAAAGGAATTAATAAGCGGGACTATAAAGAACATCAGAGCTCCGATGAACCATATTGCTATAAAGCCGTAGCCGTAAAGCCCTTTTTTCTTTTCATACGATAAATGTAGCTTTCTCATCCGCCGATAACCCCCTTTCCTACATAATCGCTGAGATTATAAACCGTGCCGTTCTTTGTAACGGTGAGGGCGTCAAGGTCCGCAACCGTCTTTGTGCCGTTTTCATATACGGTTTCAATCGTCGTATCGGATAAAATATTGTAATCCGTAATTATCTGACCGGAAACGTCGCCCAGAATATCATCGGCAAATTTTGCGCAGCCGGCTGCGTCTTCAATCCAATAATCATTGTTAGCATAGAAAAGAGCGTCATACAGCGTATCCTTTAATTCGATTGCTTCCTCGGCAACGAAATCAAACTGCATATTGCTGCCCGATGCGATTCCTCTTAATATAATCTCCGCAACCTGGGCGTCTCCGTTCACGGGGGTTGTTGAATAGGGCTTTATTCCGTGCATAACAATCTGATAGAAAGGAATTTCATAATCGAAAAGGTCAAATTTACTAGAGCTGAGCGGTACGTTTGTAATATGGTCCACATACGGCAGTACATATGCGTTTGCGGAATCGGCAAGGATTGAACCTACCTCCGTATTAAGCTTTTCATAGCCGCTTCGGATATAATCCTTTGCCATTTCCCTTGAAACGGCTTTTCTGCCGTAGTCCCCGTAGATTTTTGACGACCACGAACCGAGGGAAATATTAGTAATGCCCTCCTTGCTGTAGGTCTTGGAAAGATTATTGAAAATCTTTTCATACTTGGACGGACTAAGAAGCGAAAGCGGGTCATAAAACTGGTTTTCAATACCATGCGCAAGGTCGTACATGATTTGCCTTGAATATGCGTTGGAAACGCGGATTGCAGTATCCGTTACTGTGAAGTACCCGCTTCCCGATTTAAAGGTAAGGTTGTCAACGGCGGGATAAATTGAAATATTGTTTGCCTTGGCATAATCATTAAGCCTGCCGAATGCTTTTTTACCGCCGAGAATCGGCGCCGGCTTCGCTTTGTCAGCTACCTTTTGCTTTATGTTTGCGGAAGTCCAGTCGTTATAATTAACGACCATATCGTCGACTCCCAGTGTTTTAAGCTTTTCAAGAATATCAGCCGCTTCGTCAAAGCTGGTGGCTTCATATGCCATCTGAACGGGGATACCCAGAATAGGTTCGGTTTTCACAACTCCTCCGAATAAATCGATATAAAGCGGGGAATTATTAACCGCTTCGGACTGGGAAACTCCGTAGTCAGTTGTGAGGTAATCCCTGTATTTACCTGCAATATCAACATAATCAATCTGAGTTTTTTCAGGATTTGAAACAGGATAATAACGCACTTCTATTTCAGGTACGAGAATGCCCCTCTTTTCAAATACCCTGAGAGGATTTGCGTCTCCGCCCATTAAATATTCGTCGGAAGTCCGTATATTAAAGTCGAAATAGCAGGAATTGTAGCTGGTGCTGTTCTGACCCGAAACATATGCGTTTACTGAAGCGCAGGTATCCCCCTTGTCGGCGACAACCATCATGCCTGAATTTCCCTTGACAATTCCGTACATAGGGAGGAAAACATTCTGAACCACAGACGGCGCCGTTGTTTCTATCGGCGTAATATTCCTGCCGTAAACATCGCCCGAATAAATCCTGTAACTTGTTTTCTGGTTGTTGAAATTTATCACCGCGCCGCTTCCGTCGGGGATGACAAAATAACCTTCCTCCGTATCATCCGCCGCTCCGAAGGTTGTCATAAAGGCAAGATTAGTCGTAATCTTGTCGTAATCCTCCTCTGTAATTGCGGTGTTGTCTACATGAAGCTTCAGATGGTCGCTTTCAAGGGTATATGTAACCGGAATGGTTATTTTGGCGACAGCGAAAGTATATGTCGCTTCAATACCGTTTTCGATTTTTTTATATCTGACCCTGCCCCTGGCGACGCTGTTTGCGGTGGTGTTTCTTCTTCTTGAAATCTCGCCGTAAATAAGCGTCATGCCTGCTTTAAGCTCCTGAATCTGAGCCCTTTTTCCAATTGAAGTATCAGCGTTTATCGGATTTGACCACCATATTTCACCGGTGTTCTTATCTTCAAGCGCGATGGCTGCCTCGTCTTCATTCAGATAAAGAGCCATATTGTCATTTTCGGCAACCAGCTCCATAAGAGCCATTGCTTCATCCTCAGTCCGGGGCACGGCGTCGGGGTCGGCGGCTTCTTCTTCCTCTTCCTCAGCTGTTTCCTCAATTTCCGGTTCACCGGTATCCTCCGAGCTTACGGACGTTGTAAGAACCGGGAAAATAAACGCAGCACAGCAAATACATGCTAGCAGCTTTTTAAGTTTTAACCGCATAGTTTTCACCACTTTTCATTAAATACTAGACTCTGAGCCTGTAGGACAATTCAGTATATACCGACAGTATGAAAATCAGAATTTGCTGAAATAACGTTAACAACAAAACAAGAAGGAACAGAATGGCAATCATTGCAACGATTGTAAGGGCGATAAGCACGATTGTTTTAATGAAACTGAACTGATGGACTGCCTTCATCGCTGAAATCATAAGGACGAATGTCCAGCAGGTTCCGGCTATCTGGATAAGCTCAATAAAAACAAATTCGTCCATAACAAGGAAATGAGAAATAAACGTTCCGATAAGGTAACTTAAAATATAGGGAATTAACGCATAGGCGCTGTTGATGAAAATCCTCTTCATTGTGCCTTCGCCGTCGAACAGCGTGCACATTGCCCAGTTGGCAACGACCCATGTAAGGAACAGAATAACGCTTCGGATTAAGTAAGGCATAATGTTGAATATTTTTTCATATTCGACATAATACTGGAAGCCGTAGAAACGGCTGTAGGCAAATTGCTGAACGAACAGCAGGAAGACTATTCCCCAGGCAATTGCCATCGAACCGCTTTTTTTCCAGCGGAGGTCCTCATAACCTTCAAAGGGATGAGTCAGAACGTGTTTAACAAACTGTCCCTGTGTTAAATCCATCATAGGCTAAAACCTCCCTTTATTTGGTCTTATGATTTTTATGATACCCTTTTTGAACAGTATTCTCAGGGTAATCCAAATTACTATTATACCAATAATAACAAACAGGATGTTATTGAAATTCTTCTTGAGCCACTGGTCGCGGAAACCTTCAAACGCCCTTGCGTAATAGCCCTGTGACAATGAAATCCTGAAATATTCCATAGCCTCTTCATACTGGAAATTATTATAAAGGGCGTTCCCGATTCCAATATAAGCCCTTACATAGTTTCCGTCATATTTCAGTACGTTCCGCCACGGTTCAAGCGATTCGGCATAAAGACCTTCGTTATAATAATTTGAAGCCTCCGTTACAATATCGCCGAAAACCGTTCTTTCAAACACTGTTATACTGTTTTTTCTTGAATCAAGCACATAAAGCTTGTCATCATAGCTTTCTATTGCGGTAGCCGAACGGAAGGTTCCGAGCTGTTCGCCGGAGCCGCCCATTATAAACAAAAGCCATAATTCCTTGTCATACTGGAAAATCCGCCCGTGCTGGAAGTCGAGAATGTTGATTTCACCGTTAGGACCTATGTCAATATCGGTAAGGCTGGACCTCTTTGCGTATATTGACCAGTATGTGGGCGGTATGTCCCCGAAAAAGAATTCATTGTCGACGCCGAGCGAATCGATGATATTATTTCCCCGGGGGTTAAGTTTTTTAAGCAAATCGGTGGATGTTTCCTGCGAATCGGTTACCGTATAGATAAAACCGTCGTCGTCAATATCAAAATTGGTAAATCCCACGGGAATATTCCTTCTCGTACGGGCTCTTTGGTCCTCGGTTGAAATAAGGTTCCAGAAAGCGTTGGAAAGAACCTCGGCAGTCTGCTCAACGGCATTCGCTCCGAAAAACCCGAGAAATTCCCCGTCTTTGTCATACATAACCGCGCCTCTGGTAATTGACCTTATAACAATATAGACGTTTCCGGCTTTATCGACGCAGACTTTATTAGGATTAAAGGTAAGCTCCTGTTCATAAAGCTCGTTGACCGGCTTTTCGAAAATCCTGTCAACGTTGCCTTCGGTATCGCATTTTAGCACTCGGCTGTTATCTGTGTCGCAGATATAAATGAAGCCTGTATACTGGTCTACAAACACCCCCAGAGGTCTGTTGAGGGTAAGGGTTTCCCCGCCGTATGAAAATTCCTTCATTTCGCGGATATAATTCAAGTCCAAATCAGCAATGACGATTCTGTTATTGCCCCGGTCAGCTATATACATCAGATTGTCATATGAAATATATAAATCGGCAGGTTCGACAAAAGACCCGCATCCCATCGTGATACCGTCGACGAATTTTTCGGCGGTATATCCTACCTGAGATGAAACGGGGTCGCCCCAATTGTCATAACTGTAGGGGTTATATGCCTCGATGGCGGAGGTCTGTACTGTAAGCAGACTGCCGGATATAACCGCAGCCGTCATAATTGAAACAAGCTTTTTGCTTAAGCCCGACATATTATCACCCATTTTCTATTATTGTGACCATGCGAAGCATGGCGGCTACTTTTACGGCTAATCCTTCATTCCCGCATGAGCCATGGTTTCCATAACATTACTCTGCGCCGCTATAAAAATCGCAAGCGGCGGTATCATCAGCACAACGGCGGAAGCCGCAATAGCGCCCTGTCTTGCAATACCGGCGGCGGCAATTTGCTGAACGACGGTCGGTATCGTTTTAAGGGCCTCATCATATACTAAAGAACCTCCGGTTGCGTTCCACGCAGCCTGGAACTGGAAGATGATAATTGTCATAAGCGCGGGCTTTGAGTTGGGCATTACAATTCCCCAGCAGATTTTCATATGGGATGCTCCGTCCACCTTTGCCGCCTCGATCATCGAATCGGGTATCTGACCGATACTCTGAATCATAAGGAACAAGCCCATGGAAGAGGAGATAAGCGGAAGCAGAAGCGCCCAGTATGTATTAATCATACCCATTCTTGCCATAACCATGTACTGCATGATATATGTAACTGTGCTGTTAAAAAGAAGCGCCATAACAACCAGCTTGTTGAGCATCTTTACTCCGGGGAACCTGCATTTTGAAAGAACGTAAGCCGCCGTGCAGGCAAAAAGCACATGAAGCACGGTGACAGTAATAGTTACGAAGAAGCTGTTGAAAACGTTTCTTGAGAAGGGAACCCAGGAATTTGCAGCCACCTGGAAAAGGTCGACGAAGTTTTCAAAAGTAGGGTCAATAGCATAGGGCAGCGGAGGCATTATGAAAATTTCCTGGACAGGCTTGAATGAAGTGATAACCGCGAAATAAATAGGCGCAAGCATAAATAAGCCTAGAACTGTGAGCAGTATCATAATCCAGATATCCTGAACCCATGTTTTGCCGACGCGTTTGTTAGAACCCTTTGATTTCTCCATTTTCCTGTGTTCTTTTTCACGCCGCCTTTTTAATGCTTCGAGCGCGGCGGCGTTTTCAAGTTCAATCTGCGCCTGCAGCTCCGACGGTTTTAAATTCTTTTTCTTCAAAGTATGCTCACCCCAATCCTAGTTCATATATTTGCCGAGAATACGGCGGATTAATCTGTTGCAAAGAAGCATAACAAGGAACAGAATAAAACATATCGCGGACGCGTAGCCCATTTCGTAACGGACCCAGCCGTAATCGTATGCATGGGTCATTATCGTATGAACCTTGTAATCGGTTGAGGGGAAGCCGGCAAGGCTCCTGCCCACAATATCCGCGGTAAATGCGGATATAATCTGCATAACCGCCGCAAACATAAGCTGGGGTCCCATTGAAGGGATTGTTATGTATATAAGCTCCTGGGTGCGGTTTTTGATTCCCTCAATCGCGCCTGCCTCGTACATTGTCTTGTCAATGCTCTGAAAGCCTGCCCGCATTGCAAGAAACCCTGCGCCCATCGAAATCCACAGCTGTACGATAATTACACAGGTAAGAACGTACTGCGTATTTGTCAGCCACTGAATGGCGCCGGTCGAAAAGCCCAGCTCCGATATGATGGCGTTAAGATAACCGTAGGAGTCGCCCGAAAAAATCAGCTGCCATACAAAGAATATGTTGCCCGCCATTGAAGGCGCGTAAAAAATCAGTGTGAACAGTGTTTTCAGGAAGGGATGAAGCTCGTTTATCAGCCAAGCCAGAAGAAAACTCATAAGATAGCTTACAGGTCCCGTAAAAATCGCTATTACCAGCGTTGTGCTTATGGAGCCTATAAAGACGTCATCCTCCAGAAATAGGGTATAAAAGTTCTGCAGTCCCACAAATTTAGGCGGGAAATGAGCCATATCAAAATCGGTAAAACCAATAGGGAGCGACATTACTACCGGAACGACGGTAAAAAGGAAGAAAAAAATCATAAAAGGAAGCAGCATAAGGTAACAAACATAATTGCGTTTCATTTCATGACCGGTATAAGACCAATATTCCCTGAAGGATACTTTTTTTTCAGAACGCAGCAGTATTTCCTTTTGCGGTGTAAGTTCAGCCAAGGGATACCCCCTCCAATTCTATAATATTTTAATTGACAGTGACTGTATCAATTAACAATTAACAATTNNACCGCCTGCGGCGGTATGTTTTTATTATTATATTGTAACTTTAAACGCTGTTATAAGATACCGGCTGTTCGCGGTCAGTATAAATACAGAATCTGTTCACTGACCGCTGAACACTATACAGCACACAGCTTTTAAGACCGGTTAATCAATACCTAAATTCTGCCGTTTCCTTGTAATTTCACTGTTGATATCAATGTTATACCATCTAAGTGATTCGCGGGGATTCCACTTTTCGTTGACAACCGCCCGGAAAGCGTTCATAATGCTTCTTGTTACAACATAGGAAGCCGGGATAATCGGAATTTCTTCAAGCTCTTCCATCTGGGCAAGGATTTTACCCAAATCCTTCTGCGACCAGTTGAGCCTTTTAAGCGCTTCGGTATTTGCCGATTCGAAGCGTCCAAGAGGACCCAGCACGCCTTCTACGTTAAGACCGTAGGAAACCATCGTGTCAGTTTCAGTGAACCAGTTGATATATTCCCATGCGGCTTCCTTGTTCCGGCAGTCGGAAAGGACTATGGCTCCGGCGCCGTTTGAGTTTGCGGCATGTGAAATCGTTCCGTCATCCCTGAGCGTGCCGGGGACTGAAGTAAAGTCCCAAAGGCCTGAAATTTCGGGAGCCGCAACGGTAAGCTGGTTGTAAAAACCGCTGTATCCCTGAATAACAATCGGCGCCTCGCCCGTTCTGAACCTTGTAAATGCGTCGTAGGTCTGGTCAAACTTGTATATATTGTAGAAATCAGTCCATTTTGCAAAAGCGTCAACAGCAGTCTGGGATTCAAAATTGGTGACCGTCTGTTCTTCATTATAATAATTCATGCCGTTCTGCATCATCAGCAGAGCGAATGTATGTCCGCTTTCCGTCGCCGACGTAGCCGCGGCGGGCAGCACAAGCCCCGGCTGCATATAAGCCCGCTGAATTGCGGGAAGCATGTCAATAAGCTCATCCCATGTTTCGGGAGGTTCCGTTATACCGACCGAGGCAAGCATATCCCTGCGGTAAAACATCATGGGGAAGGTCTGCTGGATGGGAATGGCGTAAACCTTGCCGTCATATGTATACTGAACGGCTGCGTTCTCATGGAACCTGGACATAACCTCGTCGAATCCCTCCATATCGTTGAAGGGGGCGACAAGACCTCTCATCGCTAGGTTTACGGGGAATTCGCCGCCTATAAACAGCGCGACGTCAGGACCCTTTCCCGCAAGTACAGCCTCCATTATAGCACCCTGAACAAGGTTGACGGAAACATTTGAATCATACTCGGCGGCAAATTCCGCTTCGGTAAGCTGTTTAACCACATTTGTCTGGTCCCTTGCCAGAGAAACCCATACATTTACCGAATCCTGGTTAATATCGGAAAGAATGGTATAGTCTTCGAAAAATGAGCCGAAGAAGGATTTCCAGTTATAAGCGAACGATTTGAAGAAATTTCTCTTCACGGGAGTAAAATCCTTTTCAGCGGGGGCAAGCTCGATAAAATCAATTTCAAGCGGCTGGAAACGGTATTTGCGCATCCACGACGAGACGGCGGCAACATTGTTCTTAATCGCGCCGTTGGAAATCATTGTCGGGATTCTGGTGTTTCTCTCCACGCACTTGCTTAGAATATCGGCGAACCTTTCAAGCACGGCGGCTTCCGAACCCCTTTGGTTAGAAAGTGATTCAATGGCTGCCTGCTCGTCAATGAGTGATTTTGAAATACGCTCAAAGGCGGGAAGAATATCGGGAATCTCCCTGTGGATAAAATAATCGGTATATTTGTCGGGGTTGGGTCCTGTAATCATCAGTATTTCCATATAATACTGATTGGCTTCGTAAACAATTTCATCAAGCTTTCGCATTGATTCGCCTATTTCGCCCGGGATAACCTCAAGGGAAAGCTCATGCTTGCCCTGCGTAAGGTAAATATAGACGGGTTCTCCGTTTTCATCCTCGGGAACTGCGGTAAACCAGTCCGTGTCAAAATTGAATTTTATTTGCGACAGCTTTTCATTCGGAACCTCTCCGTCTATGTAAAGCCTTCTGTTGGAATACATGCCGCGAAGGTCGTTTTGTCTTGCCTTTATTCCTATTTTATAGTAACCGTCCGAGGGTACGTTCAGGCTGTATGTAATTGCCTGCCCCGCGGTATCCCATGTATCGAGACCGACTGTATTGTAACGCTGTTTCGTCGGGTCTGACGGCTCGGTGGTGTAATCGCCTCTGTTTGCGGTAGGGAACAGGGTCTGGCTGTTGGTGTACGAATAATTCTCACCCTGGATTTTTATAACGCCTGCTCCGGCATTCATATCCAGTTCAGTCTGAGAAGGCTTTACATATTCGGGATATGCCTTTTCATTGTAAAGCTTTATATATGCAATGGCTAGGGACGCTTTTTCCGAACTCAGCGAAACCGTATGCTTGCCTGCCGTTTCAAAATTGAACAGCAGGGGAGTGTTAAAAAGCCCGTCGGAATCCTTAAGGGGCGTTGTCACCCATCGCGGCGATTCAATCTGAGGCGGGCGTATATCATTATCCTTTGAATCCGAAGATATCGGATATGCGGACGTCCAGATACGGGGGAGGTCCACACGGGTGGAGGTTTCATTCGGCGAAACCCCGTCAAGAAGCACGGAGACCTCCGATGTAACATTACCGCCCTGAATAGGGAAATATGAAATTTCAATATTATAGGCTCCCGCCTGGGGGACATCCACCTCAAAGTCCAGCGTACCGAACTGATTTGACCAGATAATAACGTCCTCGGCGCCCTCGTACGCGCCGACAGTCACCTCCGCTTCGTCGCGCGCGCCGGTATAAATGAACGGCGCCTCTTCGTCGGGGCGGGGAACGCCCTGGATTTCGTCATAATAATCGCTGTAAGTTTTCTGCCTCTCAAATTCAGCCGGGGTAACGTTTTCATCCGCCGTAACAACACCTTCTTCAGCGAATGCGGCAAACGGCGTCATAGCGGGAAGGCATATCAAAACAGCGAGGATAGTTGACAGAATTCTTTTCAGATTAGCTTTTTTCGGCAACTCATTGACCACCCTTCAAAAAAATTCAATGGCGTAACAAATAAACAATAAACTGATAAACTAATTTTTTCCGTCCGAAAAGCCTCTAACAGTAATATATATTTACATATTATAGGGTAACACAATTATTATAACAATTAGAGCGGACAATGTCAAGTAAATTTTAGTATTTTTATGGTGAAAACACACAAAAAACTGTTATAAGTTTACTTAAACCTTTAAGTAAAATAAACAGTTTATACACATTACAATATATAAAAACTTATGTTTTGTATATTATGTATATTCAAGCTCCGGCTGTCAGTATCACAGCATACAACGGGTCAAAACCGGATTTATATTGTATTTGCGCATAAAAAACACTGCCGGAGAATTACTCTCGGACAGTGTTTAAAAACTTTCAGGAATGCTCATCCGAAAGCCACGTCAAGAATCATCATAATGGCAAATCCGGAAAGGACTCCGAAGGCGGCGATGGTTTTGTTGTCCTTGAACGATTCGGGAATCAGTTCGGAGCATACCACGGCAATCATAGCCCCCGCGGAAAACGACAGGGCAAGCGGCAGGGCGTTCCTCATGGAAAGCGCGAACAAAACGCCCAGAACCCCGGCCAGCGGTTCAACGATACCGGACGACTGCCCGACAAAAAAGCTTTTCAGACGGCTGGCTCCGTCCCTTCGCATCGGCATAGCCACGCAGACGCCTTCGGGGAAATTCTGAAGCCCTATTCCGAGAGCCAGCATAAAGGCGCTCTGGGCGGACGAACCCTCGATTCCGATGGCAGCGCTTCCGAACGCCACGCCGATGGCAAGGCCTTCGGGGATATTATGCAGCGTCACGGCGGCTGTAAGAAGTATTGAACGTTTCACTGACGAACCCTTTGAACGTATAAGCTCTGCCTTAGACAGAGCCATGTCGGTTCCTATGACAAAAGCCCCCCCGAACATAAAGCCTGCCGAGGCGGTGAGCCACGCGTTTCCTCCCAGTTCTGCCGAAAGCTCGATTGCGGGGGCTAAAAGCGACCAGAAGGAAGCGGCTATCATTACCCCTGCCGCGAACCCCATCATCATATCCAGAACCTTCTGGTTCATTGTCTTGAAGAAGAAAACCAAACCGGCTCCCAGAGCCGTAATAAAATATGTAAACAATGTAGCGAACAAACCCTGCAAAACAGGATTCAACTCATAAAACCACGACATATCATCTCTCCCGCATAAAACTTCTTTTCATTATATGCGGGAACAATGTCCGTGTTACCGTTATAAGGCATGGATTCAGTAGAGTAATAAGAAATTGGTACTTATCCGATTAATAATTTTCTTTACATACTTCACTTAACGAATCAGCAAGTAGTTCAAGGAAATTACCATATGATACTATTGAGTACTCATAAGCATATCTTAAGATATTAAAAGCGTTTTTAAATTTTTTTAATTGCTTATAAAATTCTTCTTTATTAAAATCTGGAAAATCTATTTTAAGCAGTGTTTTTTGAATAATTTGTTCTCTATACTTACTCATTATATCATGACAAAACAAATTATATAAATTATGACTTTTAAGTTTTTCCATACTTACTTCATTAACATATAATAAATATTTAAGATAGATTTCAACTGTAAAAGCAGAATATACACAATACGGAATTGTAATAAGTTTTTGATTTAATTCTTCCTCGCCTTTCAGTCGTTTCGCCGCTTTTCTGAATTCTTCTGCATGGTATAAAATTTCATGAGGTTGAGGTATTATCTTGTTATCATCAGTAATATTCAAAATATATTTCTCCTTATGAAGTATGAATTATAAAAATTTATATTAAGTATTATCAGTTTCATCAAAGCAAAAGCCATAAACCAGGAGTTATTCACATGATTGAAACCTGAAAAAGCGGGCGTTAAAATTTCATATCAGCCCGGATTTTTGCGGCTGAACGGCATCCCGGTTCTTCCTTTTACGGCTGAGGAGGAACATTATAAGTACGATAACGAATGAAAGAGTACCGGTAATGGTGAGCCGGATGGTCTGCAGCTCGTCGGCGCCCGAATCGGTCACGACATGAAGCAGGTTGACGGACGTATTGTTTACGAAATGAAATGCCATCGGCATCCACAGGCCGCCCGTCATTTTAAACAGCATAACGTACTGGGCGCCTGCCAGCGCG
This sequence comes from Ruminococcus sp. UBA946, assembly GCA_002293295.1. Taxonomy (GTDB): domain Bacteria; phylum Bacillota; class Clostridia; order Oscillospirales; family Ruminococcaceae; genus UBA946. The sequence continues at coordinate 26,993 of DBCY01000072.1, read as the reverse complement.
CTTGTTCCGACAAGCATAAGCCCCATCATAAAAGCGCCTGCCGGTGACTGAACGCCGTCGTATGCGTTCCTTAATGGCGAAATAATATGCCAGAAACCGAACAGCAGGGAAGAAAATATACATACCTTTATAAATGAATATTTATTTTCGGCAATTTTAACGAACAAACCGCGGAAAACGCCCTCCTCCATGACTACGTTGACAATATTCCCTAAAATACATATTAAGATGAAGACCGCTCCGCTCCGCATTGCGTTGTTGCCTTCGACCGAATAGCTGGTAAGATAGAATTCAAGGGACGGATTTTTGCCGTTCAGGCTGTTTATAATCATTTCAAAGCCGTATGCTACGGCAAAAACCGCAATTCCGAACAGCAGTCCGAAGCAGGTCTCCTTAAGGGCATTATCCTTACGGAAGCCTATGCCGCTCCATTTGTATCCGAGGAAATGAAGGGCGGCGGCAAGAAGCCCTATTCCTATGAGCTTGTGGATAAAAGCCTCGCCTATTATGCTCTGGTCGGTTCTTATGATAAAATATTCTTCGGCACGGAAAAGAAAACATATAGCATAAAAGGTAAGGGCCAACCGGATAGGGTGTTTCAGTTCATTTTTCATTTTATTTCCTTTCCGGGATGTTTCGCTCCTCGGGGCGAAACTCCCAATTCGAAAACGGAGTTTTCGAATTTATTTCCTTTCATCTCGGCAGAAGATATAAAGCTGATAATGGTATTGTCAGAGCGGTCGTGTGAATCCTCTCCAGTACATTATAGTATATATATGAATATATATCAAGATAATATTAAAAACAAACGGTAAATTCCGGCGTCAATAACAGGGGTATATTCTGAAAGCAAGCAATTTTGCACAGGTTATAGGCCGTATGAAAAAATGTTATGGGTAAATACTTGACAAAACGGTTTGACGGTGTTATAATACTGTTAATATTAAAAATGCTATGACAGGAATAAAAGCTGTTTTCATTTTATCAGAGAGCCGTTGTCCGGTGAGAAACGGCATTGTGGAGCAGTCATGACTCATCCTTGAGCAATCGGCTGAAAAACCTTTATAACGGGGGTTTAGTAGGCTTGCGGTCGGGTTCTCCCGTTACAGAGAAACGTATTCGGACGTCTTTCGCTTACTGACTGGGATACGGATGAGCGCTGGTATTTTATATCAGAACAAGAGTGGTACCATGGAAGTATATGCTTTCATCTCTTTATTTAAGAGATGGGGGCTTTTTTATTTCTGTTTTTACATTTTTCATATAAATATTAATATATTTTAAGTCCGGAACAAAGTTTCAGGCTTTGGGAGTTATGTAATATACAAAACTTCCGGAAGGGGTTGTTATTATGAATTATAAGAAGTATACGAGAGGTTATTTTATGCCGCCGGCCGACTGCTTCGACTGGGTAAAAAAGGATTATATCGATAAGGCTCCACGATGGTGTTCGGTTGATTTGCGCGACGGAAACCAGGCTTTGATTATACCCATGTCGCTTGAGGAAAAGCTGGAGTTCTGGGACTGCCTTGTCAGAGCGGGCTTCAAGGAAATAGAAATAGGCTTTCCCGCCGCGTCGGAAACGGAATATGAATTCTGCCGCGCCCTCATTGAAAAGAACCTGATTCCGGACGATGTCACAGTACAGGTTCTCACCCAGTCGCGCGAGCATATCATAGCCAGGACGTTCGAGGCTTTGAAGGGCGTTAAAAACGCCGTTGTGCACCTTTATAACTCGACCTCCGTCGCCCAGCGCGAGCAGGTTTTCCGCAAGTCAAAGGAGGAAATTATTGAAATCGCAAGGTTCGGGGCGAAGCTCTGCAGGGAATACGGGGAAAAAACCGCCGGGAATTTCCGTTTTGAATACTCCCCCGAAAGCTTTACCGGAACGGAGCCGGAATTCGCGCTTGAAGTCTGCAACGCCGTTATTGACATCTGGCAGCCCTCCGCTGAAAATAAAGTTATTATAAATCTTCCCGTTACCGTCGCCGAAAGCATGTCCCACGTTTACGCCTCGCAAATTGAATATATGTGCAAAAATATAAAATGCAGGGAGAACGTTATAATTTCCCTGCATCCCCATAATGACAGGGGATGCGCCGTCGCCGATGCGGAGCTCGGCATTCTAGCCGGAGCCGACAGAATCGAGGGGACGTTGTTCGGAAACGGCGAACGCACCGGGAATGTCGATATTGTAACGCTTGCCATGAACATGATGTCGCACGGAGTAGACCCGCGCCTTGATTTTTCGTCTCTTCCCGAAATCACAAAGGCTTATGAAAAGCTTACCGGGATGAGCGTATACGAAAGGCAGCCCTACAGCGGCGAGCTTGTCTTTGCGGCATTCTCAGGCTCTCATCAGGACGCCATAGCAAAGGGCATGAAATGGCGAGGGGAGAAGAACCCCGAATACTGGAACGTGCCGTATCTTTCCATTGACCCCATGGATGTGGGCAGGCAGTATGACGGCGACGTTATCAGGATTAACAGCCAGTCGGGCAAGGGCGGCATCGGCTACCTGATGGAACAGAAATACGGAATTGACATGCCGCCTGAAATGCGCGAGAGCTTCGGATATTATATCAAGGGAATTTCGGATAAAAACCACAAGGAGCTTATGCCGGATGAAATTTATGCCGCGTTCAAGCAGAAGTATGTAAATAATTTCTCCGTTCTGGACGTTACAGCGGCTCACTTCAAGCAAAACGGAGGCAAAACGGCGCAAATCACTATGACTGTGAACGGCAGGGAGGTTTACGGCGAAGCTCACGGCAACGGACGCCTTGACTCTTCCTCGGATGCAATTAAAAAAGCCCTGGGAATCGAATACAGCATTAACACCTATTATGAACACGCCCTTGAAAGGGGTTCGAAATCAAAAGCGGTGGCATATGTCGGCATAGACACCAAGGACGGTCCGGTCTGGGGCGCGGGTGTGCATGAGGATATTATCGACGCTTCAATAAACGCCCTTGTTTCGGCGATAAACAACAGCACGCTTATATAATGTCTGCTGAATAATAGAAAAATGCCGTCACTATGCGACGTAAAAGCATTTTTCTATTATTCCAGTGCAGGAATTTTGAGTAAAAACACTCAAAATTCTTGCACTTATAAAACAGTTTT
>DBCY01000072.1:7805-23822 GCA_002293295.1 Ruminococcus sp. UBA946 | reverse complement strand
GGAAACAGACTTGTCTGTTTCCGGGAACAATTACACAAAATGTGTAATTGTTCAGTACGCATTATATTGCAGGTTAAGTTTAAAACACTAAATGTTTACAGGAAGTTTTCCGTTGCTATACAGCGGACAGGGAGCAACGCTCCCGTTGAAAACCCTAAAGGGTTTTCAACTTAACGCACTATAATTGCCGGGGAATAGCGGTTAGGAGCTGGTTTGTATTTATTTATTAATTTCCCTTGTAATTTAAAAAGGAATGTAATATAATAATAGTATATTCAGAAAAATAATCAGCAAGGAGGGCTTCTTTTCCGGAAGCGAAAAAACTATATGGCAGGGACTGTTAAAACAACCGAAAATCCGCGTGAAAAGGCTGACGGACAGGAGCGTAAAAACGCTTCCGCCGAAATTCCGGATTCCGGTGCTTCCGTAAACGGAGCTGTTAAAAAAGCCGCCGGGAAGCCGGCTAAAAGGAAATATAACAAATCATCCGCGAAAACAAAGGCATCAAAGAATAAAACCTCCAAACCATACCTGAGGAAACAGACCGATAACGATATTTTCGCCCTTGATATAGGCACGCGTACCGTAGTCGGCATTCTCGGATATATTGACAGGGAACAGAATATTTACCATGTGGTTTCCTCCGTTACAATACCCCATACGCAGCGTTCCATGATTGACGGTCAGATTGAGGATATTAAAGAGGTTTCCCGGATTGTAAGCCTTGTTAAGGACGAGCTGGAGAGGAAAAATAAAATCAGGCTGAATAAAGTAGCCATAGCGGCGGCGGGCAGGGCTTTAAAAACCCGGCGCGCCGAGCTGGAGTTCGATATTTCGGAAAAAGGACCCATGACCGATGAAACCGTGCGTTCGTTTGAAGTCGATACCGTACTGTCGGCGCAGAGTAAGCTTGACGAAGAGGTTAAAAACGACTCGCTGATTTTTTACTGCGTCGGTCATACCGTAATAGAATACGCACTTGACGGTTACAGAATTAAGACGCTTGCCGGACATAAGGGCAAAACCGCAAAGGTTGAACTGATAGCGGCTTTTCTTCCGAACGTAGTTGTGGAAAGCCTTTATTCGGTCATGGATTTATGCGGGCTTGAGGTGTTCAGCCTGACGCTGGAGCCCATTGCCGCCATGAATGTTATTATACCGCCCGAAATAAGGCTTATTAACGTTGCCCTTGTGGATATAGGCGCGGGCACCTCGGATATCGCCGTTTCACAGAACGGCAGTATCGTGGCTTACGCAATGTCGACAACAGCAGGGGATGAAATTACCGAGGAAATAATAAGAACATATCTCGTTGATTTCACCACGGCGGAGGAAATCAAGCTCCGCGCCTCCGGTGATTCTTTCTCCTACACTGACATTCTGGGATTTGAGCATGAGGTTGCCGCCGTTAAATTTTATGAGAGTATTTATCCTGCGCTGGGCAGTCTTGCCGAAAACATTGCAGAGAATATTATCAAGGCTAACGGCAAACCGCCAGCCGCCGTGTTCCTCGTAGGAGGCGGGAGCTTAATATCCGGTATTGCCGGGGCGGTTGCCGAAAAGCTCGGTATTCCCGAAAACAGGGTTGCCGTCGGAGGACGCCAGCCTGTAAAGCATATCAGCATTGACGATGAAAATGCCTCCGGTCCCGAATATGTAACCCCCGTCGGGATCGGCTTGACGGCGACTATGAACAAGGGGTATGATTTTTCCGTCGTTATGCTGAACGGAAAGAAAATGCGCATTTTTGACACCAGAACAATATCGCTTATCGACCTGCTGGTCATGGCTGGATATAAAACCACCCAGATTATCGGCAGAAGCGGACGCAGCCTTACTTTTACCTTAAACGGCGAAAGGCAGACCCTTAAGGGTGAAATTGCCAGTCCTGCCGAAATCAGGCTTAACGGGAACGCCGCTTCGATTGACACGGCTGTGAAACAGGGGGATATTATTGAGTTTACACCCGCAAACAGCGGAATTAACGCCGGCGTTAAAATATCGGCTCTGGCGGGGGATGTTTCGGAGCGTTTCGTAACGGTCGATAATGTGAAATACCGCTTCGGAGTTGTTGCGAATGTTAATGACAAGCCTGCCGACGGGAATTATCAGGTCCAGAATTTTGACAATGTCACCGTATCGGAAATTTCAACGCTGGGCGACTTAATGCTTGTTTTGCCCTTTGATACCAATACCGTCAGCTTTTATATCGGCGGGAAGGTGATTGGCTTTGACTATTACCTCAAAGACGGCGACGATATTTTCGTCGGCGAAAAATCAACAGTAAAAAGTTCTAAAGCAGGCCTGCTGGCAAAATCAATCGCCGAACGGGAAGCGGCTGCAAAGCTTGCGCACGAAGAAGCCCGCCTTAACGGCAAAAACGAACCCAAGGACGGCGGAATAACAGAAAAGCCCCCTTTTACCGTTATTGACAATAACGTATATTTTGTTCCGCCCGAGCTTGACAATGCGATTGCCGGGGCTGCAAATACGGCGGATAAAAAGGATTCAGACGGTACATCCCTGAAAAAATCCGCTGAAACGACGCAGACCGGAGCCGGTTCCCCGGATGGGTTTTATATTACCCTGAACGGAAAAAAATGCGTTCTTAAACCGAATCCCGATAATAACCGTCATGAATTCATAGAGCTTATAAGCCTTTCCGGGCTTGACCTTGAAAATCCCCCCGCAAGCGGAAAGATGATTTTAACGCTCAACGGAAAGGACGCAGGCTTTATGTCCCCGCTTAAAACAGGCGACACGGCGGTTATCAGGTGGGAGGAAATATTATAGATAATCTTACCCGGTGCCAATTAACAATTAAAAATTAACAATTAACAATGAAGGTATACCGCCTTCGGCGGTATGATTTTTAGTTACCTGTTACGAGGTACTAGTTATCGGTTAGGGAACTCATTCCTTCTTCCTTACTCCTCATTCCTATTTTTCAGGGAACGCTGTGAACAGCGTTCCACTTAATTATTGTTTCACCGGGATGCGCAGTCAGAACAATCAGCTCCTTAGCAGCCGTTCATTTCGTCTTTCATGCGGTTCGCCTTTTTAGTTACCGGCAGTGCGACAAACAGACCCGCCGCAGTTCCTGCCGCATTGCATAAAACTATCGATATTACAACCCCCGCTGTACTGCTGAAGTCTATAATAAAAAATATAACTGCCATCACGGCTGTTATCAGCACTGAAAGCCCCAAATGCAGCATCACCTGTTTTTTTAAGTATGCCCGTCTTACGCTGTCCATTGCGCGTATATCGTCGGCATTAAGCCTGCCGATATTAACAGTCATCCATGCCGGTATATCTTCCCTTATGCATAATGCAAAAATAACCAGCAGCAAAAGAAAAACAAACGGCGTAATAAAATATAAAATACCCAGCATTGCATATAACTCCTTTAAGTAAATCTATAATCGGAAACGGAAACGTTGCGGGCATCGTTCCCTGCAAAAGAGGAATGAGGAGTAAGGAATAAGGAGTAAGGTATGAACCCCATATCTGAAAATCCCCTTATTCCTCATTCCTTACTCCTTCATCCTCACTCCTCCTTCCTCACGTCCAAACCGCAAACGCCTGTCTCATATACCTGCTTAAATCGAAGCCGTATACGTCCGAAAGCTCGGCGGAGCGGCTCACAATTCGGGAATCGCCGCAAATTACGTTCCTGCCGCCGCTCATTACCATAATACGGTCGGAAATATTCAAAGCCAGGTTAATGTCATGGAAAACCCCTATCACTGATTTCCCGTCTTTGACCCAGTCGTATAAAAGTCCGGCAAGCACAAGCTGGTGCTTTAAATCAAGGTGATTCGCCGGTTCGTCCAGTAAAATCAGGGACGGCTCCTGAGCGAAAGCCCTTGCCAGGAATACCAGCTGAAGCTGTCCTCCCGAAAGCTCGTTTATAAGCCTGTCCTTTAAATCCTGAATCCCGGTGCGTCCCAGGCAGGCTTCGACAGCATTAACATCATCCGCCGAGGTTTTGTTGAAAAAAGCCCGACCCTGGCGGGCATAACGCCCCAGCATAACGGTTTCATAAACCGTATAGCCCGAATATCCGCCGTTTACCCCGTCTTGGGAAAGGATTGTTATTTCGGAGGCAAGCGAACGCCTTTTAAAAGAGATTAGTTCCCTGCCGTTAATCTTTACCGAGCCGCTTTTATACGGCAGGAGTCCGGCGGCGGCACGCAGTAGGGTGGTTTTTCCGCAGCCGTTTGGTCCTATTACCGATAATATTTCCCCGTTATTCACGGACACTGACATGTCTTTGACAATGTCTATTCCCCCGTATCCGCAGGTGAGGTTTGTTATTTCAAGCATTTTTTATTCCAATCTTTATTTTTTATGCCTTTTAAAAAACACAGCCGCAAAAAACGGCGCTCCGATGATTGAGGTCACAACCCCTACGGGCAGTTCACCGGGAGCAATGACGGTTCTGGCAGCCAAATCGCATATTACGGTAAAAATCCCTCCTATAAAAGCCGACGCGGGAATCAGGATTTTATGGTTTGCTCCGAAAAGCCGCCGTGCGATATGAGGGGAAATAAGGTCGACGAACCCGATTACCCCGGTGAATGATACGGCAGTTCCCGATAAAACCGCCGAAATGACAAGCACTGAGATTTTTGTCTTCCTCGATTCGATGCCTACCGCCTGGGCGTGTTCGTCGCCGAATGACATTCCGTCAAGCTCCCGGGTTTTTGTCATAAAAAATATAAAGCTTATTATAAGTACGCCGGATAAAATGAAAACATATTCATAACCCCTGCCGGCAAAGCTCCCCGTTTGCCATTTCATAATCTGTTTGTATTTTTCGTCTCTGACGTTAGCCAAAAGGGTTACGACCGAGCTTATAAACAGGGAAAGCACCATTCCCGTCAGAATAACCGTGCTGCTTTGCATGGACTTGTCGATTGCGGAGGAAAACGCTACCATGAAAAGCATTGTGACGATTCCGAACGAAAGCCCTGCAAAGGCAAGCGTAAAGCCGCCCATAAACGCAACGCCCGAGGCAATCACCAGTCCCGCGCCGAGGGAAGCCCCGCTTGAGACCCCCAGCGTAAACGGGGAGGCAAGCGGATTTTTCAGCACCGACTGCACCGCGGCTCCGCAGCATGACAATGAGGCTCCCGTAAGGAAAGCTATTAAGGACCTGGGTATGCGTATGGAAAACACTATATTTGAAATGTTCCCGTCAGCGGCGTTTTCAAGCGGCGTGCCGAAAAATTTGTTTGCAATAATATCCAGGAACTGCCCTGGGGGGATATAAACGCTCCCGATTGCGATTCCGGCAATAATAACGGCGAACGCCGACAATATCAAAGCGGCTGCTGCTGCCGCCAGTCTGCTACTCCTGTGCATAATCAGGGAAAACGCCGGGACGAACGGCATTTGCAATCTGCTTCAAGCCTTTGACTATATTGTGGGAGGGACGGCTTACGGAATTAGCGTCAACCTGTACCACGCGGCTGTTCTGAACCGCCGATATATTCTCCCACCCGGAACGCGTTTTGATTTCATTGTAGTCATAACCGTCATACATAACGCTTGTAATGATAACATCAGGGTTCGCGGCTATGACGGATTCCTCGGAATTCGCAAGCCACCCGCTTTCTCCGGCATAAATGTTCCTTCCGCCGCACAGTGATATTGCTTCGTTTATAAAAGTTCCGCTTCCGCATGAGTACAGATTCGGGGCGGCTTCCATTTCAAAATATACGCTCGGCGAATAGCTGAGAACCAAGGCTTTTTCCGTAATTTCATTTACCGTGCTTTCAATTTCCGAAACCAGCGTTTTTCCGGATTCGGTGGTTTTAGTATATTCGGCTATAAACATAATGTCCTTTTTTATTTCTTCTATCGACTGGGAGGTCGGCACATAAATAACCTCAGCCCCGGCGGTTTTCAGCTGTTCATACGGGTCCTCGGCGCCCGCGGTCGACATCTCGGTCACAATGATTAAATCGGGGTTCAAAGCGGCAAGAGCTTCAATATTGAGCGTGTAGAAATCTATGGTGCAGATTGCGGGGTCAATTCCCTCAACATCATACGACCAGGTGTCGGCGGCGATAATTTTATCGCTTATCCCGAGGCCGGTAAGGATTTCGGTAACCGACGGGGCTGCCGATACTATAGTATTGATTTCATCGGGAACCCTGACAAAATTCCCCGTTCTGTCAATTATTACAGAGCCGTCGATGTCATCTTCTTCCGCGGTTCCGGTCAAAGCTTCGGTTTCATTAATCGGCACTGTTTCATAAATAAGCTCGTCCACGGGTTTTGTCGTTATTTCCCCGCCGTCAAACGTATAGTTGTCCGTACAGGAAGTTATGCTTAAAGCAAGCATAAAAGACATAACAGTGCACAGCAGTGTTTTTTTCATATAAATTTCCTTTCAGGGATGTTTTGCCGTCAGGCAAAACTCCCAATTCGAAAACGAAGTTTTCGAATTTATTTCCTTTCCGGGATGTTTTGCTCCCAATTCGGGGAGTTAATTAGTGCGGAGGGTGAAAAACAGCGTTATTGGGGGTTTTGGGCTGACTTTATTGTCTTGGTTGTGGATGACAGCATTTTTCGTATTTCCTCGCAGTCTGCCCTGAGCGAAAGGTAGCCTTCTTCGGATAAATAATCTGTTTCAAAAAGCAAATCCAGCCAGTAAATTGTTTCGGCGCATTCTTTAAGGGCAATGTATATTTTGTTCAGAAAGTCTTTATTGCTGATTGCACATTCGCTTTCCGCGATATTTGCGCCGATACTTGTGCCTGAGCGGAGAATCTGTTTTGACAATACAAATTCCTTTTTATCATCGCATAAATGCTTATACAGATTAACAATACGGATTGCATACTTTTTGCTCTTGTGCTTGACTGTTTTTTCTTTATCCATAACTTCACACTCCTTTTTATACCATATTAGCATTAATAAGAACAAATGTCAATATGCAAAAACTCCACACTCCACACTCCAAACTCCACACTGATAAGAAAGGATTTGATTTTTTGGAGTTAATAAAATGGGACACCGTGGAGGGGTGGATTTCAGACTGGCTTGCAATGGTTAATTACGCGTTTGAAAACTCGGTGCAGGCGCTTGGCATTTCGCCTTTTGAGAGTTCCGTAACCGTTATAGATACGGCAATGACGGCGGTTGAGGGAGTGGCGCTTGTTCTGGTCAGCATGTTTTTTGCCATACAGCTTTGCAACGACGCCATGCTTCTTAAAATACAGAGCTACGAACACGTATTCAAGCTGTTCTTCCGGTTTATCATCGCAAAGGTGATTGTCCAGAACGCGAGGGGGCTGATGGGAATTATCTTTAACGGATTCACTTCCGTTACCTCGGCGCTCGGTGAAACGAATTACGGCTTCATGTCGTCGTTCGGGACGGACGCAATTCTTGCACAGCCGGACGACAAGGGGTTCTTGGGTCTGAATTACCTTGTAAAATACCTTGAAACAATCCCGACGTTCCTGATTCTGATGGGCGCCTGCTGGGTAATCAGCCTTGTGCTTATAGGAAGGCTGTTTGAGATTATCGTATACACTGTGATTTCCCCCATTCCGCTTTCAACTGTCGCCGCCGAGGGGTGGCATGACAGCGCGAAGTCGTTTGTGAAAAGCTATGCGGCGGTATGCTTGCAGGGTCTGGTGGTAATCGTGATGTTCTACGCGTTTTCACAGATTGCCGAAATGCTCGGAGGGACAAGTACGATGGGGATAACAATTACCGCGCTGTCGCTTGCATTAGGAGTAGTAAAAAGCGGTCAGTGGGCAAGGCAGGCGGTTGGCATATAGCTGTCAGAAAATAGTTGTTAGTAGTTAGGAGGAAAAGATGAAATTAAAAAAACCAACGATAGAGGATTTGTATGTTTATATATTTATTACCGTCGGGGTGGTCAGTTTTATTTATTTAACCGTAAAGATTGCGGGGTGGCTGATGAAATGATTGAAATAAGGATACCCAAGGAAATCAAGAATTACCGTGAAAAGCTGTTTTTCGGACTGACAATGCGGCAGTGCCAGTGCGCGGGAATCGCCCTGCTTATATGCGTTCCGCTGTACATATTCGGGAACAGGTTTTTACCGCAGGAAGCGGTTTCATGGGCGGTAATCATAATTGCCATGCCGCTTATGCTTGCCGGATTTTTCAGGTACAACGACATGACCTTTGAGAAATTCGCCTCGGAACTGGCGAACTCATATTTCACTCCGCAGAAAAGGGTGTATTCCTACGAGCCTGTTTTTATGAAGCTGAGGGAACAGTACCTTGCCGAAGAACTGGCGGCGGAGCTTGAAAAGGCGCGCGGGGAATCCATACTGAAAAGAATATTAAGGAAAGCAGGGTAATTTGAAAAACTGCGTTTTTCAAATGCGAGTTTTGCTTTTTGAATAGCAAAACATCGCAGAAAAGATGAAAGGGATGATTATTGATATGCAGGATAATTACGAATATGAGGACGATGTAATGCTTGATGAAAACGGCGAGCCCGTGGAAATTATTTATATGGACGAGCCGCCCGTTCAGACAACGGCGCCGGTTTCGGAAACTCAGGCTCCCGAAACAACGACGGCACAGACAACGACGGCGGAAACAACCGTTACAGCAAAAATTACGGAAGCGCCGGCGACCGTTGTGGTCTATACCGAAACCGTGAAGCCGTATGAGGTTCCCCCGGTTGTTTATCAAACAGCTTACACCGCTCCGGAAGCACTTCCGGAAACTTCGGCGGAAACAGAAATTACAGAGGAAATTACTTCGGAGGAAAAAAATGAGGACGCGGAAAACAAAATCCAGACTACCGTTTCAAATGAGGAACAGACAGGAAGCGTTTCTAAAATTGCCGCTGAAACAACAACCGTATCACAAACGGCAGCGGTACCGGAAACAACAGTACCGCAGGAAATTACTGTGACGGAGACCGCCGTAATTCCCGACGTTCCGGCAGTGAAGGACAGCGGCTTTAACCCGCAGGGGTTTCTGCTAATTGCCGCAGTGTTCGGAGCGGCAATCGCGGCGGCGGTATATTTCAACAAATCCAAAAGGAAACTTCCTGAAAACGCGGATTTATCGGGATTAACCGCAAGGCAAAGGGACAGTATCCGCTTGGATAAGCTGAAAAAGCCTAAGCAGAAAAAGGAGCGCAGGGTCAGAAAGCGCGTTATCACTGATACATCGCAGAAAACCCTGCCGTACAAAAAGGTTTGCGACGAATACCTCTTTATGGTTGATAACGGCAGGTTCAGCAAAACATACCGCTTTGAGGACGTTAATTACTCCATTGCGAAGCAGGAGGAACAGGAGAGCATTTTCTTGGGATTCTGCTCCGTGCTGAACTCGTTCGACACCTCCGCCGACATTCAGGTGACAGTGCATAATAATAAGGTGAACAAAGCGGATTTTGAAAATATGGTGCTTCTGAAAAATAAAGGGGACGGCTACGACCGCTACATAGACGTTTACAATAAAATGCTTGTTGAAAAAATGGAGCAGGGGCAGAACGGGATTATCCGCAGTAAATACCTTACCGTTACGGTTCAGGCTGCTGACGCGGAAGCGGCGCGGGCAAAGTTTGTTTCAATCGACTTGGAGCTTACGAACGCCTTTAAGAAAATCGGTTCCTCAATCGTTCCGCTTACCTCAAACAAGCGTATAGCGCTTTTAAAGGATATTTTCAGGAACGTGGACGAGGAAATTCCGAGCCTGTCGCAGAAAAGCTTTGACCGTCAGGCTGAAAGGGCTTACTGCTGCCCCGACTATTTTGAGTTCAAAAAGAATTATTTCATGTGGGGGGACAAATACGCGCGGTGTATGTTCATAAAGGATATGCCGGCAAGCCTGCAAGACCATCTGCTGACTGACATTGCGAACACAAACCTTGACGTTATGGTTACTGTGAACGTCGCTCCGGTTGACCCTTACAAGGCTTTGAAAATCGTAAACCGTCAGCTTACTTCAATGAGGGCAAATAAATTACAGGCGGAGAAAAAGGCAATCCAGAGCGGCTACACCTCCGACATCATCGGCGAGGAATTGAAGCACTCCCTTACGGAGGCGGAGGAGCTTCTTGACGATTTGCGTTCAAAGAACCAGAAGATGTTTCTTGTAAATACGGTTATTATGGTGACGGCGGCTGATTATGACGAGCTTGAAAACAATACCGAAACCATAGAAGCCGTCGTCAGGAAGCATATATGCACTCTTGGTATACTCAACTTCCAACAGGAAAAGGGTATGCAGAGCGTTCTTCCTCTCGGAAACTGTACGCTTAAAATCCGCAGAACACTGACAACGGAAAGCACGGCGGTACTGCTTCCGTTTTCCTCAAAGGAAATCAATCAGGTGAACGGGATGTATTACGGGCTTAACTCCCTTTCTAACAATATGATTCTGTTCCTTTTCTTGAAAAATTCCAACGGCTTTATCCTCGGGAGTCCGGGGAGCGGTAAATCGTTTGCGGCGAAGCGGGAAATTATGAACGTATTCCTTGCCACCGGCGACGACATAATCATAATCGACCCTGAGAGGGAGTATTTAAATTTGGTTGCGGCGCTCGGCGGTGAAACAATAAACATTTCCCCCGCTTCAAGGAACTTTATTAATCCGCTTGATATGTCAAATGACTATTCGGACGACGAATCCCCGCTTGTAATGAAATCAGACTTTATACTCTCTTTCTGCGAGTGCCTTGTCGGGAAGCAGGGGCTTACAGCAAAGGAAAAGGCAATCGTTGACCGCTGTCTGACAATCACCTACAGGGAATACTTACAGGATTTTGACGTATCGAAAACGCCTACCTTGCAGGACTTCTACGAGGTTTTGAAGTCACAGCCGGAGAAAGAGGCGCGGGGACTGGCGCTTTCGTTTGAACTCTATATCAAGGGCAACCTTAATGTTTTTTCGCACAAAACCAACGTTGATACAAACAACCGCGTGGTTTCCTATGATATTAAGGATTTGGGGAAACAGCTTAAAACCCTCGGTATGCTCATCGTACTCGATTACGTCTGGAACAGAATCACCACAAACAGGGCGAAGGGGAAGCGGACATGGATATATATGGACGAAATTTACCTTCTTTTTGCGAACGAATACTCCGCCAACTTCCTTTTCGAGCTGTACAAAAGGGCGCGCAAGTGGGGCGGCGTTCCGACCGGAATCACCCAGAACGTGGAGGATTTGCTGAAATCGGAAACGGCTCGTTCAATGCTTTCAAACACCGATTTTATCATGATGCTGAATCAGGCGGCGAGCGACAGGAATCAGCTTGCGAAGCTTCTTAATATTTCCGATAACCTGCTTGCTTATGTCACAAACTCCGACAGCGGACACGGATTGATTTTCTGCGGCGGGAGCATAATTCCATTCAAGGACAGCTTCCCGAAAAATGAGCTGTACGGGTTGATGACCACGAAAATTGAGGAAATTTCTCAGAGTGTGGAGTTTGGAGTGTGAAGAGTGGAGTGCGGATTTAGTGTGAAGAGTGGAGTGTGGAGTTAAATTGCCCCTTAATGTTTTAAAAAAAATTGTGCTAATAAATCCGGTGAACTTTATCCTTAAAAACACTGAAAATCATAGGTTAATTCACAACTCCACCTTCCACACTCCAAACTCCACACTGAAAAGGGGGTGAAAGTTATATCTTCAATTCAGACCGGCAGAAAAGAAAGGGCTTCCGATGGGTATGGCATAAGTAACGATACTCTTTACAGCCGTAATAAAAATGACGGCGTTAATAACAGGAGCGGTATTAAAAGCGGTCAGAGCTATTCGGGCGCTAAGCTCCGGACAGGCGGTAACAATTCTTCTCATGCAAACCAAAGGTTCCTGCTTAAAAAATCCGCAAAGAAATATACAGCAGGAAGAAGAATTCAAACGGCTCAGGCTTCCCAAACTTCTCAAGTCGGCTATGGAGTTAATTATATTACAGACAGTAACAATAGTATGACGGGCGGTATCCGTACCGCTCCGAATACGGAAAGCGTTTCAAGAGCATATACTGCGGCTCCCGTTTTGCCGTCCGGCATGGGAATCAGAACTTCAAAGCCTTCAAAATCCGGCGCCGTTCAACACGGCATTAACGCCGGTATACCGCAAACCCGAACTGCCGGAAATACCGGAAATGACGGTATCAAAACCGCCGCAGCGCTGAAAACCGATACCTTACAGCACAGTGTAAACAGCGGTGAAATCAAGACAGGAGCGGGAATCCGGCAGACGCGAAATGTTGAGGGAATCAAGACAAACGGTTTATTTTTACAGCATAAAAGGCGATTGAAAAACAAGCGGTATAGTCTGTTAAAAACGGATTATAGTATGGTTAAAAATGACACAGTTCAGCCTTCGGCAATAAAAACTCAGGTGAAATCCGGTATGCCGGACAGCGTTAATATTAGTGACATACAGCGCAGACGTTTGGTATACAAAAGAGCTTTGCGCATTAAACAAATGCGGCTGAAAAATCTCAGGTATACCATTGCAAAGCCGGACGGCGACAATTCTCCCGCAATCGAATCTGTTATAGCGGCACATGCGGCGGTTTCGGCAGTTACGCAAGCCGGCGGTCATATCCGCACGGCGGTCAAAAAAACAGCGGGAGCGGCAGGGCGTATCGCGACTGCGGTTAAATATGACGTTCCGGTTATGAAAGCCGGTTTAGCAAAGGACGCGGGGCGGATTATGACTGCGGCGGGTAGCGGACTGAAAAACGCTGTAAAGGGTGCGGGCAGTCAGATTCTTAAAACCAAACCCGATAAATCCAAAATCACCGATACGGGGACGGAGGCGGTCAGACAGGGGATTACAGGCATCCGCCATACTTCAAACGCGGGTAAGGCGGTTGTGAATACCGCCCGAACCTCCGTAAAAACCGCATACGCAATTAAAAATATGCCCCGCGACGCCCGCGCTCAGGTCAGGAGGGCAAAACAAAACGTCAAAAAAGCTGCCGATACAGCAAAGAAAACCGCAAAGGTGGCAAAAAAGGCGGGGACTGTAATAATCAGGGCAGCCGCTTCAAAACCGGGACTGATTATCATAGCGGCAATACTTCTGATTATGCTTACAACCACGCTTTTGTCCGGTCTGACGACGGTAACGGTAACTTCGGTAACAAGCCTGTTCAGCTGGATGTTCCCCGATGAAGAAGATTCAGACAGAACGGAAAAGGATGTGCTTGACGGTTATCAGGAGGTCATATCCGGTTATCTTGAACAAAAGCAGGCTGAAATTGACAGCATTGTAAATATGGAGCCGGAGTATATAAACTATCCCCCGTATTCACAGATTCAGGGGCTTAACAGATTCGGAAACAGCGAATTGTCGGTTGACCGAACGTCGGTTTTAGCCGTTCTTGCCGTACAGCGCTATAAGGAGCTTGGGAGCGACGCGGAGGAACTGAAGCTTGAGTTTGAGGAAAGCGAAATACAGGAGGCAATTGATAAATTCTACAATTTTACCTATTCGTATTCCTACGGGGAGTGTCCGGGCGGGAACTGCATAAAGACAGAAACACAGGAGTTCATAAATGCCGGAACGCCGTATGAGTATACCCTTGTTACCGTCTCCTACTCATGCCACGGAAACCATAAATACCTTGACGGGAGCGTTACCAATTTAACGGCGGAGGAAGTTATGGAAGCTTTGGGCTTCACCGATGAGGAAACCGAACTGTACTATCTTTATTACGCGCAGATTGAAACCATGATGAGTGTGGAGTGTGGAGTGTGAAGAGTGGAGTTAAACCGCTCCTTAATGTTTTAAGAAAAATTATACTAATAAATCCGGTGAACATTAATCTTACAAACACTGAAAATCACGGGTTAATTCACAACTCCACACTTCACACTCCAAACTCCACACTGAAGAAACGGAGGAAAATAATGTTTGACTATTTGAAAAAAGCGGCTTCGGGTTTTAAAGGACGGGAGCCGGAATCGGACGTTGAGCCGCCTGTGCGGAAGCCTAAAAAGGACAGGGTTTTGATTATAATCCTTGTTGTTTTCGCGGCGGCGGTCATATTCAATATCGCAAACGGTTCTGGCAAAACGCGGGACAGCGGAACGGAACAGGAACAGCAGACAAAGGCCGCGACAATGCCGGAATTCAGGTTCGGTATTTTTGACGGAATCGTCCTTGCGGGGTCTGTGGGCGGGTATGTATATTTTGTAATTATTAAGAAGAACAGTTAGTGTGGAGTGTGAAGAGTTGAGTGTGGAGTTATATATTACATGGGTACTTAACCTATTTTATATTTCAAGTGAATTTGTAATTGTAAAACCAGTGAAAATTACGAGTTTATTCGCAACTCCACACTTCACACTCCAAACTCCACACTGAAGAAAGGGGAAATAAATTAATGACTGACAGGGAAAAGCGGTATACGGAGGGTCTGGAGAAATGCAGGGCGAATATTGAACGCACGAAAAGCCTCATCGAATATCATAGAGGGGTATTGAAATCACACGAAAAAAAGGAAGCGGCGCTTCTCGGAAAACTTAAAAAAGAAAAGCTTGGCGCGCTTTACAGGGCTATGGAACAGGGCGGGTACGATATTGACAGCCTGATTAAGGCTGCCGGCGCGGACAGTACCGGCATGGTTCCCGTATCGGAGGAATATGAAGAAACAGAGCCGTCAGCGGCTGATGAAAGGAAGTAATTTTATGTTAAACCAATTCAGGCTTATTATCGCCGAAAAACCCTCGGTCGCTCAGAATCTTGCGTACTGCGTGGGAGCGTCGGAAAGGGTACAGGACGGGAAAAACTCATACTTTCAGGGTAACGGTTACATAGTTTCAAACGCGGTGGGTCATCTGTTCGGGCTTGGTATGCCGGAGGATTACGGGTGGGGGAAATGGGAGCTTGAAACGCTTCCCGTATTCCCTGAAAAATTCAGGCTGTTCCCGCTTAAAGGTTATTCTGAGCAGATAAGCCTTCTCGGAAAGTTGATGAAAAGGGACGATATAACCGAAATCATCAATGCCTGCGACGCCGGTCGCGAGGGAGAACTCATATTCAGATATATTTATGAGTATTTCAAATGCAAAAAGCCGTTTAAAAGGCTTTGGATTAGCTCGCTTACCGAGGAATCCATAAAAAACGGCATGGCAAATCTGATTGACGGCGCGGAAAAGGATAATTTATACCTTGCCGGACAGACAAGGGCGCAGGCGGATTTCATTCTGGGAATGTCGCTGTCGCGTTTATACAGTATCCTCAACAACGACGTTCACAGGGTCGGCAGGGTGAAAACCCCCGTGCTTAATATTATCGCAAGCCGTGACGAGGGGATTGAAAGCTTTGTGAAAAGACCGTATTTCAAGCTTCTTATGGACAACGGCGCGGAGTGTGAAAAACAGTTTGATACGGTATTGGAAGCAGCGGCGGCACAGTCGGAATTAACCGATAAAACGGCGGTTGTCACACTTGCTGAAACCAAAAGGAAAACAGAAAACCGTCCGCTTATCCACAGCCTTACGTCCTTGCAGCGGGAAGCAAACGATATTTACGGCATTACCGCCGCCGACACCCTGAAAGCGGCGCAGTCGCTTTATGAGAAAAAGCTTGTCACCTATCCCCGAACGGACAGCAATTATTTATCCGACGATATGAAAACGCTGATTGAAAGCACGGTGAAATGCCTTGAAAGCTATGACAGCCAAAGGGTCGGGAAGCTTCTTTCAGAAGGACTTAACATTGACGGCAGGGTGATAGATAATTCCAGAATCTCAGACCACCACGGCATTATTCCGA
Organism: Ruminococcus sp. UBA946; assembly: GCA_002293295.1. Taxonomy (GTDB): domain Bacteria; phylum Bacillota; class Clostridia; order Oscillospirales; family Ruminococcaceae; genus UBA946. The sequence goes on along the minus strand of DBCY01000072.1, from coordinate 8,066 downwards.
CCGTGGTTATAGGGAAACTTTCACAGTCTGATTTAAATGCCAATGAACAGAAAATCGCACAGTTAATAATCAATCGTTTTTTGTCCGTACTGGACAAGCCGTATATTTATGATGAAACAAAATATGAGTTTACGGTTGACGGAGTCATATTCAGAATGACCGTAAAAAAGCCGGTTCAGCTTGGCTGGAAGGCGTATAAGTGTGGAGTTAGGAGTGCAATGGTAACAACTTAAGAGATTTTACTTTACAATAAGATTCCAG
>DBCY01000072.1:6665-7788 GCA_002293295.1 Ruminococcus sp. UBA946 | reverse complement strand
AGTTATTCGTTTTTTGCTTAAGTAGTTGACATTGGTTAGGAGTGTAGAGTGTGGAGTTGATGAGCGCGAAGCTTCCGAATTCAAAGAGGGTCAAGTTATTAATAATACAAAATATAAAATTACGGAGAATTACACACAACCACCGAAGCCTTTTACTGACAGTACCCTGCTTCACGCAATGGAAAACATAAAAGTCTATGACACAACCGAAAATGATGAATCGGAAACTCCACACTCCACACTTCANNCTCCACACTTCACACTCCACACTGCGTTCTTGGAACACCTGCGACAAGGGCTTCTATTATAGAGGAACTAATCGCGGCGGGGTATATCGCAAGACAGAAAAAGCAGCTTGTTTCCACCGATTACGGAAAGGCGTTTGCTTCCTCTCTGCCTGATATGGTGAAATCGGCGATGCTTACGGCAAATTGGGAACAGGCTCTTACGGACATTGAGAACGGTTCGGGCAACGCTGAAAATCTGATTGCCGAAATAAAGGAAAGCGTTATAGATACAATTACAGCGGAGCTTTCCAAAACAAACAGGGATACGGTAAGCCGTAAAAAAGAAATCGGAGTCTGTCCGAGATGCGGCAGTCCGGTTGCCGAGAGGCGCAGTGTTTTTCACTGCACTGCGGGAAAAGAAAACTGCGGGTTTTCCATATGGAAGTCGGATAAAAGAATCGGCAGGGATTATACCGCCGCCGAAATATCCGAACTGCTTTCTGCGGGAAAGGTTACGCTGAAAAACTGCAAGTCGTCCAAAGGCAAAACTTACAGTGCGATTTTTGAACTGGAGGATACGGGCAGATATGTAAACCTGAAGCTTGTTTCCTTTATAAATAACTATAAGAAAAAATATTGAGGATTGAGGAGGATTGTTTGATGAATAATTTAAAATGCTTGGGCAGGGGCGAAAAGAAAAGGCTTCTGATAATTTCAAACCTGATTATTAAGGGGGCGTACCGGAACGATAACCTGACATACATGAAGCCGGTATATTTCAAGAACATGGACGAATGGATTATGGAAACGCCGTATTTTACTTATAAAATTGAGAAACTGGCGTATACTGCGGGTTACCCGTACTGCTGGCGGGTTATTAAAATCCATAATACGGA
>DBCY01000072.1:4103-6648 GCA_002293295.1 Ruminococcus sp. UBA946 | reverse complement strand
AGCTTTATGGGTATGAATTTTAGGACGCGGAGCAACACTCCTTTAATCTGAAACCTCGTCTACTTGAAAAATAATTTTAAGAAAATTGCGTTTTCCGTGGAGAATACGGGTGATTTCAACGAAGCTCTCTTTTTCATTGACATCATAAAAAATCAGATAATTTCCGGTTACAAGAAAACGCATTGTTGTTTCAAACGACACTTTTGAGCGCAGGGGCGCTCCGATGTACGGCGAAGCTTTAAGCTGTTTATAGGATTTTACAATTTTCCCGGCAATTCGATTGGAGGCGGCTGGATTCCCAAGTTCCTCGCGTATATACTGCTTGATTCCGGTAATATCTTCAATCGCTTCGGGTGCAAGTCTCAGCTTCATAGGTCAGAAATCATGGCGTCGGCTTCTTCCTCGGAAACCCAGCCTTTCTCCTTTACTGATTCTTCGGCTTTCAAAAGTTCCGAGAGAAGCTTAAATTCAGCCTGTTGCCGCTCATATTCCGTAATATCGGTAATAACGTAACGTCCCCGCCCGTTCTTTGTCAGAAAAACAGGAGAACCCACGTCAATATCACGTAAAACATCATTATAATTTCTTAAATCCGAGATTGGTTTAATTGTTGGCATGAAATAACCCCTTTCGTTATTTGCTGTTATTATTATACCACAATTTTAAGAATAATACAACAGCAAAAATTATTTAATTTTACTTATTTGACCCTGTTTGCTATGAGCGTNNAGCTTTATGGGTATGAATTTTAGTCATTCATCTTCATGAAGCCGTCCTAAAAGTGTGGGATAGTTACGTTTTCCGTTAATAAATCGGTAAACTATAACCCGGTGTTCTTCTTCAAATACTTTATAAAACATCAGGTAGTTTTCTAAAGCAACCATTCTGAACCCCATACCGGCAAGTTTTTTGTCAGGAACCGTAACACCGGAATACGGGTGGCGTTCAATTCTTTCTACCGCGCCAATCATTTTGTCATGAATCCTCAGTGCGCCCTTTTGACTGTTCAAAGCAAAATAGCTGATGATTTCACTCATATCGTTTAAAGCGGCGGGAAGAATTTCAAGGGTATATTCATTCTGTTCCATTGATTAACTCCTTCAAATGCTTGCTTGCTTCGGCAACAGAATATGTCTTAACTCCGCCCAGCCGCTGCGTTTCAGCTTCTAAGAGCTTTTCCCGCAGGTCAAGCATTTCCTCACGGAAGGAATAGGATTCAATACTCATAACAACAAGGTCGCCTTCCCCGTTTTTAGTGAGGAAAACAGGCTCGTTCGTATTTTTACAGAATGAAGAAATATCATTGTAGTCATTGCGCAGACTTGTAGACGGTTTTATTACCATAAAAACCAACACCTCGTCAAAATTATTCTATACATATTATATCACTATTCTATGCGGGATGTCAAGCGATATACAAAATAAAACACATCAGCCGTTGATTTCCTTCCTGATTCCGTCAAATTCATCGGCAACAGGGCGTACACTGCCGTTATGAACATCGTCTAAGCCTTCATGTATCAGGTGATAAAGTTCAAGCTTGCCTTTAAGCTATTCATAAACCTCAATGCTCATTACGGCAAGGTCGCCCTTCCCGTTTTTAGTGATAAAAACAGGCTCGGAATTTTCATGGCAGAACTCGGATATTTCATTATATCTGTTGCGCAGGTCGGCGCATGGTCTGATTGCTGGCATAATTATTACCTCCAACATTAATATATGCAAATTATATCATAATATTGATATTTAGTCAAGAGCAAAAATTAACATTAAGAAAGGAATGAATTTATGGGCAGACTTCAAAGCGTCCGTGAATCATGGAGCGAGGTTACACAGACCCTGAAAGCCGATAAAAACGCGCTTAAGGATTTTTTACGGTTTTCGTCGGGAATGTATAAGCTTCCGTTTCATGACGCCGCCTTGATTTATCATCAGAACCCGAAAGCCACTAAGGTTGCGGATTTAAAAACATGGAACCGGCTTGGCAGGCTTGTAAATAAGGGCGAATCAAGCATAGCCGTTTTCGGGGACGGGGATAAATGCAGGCACTATTTCGATATATCCCAGACTAACGGTAAGCGGGAGCCTGCCGTGTGGCATTTGACCAATGAGGTCGCGGAGGATTTAACCGAATCCATCAATAAAAAATACGGGAAGTCATGCAAAACCCTTGCCGAAACCATAGCCGCCATGTCGGTGGACAACATTAAGTCATATCTGCCGGATATGCAGAGAAACACTGAAATGATGAAGCTGTCCGATAAGGATATTACGGAGTATCAGCGTTCGGTGGTTTCGGCTACGCGCTACATGGTTTCGGCAAGGTGCGAGCTTGACAGCGGCATGAAAATAAGGGGAAGCCTTAACCTTAACGCCGCCGATATTTGCAGGGATAACAAGGATTTTATCCGTTTCTGCGATTTGGCAAATAAATCGGCTAAGGATACGCTTCTTGAACTGGAGCGGGAAATAATAAAAATTTTAAAACTGAAAAGGGAGAAAAAGCATGAGCGAACTGAGTTATCGCCAAAGCCCGACGGGACAG
>DBCY01000072.1:2932-4063 GCA_002293295.1 Ruminococcus sp. UBA946 | reverse complement strand
GGATGAAAACGGAGTATCCGTCGGAGGTGACGGTACTCATAATGACGTGCCGGTGGCAAATCATTCCGAGGGAAATCGACATAATGGCGGAGCGCCGTCTGGAGGAACTGGACAGCCTGTACAGAAAACAGAACCCCCGTCCGCTGGCGTTTCAGGAAATTCAGAGGTGGGAGAAAGANNCGGCAGCTTTGGACGGAGAGCCTGCTGATGGAGGAAATCTTTCAGCTTCGGGAATAAAAACTTTTCCGTTTTTTATAGGCGATACCGTGGAGGTTGAAGGCAGGGATTTTCAGATTGAGAAAATCGACGCGGAGTGGGGCGAAATAACCCTGCGCGATTTGAAACTGGTAATCATATCGCGGGTTATGAAAATTGAGGATTTTACGGCGCTTTATGCTCCTAAAAATGAAACGCCGTCCCTTTCCGTGAGCATGCCGGAGGTCATCATAAACAACGAGCCTGTTACCGTAACGGATTTACCGCCCCTTACTGATGAAAAAGCGATTTTCGCGATTCTCAGGTACGACAAGGCGCTTCTTGCGAAGCGGGAGGATATAGCGGAGTTTTTCAGGAATACAGGGGATTCGTCCGCACGAACTGATTTCATCAGAAACGCTTATGACAGCGGCGAGGTTAATTTCTATACCCGCAATATCAACGGCGGTTATGAGAAAACTGAAAGCGGCTTAAAAATATGGGAAAACCGCCTTGACGGGGAACGCGCGAAAGAATCCGTTTTATCATGGAATTTAGTGCAGAGCCTTNNGCTGATATGACGGAACAGGATATATATCTTGACAAACTGAAAATTGATATGCTTTTTACCGAGCCTGTTAAAACAGAGCAGCTAACGCTGTTCGGTGAACCGGAACCCGCCTTGAGCCGCGAAGATGAAATTATTGCCGAGGAGCTTCTGAACATTGAGCATTACAAAAAAGTCAGTATTCAGGAGTTTTTCAGAGATAGCCGGTCAATACCCGACTGCGCGAAGGCGCTTAAAAACGAAATCGGCAAAGGCATTCGGGACGGCAGTCACCCCGACGTAAACATGGTCATGACAGACGGCAGGGGTATGCGCATTGTTCTGAACGAAGGCGACGATATAAATATTTCATGGAACAACGCCGCAAA
>DBCY01000072.1:0-2851 GCA_002293295.1 Ruminococcus sp. UBA946 | reverse complement strand
ATTTTAAGGATTTGCGCCCAATATCAGAAAGGCAAAACGCCGGAGGAAAACGCTGAATTTCTTAAAAGGGAAATGGGCGATAATACCGGCAGGGGGCTTCTGTCCGGCAACAAAAGATACGCCGTATGGTATGACGGTCAGGGTATAAAAATCGGTGAGGGCAATTCGGTGAATACTCCGAAATCCGTTTCCTTGACATGGGAACAGACGGCTTTGCGGATTGGTGAGCTTCTTGAACAGGGGCGTTTCACAGAACAGGATAATCTTGACTTGGCATGGGAGAATGAAATAAAGCTATGCTCGGATAAGTTGTGGCGATTAAATCATGATACTAATGATGAAATGGATTTCTTTTTGCCGGACGAACTGTTTAAAGGCGGTCATCCCGACAGCGTTGCAAGTATTTCAGATTATCTGAGGGAAAGGGAAACCCTTGAATCGGCGATAGAAGGGCTTGCCGCTTATGCGGAGAAATTCAGAAAAGACCCGTATAATGTTTCCCGTTTCCCGCGTTTGAATAAACCGGATGAATTACTGGATTCGCTTAAAGATTTGAGGGAAGAACCCTTGGAATTTAAAGCGGAAAAAGGTTTTCAGACTGGCGGGAAGCTGTTCATCACCGAGGATGAGATTACCGCCGTTATCAAACGGGGAAGCGGTTTTCAGGACGGTAAATTCGGAATTGAGAAATTCTTTAAAGAAGAGCATACTCCGAAAGAAAAGGAACAGTTTATTAAAAACGCATACGGTACGGGCGGAAGCGGCTGGTGGGGCTTCGACGAATGGCATGACGGGAAAGGGCTGACATACAAACGCGGGCTTACCTTAGAGCCTTACGATAAAATTACCCTCACTTGGAACAATGTTGTAAAGCGGATTGAGCGGCTGGTGAAAGACGGCGAGTATATTAATCAAGCTGATATTGATGAACGTATACGCCATGCCCGGTATGTGCTGAAAAATTACGACCCGTCCGGTTACGGCAACGAATATCCGATTAAAAGAGCGACGTCTGTCTTAAATGAATACGGTCTTGAAATACCCCGATACAAAAATGATGTACAGGAAACACCCTCCGTCGCGCCGGAAACGAATGATACTATTATAAAGGAACCGGAGCCGGTAGAAAAGTCACCTGCTGAAAAATTGCTTGAAAAAGCAAAGGCGGCGGGAATCCCTGTTGAGAGTGTGGAGAGCGGAGAGTTGAGTGTGGAGTTAAATTCACCTGAACACAATACTCCTGACATAACTTCACAATCAGATATTCCTGTAAAAATTACGGATAATCAGCAAGAGAAAAAAACTGACAGCAAAGCGGTTTTTATGGACACCCGCGATGAAAGCTTTTTAATGGTTTCCTATTGCGATGAAGGTATTGACTATAGTTTTTATTCGCCGGATTTAACGCTTATGGAAAGCGATGTCTGGGAAACGGACGAGCCGCCTGAATTAAAGGAAGCGGCGGCGCGGCTTCTTGTGACAAGCGAAACGGCGCTTGCCCAAATCGGCGACGCTGACAGATTCATGGATNNTTCATGGATATAACCGATTTTAATTCCGAGCTTGATAACGTCGAGGAATTACGGAAATTAAAGGAGTCAGTTATTTCAGCCGAAAGCAAGGAGAGCGGAGAATTAAGCGCGGATGTAAACCCGCCTGAACAGAATACTCCTGATATAACTCCGTCCTCCACCCTCCAAACTCCGCACTCTCTTTCAGGTGAGCCTGTTACATACCGTTTCAATGAAAATGATACCGTAACCGGANNCGGAGGGGCGAAAACCAAATTCATGGCAAATATTGAAGCCATTCAGACGCTTTTAAAGGTTGAATCCGAAAACAGGTACGCAACTCCCGAAGAACAGTCCGTAATGGCAAAATACAGCGGATGGGGCGGTATTCCGCAGGCGTTTGACAGACATAACGGCGACTGGTCGGCTGAATACGGTCAGCTTAAAAATCTTCTTTCCGAGGATGAGTACAAAGCCGCCAGAGCTTCAACGCTCACAAGCTTTTACACTCCTCCGGAAGTTGCCGACGGAGTATATCAGGCGCTTTCACAATTCGGCTTTGAGGGCGGAAACGTCTTGGAGCCGAGTATGGGGACGGGTAATTTTTTCTCGAAAATGCCGGAGGATATGCGCGGGAACTCCCGTCTTTACGGTGTTGAGCTTGACAGCGTATCGGGACGGATAGCAAAAATGCTGAACCCCGACGACAATATTCAGATTAAGGGCTTTGAGGAAACCCGTTTTAATAACAACAGCTTTGATGTTGTCGTCGGCAATATCCCTTTCGGGGATTTCGGCGTTGTGGATAAAGCGCATGACAAGTTAAACTTTAACATCCATGACTATTTCGCGGCAAAAGCCGTCGATAAGGTAAAACCGGGAGGCGTGGTCGCGCTTGTCACTTCAAAATGGACTATGGACAAGCAGGGTGAAAAGGTCAGGCGGTACCTTGCGGAGCGCGCGGATTTATTGGGAGCCGTAAGGCTTCCGAACAATACGTTTAAAGGCAATGCGGGAACGGAAGCGGTCACGGATATTCTTTTCCTTAAAAAGCGCGATGTCCTCACAGTTCAAATGCCCGATTGGGTGCATTTATCAAAAACCCCTGACGGCATTCCCTGCAACCGGTATTTTGCCGACAACCCTGATATGATACTCGGAAAAATGGCATGGGACGAACGCATGAAAGGCAAGTACGGCGAGGACAGCAAAGCTACGACCTGCCTGCCTGATACCGAGAAGCCTTTATCCGAGCAGATAAAACACGCCGTATCAAGAATTGAAGGCAAAATCGAATCCCATTCTATAAACAACTCAACACTCAACACTCCAAACTCCAC
>DBCY01000028.1 GCA_002293295.1 Ruminococcus sp. UBA946 | reverse complement strand
TAGAAGGACTCAATTGTTAATTGTTAATTGGAAGTAGTAGTTTGGTGTTTTAATGGAAGTATATAATATTGTTCTTTTTATTCTGTTTTTTCTTATAGGGCTTTTTAATCTGGCAGCCTCGGTTTTCAACTGGGACTGGTACTTCAAGAGCTTTCAGGTCGGGAAACTCGTAAAGGCGTTCGGAAGGACCGGAGCAAGGGTTATTTACGGTTTGTTAGGTCTTTTAATCATACTGTTCGCGGTTTCAACGCGTGTGGGCTGGATATGAATTTTAAGCTATCCTTACGTTTAACGTAATGATATATATTAAGGCGGCAGGGGTTTCCGGAGGTTGCCTTTAGAAATCAGTTCGGAGGTGAATATAAATGGCAGTAAAAATCAGGCTCAGGAGAATGGGCGCAAAGAAAGCCCCTTTCTACAGAATCGTCGTTGCTGATTCAAGGTATCCCAGGGACGGCAGATTTATCGAGGAAATAGGGTTCTATGATTCCACAAAAGAACCGTCCGTGGTAAGCATTGACGCAGAAAAGGCTAAAAAATGGATGGCTAACGGCGCTCAGCCCACCGAAACGGTTAAAAGGCTGTTTGAAAAAAACGGCGTGAAGTAATGGCTTTATTGTATCATTTGTTGGACTCTGAGGAAAAGCCGGAAAAATATATTATTCAAACTCAGGATGGTTATTTTTATCTGAATATTCTCAGCGTCCATAACAGATACAGGGTTTAAACCGTTATCATTGCAAAGCCTCCGATTCCGTTACCGACATGGCTTTGCATACATTTTACGGAAATGGGGATTTATATATGAAAGATTTACTGACCGCGATTGTAAGCGGTCTGGTTGAGGAACCCGAAAGCATTTCGGTAGAAGCCGACGAACCTAATTCGGACGGTATTATCGTTTATCACCTTCATGTCGCGCCTTCCGATATGGGAAGGGTTATCGGCAAGCAGGGCAGGATTGCAAAAGCTATCCGCACCGTTATGCGCGCGGGCGCCGGGAAGAAAAACCAGAAAATCATGGTGGAAATAGACTGACCATATAAGTACCAAATAAAAGCGGCATGTCCTGATAATAGGGCGTGCCGTTTTTTTGCTTTTTATTCGTAAATGTTGCAATATTCATTAAAATATGCTATAATACTTTTGTTAGACATTATTCATAAAATTCAGTCGTTACAGTAACACTTTTTTGGCTGAATGATTATATTGAATAGTACGGTTAAACGAAAGGATTCATTGATATTATGGATATTAAGAACGATACTTCCGCATATGAAAATATATCCCCGAGCGGTATGACGCACAAAAGCATAAAGGGTAAAAGCGCTGCCGCGACCGCGGTTGTTCTAATAACGGCGGCTGTTATTATCGCTCTCGCCGCCGCAGTTATAATACTGGCGGTAAAGCTTAACAATACGAGCAAGCCTGTTAAGCATGAATACCTTTATTCGGATTTCATCCCTGCCGTCAACAACAGGGTATATGATTTTTACAATGAGGGCGACTCCATTATTCTGGAGGACGGCTATTTCGGTCAAATCAGGCTTCACGCCTATTCAAACGTCCCGAAGCCAACCTATAATTACGACAATCTTGTCTTCGAGAACAACCGTTATCAATATTATGAAAACGGAGTGCCTGTTTCAAAAACTGGTATTGACGTATCATATCATCAGGAAAATATAGACTGGGAAGCCGTTGCCGCCGACGGTATAGAATTTGCAATTCTCAGGGTCGGTTACAGGGGGTATGAAAGCGGTCAGCTTAACCTTGACGAACGGTTTGAAAATTATATCGAAGGTGCTCAGGCGGCAGGGATTGACGCAGGGGTATACTTTTATTCCCAGGCGGTATCCGTTGAGGAAGCGATTGAGGAAGCCGAATTCGTCCTGAAAAGCATAGACGATTACCGGATTACATACCCCGTCATATTCGACTGGGAGCTTCCCGAGGATGAAAACGCAAGGACAAGGGATATGCATCCCGATACCCTGACCGAATGCGCCGCCGCTTTCTGCGACACGGTGGCGGACGCCGGATATATACCTATGGTTTATGCCGGGAAAAGGCAGGCGCTCCTTAAAATGGACATGAGCAGGCTTGCCGGTTATGATTTCTGGTATCCCCAGTATAAGGACGGCTTTGATATTCCCGAATTCAATTATGACTTCCAAATCTGGCAGTATGCAAGCGACGGAAAAGTAAACGGCATTAACGGCGGCGTCGATATGAACATCTGCTTTGTGGACTATACGACAACGCCCAGGGGGAGGTATTGAGCAGTAGTTAGAAAATAGTAGCTAGTATCAATTAATAATTAAAAATTAACAATNNGCCTGCGGCGGTATGATTTTTAATATATATTCTTATGAAGCAACACGATTTATTCATAAATTTAATATATAATGTAAATGTTATTAATTTTGATTTACTTTAATTGAAGGAGATTAAAATGAAGAAAATATTAAAAAATCCTTTGGTTTTTATTTCGTCGGCTGTTATTTTCATGAGCCAGTCAGCAAACTTGTTTATACCGGTCTCGGCGGAGGATAAGCTCCCGCTCATAACTAAGGTTCAGGATTTTGCTTTAAATAACATATCGACGATTCCGGCAACCGCAGAAAATGAAACCAACCGGCAGACATATACCGCCGCTTCCTTTGAACTGGAACAAACCGCCGCCCCTGTAATAACTACGGATAATTCTGTCCGGCTTTCAAGGTCGGGGACTGTTGAAATAAGCGGTTCAGGTACGGTTTATTATACGACCGACGGAAGAGAACCGACAACCTCTTCCGCCGTTTACAGCGGGGGAATCGACGTTATTTCGCTTAATATCCCCGTCACAGCCGATACCCTGACGGTAAAGGCAATAGCAGCCGAGAGCGGAAAGGCGGCAAGCCCCGCTGTCACTAAAGAGTTTACGCTTACAAGCACCGACGCTTCGCTTTCAGGAATTAAAATTAACGGAACTGAACTGGAAGGATTTTCATCCGGAGAGGTTTCATTTGAATACAGAATACCTCATGAACAATGGTATAACGACCAGTGGAAGACATATGATATTGAAGCTTTACCCTCGGATACCGGTTCGGCGGTTTCTTACAGTATCAATGATTTTCACCTCGTAAGCGACAACCCCCATATTGATTCCGTGATAATCGCCACAATAACCGTCGCCTCTGAAAGCGGCTCAGCATACAGCATGACATACACCTTAAAATTCATAGTATCAGCCTGCCCGCATGAGGCTTTTCAGACAGTAACGGTGGAACCGAGTTGTGGGAGTGACGGTTATATCCGAACCTGCTGCCCTGACTGCGGATATGATAAGGAATACGAGTATCTCCCCGCAACGGGTCACAGCTGGAGGGACTGGTCAACCGCAGATGGAATGAATTATTCAAGATTATGCCCTGTATGCGGAACAATTGAAACGTCTGCTGTAACAGGCAGCGACGGAGAATGCGTCGAACACGATTTTTCCGGAGAGCGCGAAGTTATTGCCGCACCGACCTGCACCAGTGCGGGAAGCGAAAAGATATACTGTGCAAACGGCTGCGACGGTTATTTAATCCAATCTGTTCCGAAAGCTCCTCATTCCCCCTCCGCGCCCGCAATAACCGCTTCCGCTTCCTGCGAAACCGACGGCGAACAGGTAATCAGATGCGCTGACTGCGGGCAAAGGTTAAGCGTAACAATTATCCCCGCAACCGGGCACAGCTGGGGGCAATGGGTTGTAACCGTTCCGGCGACGGTTTCCTCAACGGGCGTTGAAACAAGAACCTGCTCCGGATGCGGCGAAACCGAGACCCGGGCTATCCCTAAGCTTCAGCCTCCGCCGCCTCCTAAACCGCCTGTTAATCCCGGAACCCCCGGCGGTTCTTCTTCTCCTACATCGGCGCCCGCGGTATCGGACAATTACGGAAACAAGGGCTGGGGTGAAATTGCCGAAAGCTTAGACGGCGCTTTGAACGGGGATGTTATCACGATTAACCTTAACGGCGCGAAAAGCGTTCCGGCAAGCGTTTTCAGGGCAATCCGCCATAAGGACGTCACAATTATAATTGATGTCAGCGACAGCATTAAATGGGTAATTAACGGACTTAACATAACTTCTCCGAAGGAAATTAATTTCGGTATTTCAAACAACGCAAATTCAATAACAACCGATATGTTCGATACGCTTATCGGGAAAAAAGCCGTCATGGAATTTACGCTTGGGCATAACGGGGATTTAGGGTTCACAGGCACTCTTTTAATGAATCTCGGCAAGCAGTATGCCGGATACTATGCAAACCTGTTTTATTACAACCCCAAAACCAAGGTATTGGAATTCATCAGCGCGCCGGTAGTGGGAAATGAAGGATATGCTGAATTTTTAATCTCCCATGCTTCCGAATATGCGATTGTAATATCTGAAAACAATTACGGGGAAGTAATAGATGTTTCTTCGGGCAGCGCTCGTGCAGCCGAAATAGATATGATTGTTTTTGAATCCTCCTCCCCCATTATGATACCCATGATTATAACAGCGGCTTCGGCTTTAACGGTATGGGTATTCATAAAAAGGAAAAAAGCCGGAAAATGATTAATCCGGCAGAGCAATAGAATAAGGTTTCTGATAATGCAAAAATCCCGCTCTGGTTATGATGAGCGGGATTTTTGGGGGTCGGGGATGTTTTGTCACAACCCCGTTAGGTTAATTAATATGAAGACATATCCTAAGTTAATGCGCTTTATTACACCGTGCAGTTTTTATACTGACCTCTGTTAAACCTGAATATTGCCGTACTTTAAAATGCGGATTCATATCATGAGTTTACCTGCGGATTAACAGTATTACTGTCGTTTTCCAAACCGAAGCTGATAGTTAACGCGCTGTTTACCTGATTCATTGCAGGCGGGTCGAGTTCGCCCATACGCTCTTTTAAACGCTTTTTATCAATAGTACGTATTTGCTCGAGTAGCACAATGCTGTCCTTGGCGAGACCGCAGACCGAAGCATCAAGCTCAATATGTGTTGGAAGCTTTGATTTTTCGCGCTGACTGGTAATTGCCGCAGCAATAACAGTCGGGCTGTGCTTGTTTCCGACATCATTCTGAACGATAAGAACCGGCCGTACTCCGCCTTGCTCCGAGCCAACGACAGGACTTAAATCGGCGTAATAAATTTCTCCCCTTTTTACTGACAATTCCATACACTCCTATTATATTGCTCCCCCGAATAAAACTGTTAAAATAATAACAGCTTAATATAGGACATGCCGCTCAATCAAATTAAAATTCCCGAATGGATATTTTAATTTTAATCTGCTCCTGCCGTATATCAAATCGGTGGAGCATATCTGATTTATCGGGATAAACCTAACAGAATAAGTTTAAGCAATACCGTATTGGAATCAAAAATACTTTTGTATCAGTGATTTCCTATGGTAATATTGTTGACAGATTTTTTTAAAATAATCATCAGCAATATTTTTAATAAGGATATTTTATGGGACAGTATATTTTATGCAAAATCTGATTCCTATGTGCAGAATAATTTATAAAAAGACAAAACATATTATACTAACCCGCGGTTAAAATGATTGATGTGAATACGCCCTGATAATATGAACGCCTTGTTGCTGGTTTTGTGCATTATGCAAATAATGGCGGTTTATAATTGTAATCTATATAAAATCTTTGTTTCCCTATTGCTTTTTTTTCGGTAAAGTGCTATACTTAATTTAATAATATGTATGTTATGGTCAGTATTTTCAAGGCAAGGGCATTTCAGTATTTTCCAAGCGCGGCAGACACATAAAACATATAAAAATAAGAGAAGGCAGGTATTTATTTTGAGAAACATGAAGGTAAAAACCAAAATCATCGTGGGCTTTGCAATTGCAATCTTAATGACAATTATTGTCGGGGTTGTGGGGATTTTTAACCTGAACAGCCTGAACTCCACCTATACCGACGCTGTTGAAACGCACGGAAAGCCCCTTACTGACGCCGGTATGATACTGGGAAGCATACACAGCCTTCGCGCGGAAGTGCGCGCCGCCATACTTTTCACAGGCGACGCTGAAAGGGTTGCGACTCAGGAAACTCTCTGCAACGATTTGTTTGTTGAATTTGAGGGCGCAATGAACGCGCTTGACCCTTACCTTATCAGGGAGGATACGCAGGAATATTTCGATGAAGCCATGGGATTATACGAAAACCAGTTCAAGCCCGGGGTTATTGATGTTATCGCCAGGGCAAAGGAAAACGCGCCCCAGTCCGAGCTTATCCAGTATATGGCTGAGGTTCTCAAGCCAGCCGCTGATACGATTTACTCCAACATGACCGAGTGTATGTCTATCAAATCCGATATGCTAGACGAGGCTGAACAGGCGGGACAGGAACAGAATCAGACTATCCTTGTTCTTCTTATTGTGATTGTAGTTGTCTGTGCCGTTATTTCAATAATACTGGGCATATACATATCCGGATTAATCAGCAAGCCTCTTTCCGTTACCACCCTGTTCCTTAAAAAGGCAAGCACGACGGGCGATACCAAGCTCAGCCAGAGGGATGATGAAATCATAAGGACGATGGGAACCGTCAAGGATGAAATCGGCGAATGCATAAGCTCCCTTGCCGCTTTTGTAACGCGTATTAACGAAATAAGCGCAGCGCTTGAAATAGTATCGAACGGCGATATTTCACAGGATGTTAAAACTCTTTCCCCTGATGACACCCTTGGCAATTCGCTTAAGAAAATGGTCGAAAACCTCAATGACATGTTCGGGGAAATTAACAACGCGTCCGCACAGGTAACAAGCGGCTCAACCCAGATTTCCGACGGCGCGCAGGCTCTCGCTTCGGGCTCGACCGAGCAGGCTGCCTCCCTTGAGGAATTATCGGCTTCAATCTCCGATATAGCCGATAAGACGAAGGAAAATGCCGAAAGAACAAATACCGCTTCGAAGCTTGCCGGAAATATCATGCAGAATGCCGAAAAGGGCAACAGACAGATGGAACAGATGATATCCGCAGTAAACGACATTAATCAGGCTAACCAGGGCATCAGTAAAATTATCAAGGCAATCGACGACCTTGCTTTCCAGACCAATATCCTTTCCCTTAACGCGGCTGTTGAGGCTGCCAGAGCGGGCGCGGCAGGAAAAGGTTTTGCCGTTGTCGCCGATGAAGTCCGCAACCTTGCCGCCAAATCGGCAGCATCGGCAAAGGAAACCGGCGAGCTTATAGCCAACTCCATGGAAAAAGCGCAGCTCGGAACAACAATAGCCGACGAAACTGCGGCAAGCTTAAGAGAAATTGTTTCCGGTATAAGCGAGAGCAATAAAATAATCGGCGAAATCGCAGTTACGAGCAACGAGCAGACAATTCAGATTGACCAGGTCAACACAGCGATAGGCGGAGTTACACAGGTTGTTCAGCAAAATTCCGCAACCGCGGAAGAATCCGCCGCCGCAAGCGAAGAAATGAACAGTCAGGCTAACCTGCTTTCAGAACTGATTTCGCAGTTTAAATTAAAATAAAACGGCGTAAATTTTTAACTTTACGATTTTTTCTGATTGGGATGTTTTGTTCGCAGAACAAAACTCCCAATTAAAATATTAATTTAAAGTGTAATCTTGAGCGTGTTCACATTAGACGCGCAGGATGGGTAATGTGAACATGCTCTAATATTTCCGGACGTTTCGGTAGTGTTTTATACTGGCAGGGGGACGGATTTGAGCTGATTCTATACTGATTACAGATAAAATATACAGAATTCCTTTATGGATTAAGTGAAATCAGTATATCGGAAGAAATTATTTAATGAATTGCCGAATATTAAGAACGGACGGCGTCCGCTCTTAATATCATAGGTATAGGTTCTTCCGAATGAAAAAACCGCCGGACGGCGGTGGAACGGAGTTTGATATGTATACCAAAAGCGGTGTAATTAAAAAGAGAAATAATACACTTATACTGCAAATCGCATTCACTGTTTTTATGTCGGTTATAATTCTGCTTTTCAGCTATATATTTATCAGCAGAATAATAAACGATAATCTGTCAAGAAACGCTATCAACACTATTACTTTTATAAAGGAAAGGGTAGAGATTGACCTTGACCAGCCCAAACTTGTCTTAAGCGGATATTCCGAAACTTTAAGGAATATGATTATGGAAGGCGAAGAACCTCAGAAGCTTAAGGAATTTTTAATAACCCAGTATAATCATATTAATTCAGTCGGAATAGCCGAAATGGAATTTGAGGGGTTTTATCTGTATCTTGAGGCAAACGATGACGGTCCGGTTTTTATAAGCGGAAATGACTGGGTTAAGCCCGACGATTATATCCCTGAGGAACGCTTATGGTATAATAACGCAATTAAAGCCGGGGGAGAGATTACCTGTTCAACCATTTATGTGAGTCCCCGTTCGGGGACAAATGTTCTGGCATGCTCGCGCGGGCTGCTTGACAATGAAGGGAACAGACTGGGCGTTGTTTTTGTGACCACACAAATTTCTGAGCTGTTAGAATATGTCGTTAACACTGCCGCCGAACAGGACGGATACGGATTTATAATGGATGAAAATATGAATGTGCTTGTTCATCCCAATGAGGAGTTTATAAACCGGAACCCCGCTGACGGAAATCTGCCGTTCTCGCTCTATACTGACGAGCTAGCGGAAGACAAAGAGCTTGTCGAGTGCGAAATAACGGATTTCAAAGGCAATACCGCCCTGATATTTACAAAGAATATCGCCAATGACTGGTACCTAGGAATGGCTGTTCCCAAGGGGCCTTATTACACAAGCCTTTATCAGATGATATATATTTTAAGCATAATGATTTTTGTGTTTGCGTCCGTTATAACAGGTATTCTTTTCATGCTTAACAAAGCGAAGGACAAAGCATATGCCGCTAGCAACTTTAAAAGCAATTTCCTGTCAAATATGAGCCACGAAATCCGCACTCCGATGAATACTATAATCGGTATGACTACAATAGGCAAAAAATCCGAAGACCTGGAACGCAAGGACAACTGCTTCGACCATATCGAGGATGCCGGAAATCACCTTCTCGGCGTTATAAACGATATCCTCGACATATCAAAAATAGAGTCCAATAAATTTGAGCTGTTCCTGGAGGAGTTCATTTTCGAGCGTATGCTGAAACGCATTATGGACATTGCCACTTTCAATGCCGAGCAAAAGCAGCAGGTACTGAAAGTCTTTATCGACGCGGATGTCCCGAAGGTTTTAATAGGGGATTCGCTCCGGCTGGGGCAGGTAATAACGAATTTACTCAGCAACGCCGTAAAGTTCACTCCTGAAAAGGGTACGATATACGTTAACGTTCATTTGAAAGAAGAAATTAATAGCGAATGCACTCTTGAAGTAGCCGTTAAGGACATGGGGATCGGTATTTCCGCCGAACAGCAGGCAATTCTTTTCCAGCCTTTTCAGCAGGCTGAAGCCAGCACTTCGCGCAAATTCGGGGGTACCGGGCTGGGGCTTTCCATTTCGAAACAAATCGTAGAACTGATGAAAGGCAATATCTGGGTTAATTCTGAGCTGGGAAACGGCGCGGAGTTTGTTTTCACGGTTAAACTTAAGCGGGGGGACGAAAGCAGGTATTCAATGCTGCCTAAAAGCATTAATCCGAGCGAAGTACAGATTCTTGCCGTTGACGACGATTATGAAATACTTGATTATTTCAAGGATGTAATGCGCAGGTTCGGATTCCCGTGCAGTACCGCCCTGAGCGGTGAAGAAGCTTTGAGGATGGTGAACAAGAACGCCGCCTTCAATATCTGTTTCGTTGACTGGCAGATGCCCGAAATGGACGGTCTGGAGGTTATCAGGGCGCTTAAGGCGGAAATTCAGGATGAGAAAACCTATGTTATTATGATTTCAGCCTTTGACTGGGGCGCAATCGAAAACGAGGCAAAGCAGGCGGGTGTGGATAAATTCATTTCAAAGCCTTTGTTCCCGTCAATAATACTTGATATTATTACCGAAGCCCTGACGCTCAATAACCTTCAGAGCTATAATGCAAGCGATATAACCAGCCGCCTTACCGAAGGTCAGTTTACAGGCAGAAACATACTTTTAGCTGAGGATATAGAAATTAACAGGGATATTTTGATTGTTCTGCTTGAAAATACAGGAATTTCCATTGACTGTGCCGAAAACGGAAAAGAAGCGGTTCGTATGTACGGCGAATCGCCCGACAAATACGACTTGATTTTCATGGATATACAAATGCCCGAAATGGACGGTTATGAAGCTACAAGACGTATTAGGAAGCTTGAAATTAAGGGAACCGCTCAAATCCCTATTATTGCCATGACCGCAAACGTGTTTAAGGAAGACGTTGAAAAATGCCTTGCGGCGGGAATGACGGGTCATATAGGCAAACCCATTGATATTGAGGAAGTGAATTCCATTCTGAGGAATTACCTGCTGGGCAGTCCGCTTCAGTTAATAGAGTAATACTAATCTTGAAACGGCAGAAAAAAACAAGTGCGTAGGATATAAAAACCCATCGCACTTGTATTGATTTTCAGCAGAGCTGCTATTTTTCGGGGGGATTAAGCATCTGTATTCTTGCCTCGCTGTTTTTTATTATATTAAGCAGGGACGACGCATAGCCAGCATATTCCTCCGACAGCGAATTGGTGGTTATAACCGAATCCTCAGTCTCTATTACGGTATCGCCGCCGTTTACCGCAATGCCTTTCGCAGACGCATGGGCGTTCGTTTCGCACATATTCATTGCGGCGGATGACATACCGGGGTAAACAATTTCCGAAACGGTAAAAAACCTCTGGTCATTCTTAGAATTGGCGGAATAAATGATTCTGAACATCTTATATATGCTGAGCATTAAAAAGCCTGATATTTCTTTCAGCAATGTGTTGCTGCCCGTTTTCTGCATAAGCGAATACAGAACGTTTACAGAATTTATAATCAGTTTTTTATTGAACGAACCCATAATTCCGCCCGGATTAATCTGTTCCTTCTTATTAGGGTCGTGGTCGGGTATGTCGTCATATGATATTGTTTTTCCTGCCGGTTCGGGGGAACGCCCTAAGAGGTAATCGCAGGAAACGTTATAATAATCGGCGGCTTTAACTAAAAATTCAAGTCCGCATTCGCGTATTCCCTTTTCATAATGTGAAAGCAGAGCCTGAGATATTCCCAGTTCGTTTGCAGCGCTTTTCTGGCTGATACTGCGTTCTTTCCTAAGCAGAGTCATTATTCTGGGAAAGTCCGAATTCACCATTCCACCCCCTTATATCCGTAAAAGTTTTAATCATGAATAAAATTTTAATCTACATACAGTAAATTATAACCGATAACGTACAATTTGTAAAGGGGTTTCACTAAAAAAAGTCGATAAATGTTATCATTGCTTTTTGTATATGTTATATAATATAATGTCTGCTGAACCATAGGAATTTAAAAGGAGATTTACAGATGAAGGGCTACAGAATCAGTTTTTTGCGTCACGGTCATACAGAAGCGAATGAAAACGGTATTTATGCCGGTGTTACGGATTCGCCCCTGTCTGAAAAAGGCGCGGAAGAATTACAGTCTAAATATGACCTGTATGAATATCCGAAGGTGCAGCGCGTATACTCAAGTCCTTTAAATAGAGCTTTGCAGTCCGCCGGTATACTTTTTCCGGAAAGACAGGTCGTAATATGCGATGATTTGAGGGAAATGGACTTCGGAGTTTTTGAAGGGCTGTGCGTTGACGACCTTATTAATCTTGATTCATATAAAAACTGGCTGAAAGGCGGTTTTGACAATCCCCCGCCGAACGGAGAAAGCCTGCGCAGCATGATAACGCGCTGTTATAATTCCCTTGAGCTTATTATCGGGGATATGTTGAAGGAAGGGATTACTCATTCCGGCGTTGTTACTCATTCGGGAATACTTATGAATATAATGTCATGCTTCGGATTGCCGAAGCTTAAACCCATGGATTTTGCCTGCGGCGCCGGGGAAGGCTATGAAATCCTCGTTACGGCTATGCTTTGGCAGAACGGAAAAACATTTGAAATACTGGGCAGGATACCCGGAAATATGCTTAGTAACGAATAATTATCATTTACGAAGGTCTGATTTTACGTATTATATAAAGGGGTAATGCAGTTGGAGCTTAAAAACCTTTCGGAATTAAAAAAAACAGCTTTAAGGCAAATGTCTGAATGCTGGAGTGAAACGGCGGGCATAGTTATTATTACAGCAGGTTATTATTTCGCATTCGGTTTTATGTGGGTTATTACAATCGGCGTTTTATACGGTTTTGATTTTCTCAGCGGGAGCGGGAATTTTACAAAGGTATTCTATGAACACAGCGCCGCCGTAATTTGCCTGACTCTTTTATTCGTCTTAGTTTCATATATAGTAAAAATACCGTTTGATTTCGGCGTAAGCTGGTTTTTAATGCAGAATGTCCGGGGACGTGCCGTTAGCGCTCAAAGCTTTTTCGGCTGCTATTCAAATATGAAAAGGTTTGTCAGGACGGTCAGAATTAAATTCAAGGTACTGAAAAAAAAGATGCTCTTTACCTTGGTATTCCTTATTATCGGAGCTGCCGAGCATTATCTTGCCTTTACCGTATCGAGGAACACCGGCAACTCCTTTTGGTATACCCTGTCCACGGTATTGCTGATATTAATGGTATGCTGCCTTGCCGCGGCTTATATGTTTTTCTCCTTAAGATACTGTCTGGTTCCTTATGTTTTTGCACTGGACCCTGATACCGGAGCTGACGAGATTATCGAAAGGAGCATTAAGATGATGTACGGCAGGGAAATGTACATGACCGATGTCGTCTGTTCCTTCATAAAATGGATTGTGCCTTGCATATTCATTTTCCCGTTATTTTTGGTTCTGCCTTATTTGTTTTTTATTTATGCCAATGCGGTTAATGAAATTATCTATAATTATTCTTTTGACAGCGATAACGAATCAGATAAAAAAATAAAGGATAATAAAATTATCAATGCAGTCAGATGATATATAAAGCTTTAAATTTAATTTATGCCGTCAGGCGCTGCACTGCGGCAGGCTTGAATTTATTCATCAAACTGACGTCTGCGTTAAGCGGCGAAATTAAAAATTTTTTCTTATAGGTGCAAACGTATGTCTTTCCGGACGGCTTTCACCTTGTTATTCCCGGAATTTATACGTTTTTCCAGCGGGAACACGGTTTGTGTTTATCATTATATTTGAGAAAAGTTACAGATGTTATTATTCTGTAACTTTTTTACATAAGCACATCCATCATTTTGGACAAAAAACAGACAGGCTTTTATATATAATGCTTAGTTAAATATAATTAAGTGAATCGCCGTTATATTTTGATTTTTTGTTTTTCATCACCAAAAAACAAATTTTTTTATTTAACGATTTTTTGTTTGTAAATATTGCTTAAATGAGCAGTAAAAAATTGTGCATGTAACTAAAAAATGTTATTAAAATGTGACTAAATTGGTTGTATAGTTGATTTTTTCTAAAAATGCTGTATAATGTTAGTTGATGTTACTGTTTTGTAACCGTTTTGATTATTTTAATTTACATAAGTTATACTGTGAAGCTGTAAATCAGATAGATAAAAAATATGTGTAATCGTTTGAAAAGGAGTTGCTTTAAATGAACGATGCTCATCGGATTTCGAAAAAAGACCCGGCTGACGTTCCGGCCCGGACTGAAAAAGCAAATTTACTGGATACGGCAATGGTCGGGGTCGGGGTTCTCGTTGCATATATAATAAAAAGCGCGTCATCGGCGGCAGTAAGAGCGGCTGCTGTTTTAACAAAGAAAATCCTGTCGTTTTTTTCTCCGCTTAAACATAATATCCTGACAGGTTTAAAAAAGCATGCCCGAAGCGCAGGCATAAAGCTTATAAATTTTGCCGAAGCGGTTATTAATACTGGAAAAACATTTAAAAAGAGAAAAACGGAGCTTGGAGCTTTTAAAGCTCTGACCCTTCAGGTAACCGATTCTTTCCGCCGGAAAAAACGCAACAGAATCATTTTAAGAACAGCTTTCAATTATATTGTTCCTGTTGTTTCCGTTGCGGTTCTTATTTCCGTGGTTTCCGAAACTGCGGCTGTAAATTATGGAATCTCAGTCGGATTCAACGGTCAGGAAATAGGCATCGTCAATGAGGAATCAGTTATCGACGGCGCGCAGAAGACGATTTCCGAGAGGGCTACATATTATGATACGGGAGCTCTTAATTCTGTCGCCGCAAGCTTTTCAATCAAGCCTCTGGGCGCTGAAGACGAAATTATCGGCGAGGATGCCCTTGTTGATATAATTGCCGGTCAGATACCGGAAATCGAATCGGGCAACGCTCCCGAAAGCGGCGGGGATTTTCTAAAACAGTCTGATTCCTCTGACCAGATTATGCAGACCCCGGACGGGGAGGATAAGGTAAGGGCTTTCCCTGTTACGGTAGACGGCGAGACAATAGGCGCAGTTTCCGATTTTAACCGGATTGAGCAGTTCATGAACGCCACCAAATCCCGCTATCTTTCCGAAGACGTTGTTTCGGTTGAATTTGATAAGGAAATTGAATACGGTTACGAACAATATGTAACCCCGGATGAAATTATTTCTCAGCAGGACATTATAAATACCCTTACCGCCGTTGTAGCGGAACCGGTTTATTATGAGGTTGAAAACGGGGATACCCCGTGGGATTTAGCGCTGGATAATGATATGACTATTGACGAGCTGAAAATGTGCAGCGTTTCATATAACGGAGAAATAATTCCCGACATTACCGAGAACTGCCCTGTGGGAGCAATAATTCAGCTCAGCGCCGAGGTTCCGTTCTTACAGGTTATGCAGACGAAGGAAGTAGTTTATAACGCAAAAATAGATTACGAGACGGTAAAAACCGAGGATGCCAACCTTTATAAGGGTGAAACCCAGGTTGATATCAAGGGCGTTGAAGGCGAAAAAAAGGTAACCGCACTGGTTAAATATAAAAACGATACCGTGGTCAGCAGGAAAATCATTGAGGAAGATGTGATTTCAGAACCTGTCACCCAGCATTCAAGAGTCGGAACAAGAGCAACCACCACTCCGGTCAGCACCGGGAACGGCGGTTCAGGCGATTATTTCTGGCCCGTTGACGGCGGATACATATCGGCATACAGAGGCGACGGCAGAGGACATAAGGGTATCGACATAGCCGCACCATACGGAACCCCTATATTCGCAACGGCAAACGGATACGTTACCCGCGCGGGCAACAGGGGCGACGGCTACGGCAACTGCGTCCGCGTCGCCCAGGATGATTCAAATGATTCGCTTTACGCCCATATGAGCAGTATTGCAATCAGCAACGGCGACCGCGTCGTTGAGGGGCAAATCCTCGGTTATGTGGGAAGCACCGGTGATTCGGACGGTAACCACCTGCATTTTGAAATAATTTCGAGCAACGGCGAAATACTGAATCCGATTGATTATGTCACACAGTATTAATATAAGCAAAGGGGCTGTTATCAGGTTGATAACAGCCTTGTTTTTATCAGATATAATACATTATGTATAATTATACAAATAGTATTTTATAATTTATTCAGAAGCTTTAAAAATGTGAAATTCGCTTGATTTTTAATTGCAGTCATGGTAAAATATATCAGGGTGTTGTGAACCAAACAGCTTTTAACACTCTGATTTTAAAATAAAAGGATAAAAAATTATGATAGTAACTCCGAAAATAAGAGGATTCATATGCACGACCGCGCACCCTGAGGGATGTTATGAAAACGTGCGTTCGCAGATTGAATATGTAAAGTCACAGCCGAAGCTGAAAATACCGGACACTCCGGAAAAAGTTCTTGTTATCGGGGCTTCTATGGGATATGGTTTAGCTTCGAGAATTGCCGCAGCTTATTCCTTTAATGCCGCCACCATCGGAGTTATATTCGATAAAAAAGGCGACGGAAAGCGCACGGGAACTGCCGGGTGGTACAATACAGCCGCCTTTGAAAAAATTGCGCATACAGATGGGATTTATGCTAAAACTATTAACGGCGACGCTTTTTCGGATAAGATTAAGGAAAAAACCATAAGCCTGATTAAAAAAGATTCAGGAAAAGTTGACGCGGTGATTTACAGCCTTGCCGCTCCCAGGAGAACCGGAAGTATCGGAGAAGTTTACACTTCATGCCTGAAAACAATCGGGGAGGAATATACAAACAAAACCGTTGATATAAACAGCAGGACAGTTTATAACGTTACTATTCCCCCTGCAACGGACGAAGAAATCGCCCATACCGTTAAGGTAATGGGCGGTGAGGACTGGAAGGAATGGATTGACCGGCTTTTAAAAGCGGACGCAATAACCGAAAACGCCGTTACTATTGCATATTCCTATATCGGTCCTGAAATCACCCACCCCATGTATACGAACGGTACTATCGGGCAGGCTAAAAACCATCTCGTTAAAACAGCAAAGGAAATAACCGGGGAGCCGGGCGGTATTAAAGCGTTCGTATCGGTGAACAAAGCTCTTGTAACGCAGTCGTCAAGCGCTATTCCCGTTGTCCCCCTCTATATTTCAATACTTTTTAAGGTTATGAAGGAAAAGGGGATTCATGAGGGCTGTATCGAACAGATGCACAGGCTTTTCGCCGAAAAGCTTTTCCCCCCTGTACTTGATGAAAGCGGGCTTATCCGACTTGACGACCTCGAAATGCGTCAGGACGTCCAGAGCAGGGTTCTGGAAATCTGGAATACCGTTAATAATGACAACCTTGAGGAATACGCCGATGCCGCAGGATACCTTAATGATTTCGAGGAGCTGTTCGGCTTCGGGATTAAAGGCGTCGATTATGGTAAGGATACGGCTGTTGACGGCGGTATAGAAAGCATTGACGGTTAGCTGGCAGTGGTCAGTGAACAGTTGTCAGAGGTCTTAGGAATTTACGAATTGAGCCAAAAAAGCAGGGAACGGTATGCTCCCTGCTTTTGATTTAAGGAAATTCGGTAATATATAAGTTTGCTTT
>DBCY01000017.1 GCA_002293295.1 Ruminococcus sp. UBA946 | reverse complement strand
ATACCAGGACTGTAATAAAAGCCCTATTATAATATTAATCCGCAATTAAAATGAGAGGAATATATTAAAATCCCCTGCCAGGCAGGGGATTTTTAATTTTTGTAATAGTAATGCCTGCAATGACATATTATATAAAGACAAGCTATGTAATTAATAATATTTATTTCTTCAGCTGGGTTATACAGTCTGCGCATACATATTTTCCCATAAACTCAACGATATTTTCGTCATTCCCGCAGAATGCGCATGACTGCCTGTACTTTTTAAGAATAATTTTATCGTCCTCAACATAAATTTCAAGGGCGTCCTTTTCGCCGATGTCAAGCCCCCGTCTGAGTTCAATCGGAAGAACGATTCTCCCGAGTTCATCAATTTTTCTGGTTATACCTGTTGCTTTCATAAATATTACCATCCTTTCCGGATATTCTGTCCGTCAGGACAAAACTCCTGATTTAAAATTTTATTAACTTATATCCCAAATATTATTTACTTTAAAACATCATATCATATTATGTATAATAATGTCAAAAAACTTTATGTTAAATATTGTAGATATTGTGTGAATATTAGAATACAATTATTGTAAAAAAAGCTTAGTTTTTCCAGTTGAGCAAACCCTTATGATTACGTATTTTAGTGCTGATAAAATAAATAAAGTAAAAAAATGTCTTGTTAAATAGTATTAAATTGGTTACGTAAATATGAATATCAGACCTGATTAATATAAGGGGGGAACTATATATGATGAAATGGATTTTTGCTATTATGCTGCTCATATCCGTGGTATTCGGAATCGGTACGGACAGTATGCCGGATGTATCGGCGGCGGCAATGAATTCATCGGTTGAAGCGGTTGAACTTTTTATGTACCTAATAGGCGGAATGTGCATGTGGGGGGGGCTTATGCGGGTAGCTGAAAAAGCGCGGATAACCGAAGCCGTATCCAGGCTGTTCCGTCCGGCGGCAAAGCATATTTTCAAAGGGCTGGATTTAAACGGAAGGGCATTCAACGCCATATGCATGAATGTAACGGCTAATATGCTGGGACTGGGCAATGCCGCGACTCCTCTGGGTCTTGAAGCTATGCACCGGCTCGAGCTTGAAGAAAACACAGGCGATACGGCAAGCCGGAATATGATTGTGTTTATTGTTCTTAATACAGCCTCGATAACGCTTATACCTACTACAGCCGCAGCCCTGCGCCTTAAGCACGGTTCAGCCTCGCCTATGGATATACTGCCGTGCGTCTGGCTCACATCGGTTACCGCATTGATTACAGGACTTATAACAGCGCTTGTACTCGGGCATAAAAAGACTGAGATAAAACCCGTGAATAATAATTGAGCTGAGGAGCCGTGCCGCATATGGGTGATATAAATGACTGATTTCATCATACCTTGTTTTATAGGAATTATTATTATCGCCGGTTTAATAAGGAATGTCGATATATTCAATGAATTCCTGGAAGGAGCGAAAGAAAGCCTTAAGGTAGGCATTGACATTCTTCCGGCTCTAATCGCCTTGCTTACCGCTATCGGTATGTTCAAAGCTTCCGGCGCGCTGGATGTCCTGACAAATTTAATATCCCCTTTCACAAACCTGCTCGGATTCCCCCCCGAATGTCTGCCGCTTGCATTAATCCGCCCCGTGTCGGGAAGCGGAGCCCTTGCGGTATATGAATCAATATTAACGGACGTCCATCCCGACAGCTTTGCGGGGCGTGTGGCAAGCGTTATTTTAGGCTCGACCGAAACAACCTTCTATACCATTGCGGTTTATTTCGGCGTAACTAAAGTAAAAAAGACCCGTCATGCTTTAGTATCATCTCTGGCTTCGGATGTAACGGGATTCATTTTCAGCACGCTTACCGTCCAGTTATATTTCAGGTATTTTATATAATACTAATCTATTAATGATATGGAATTTTATACCAAGGCAAAATTATTTATACGAAATAAACAGTTAATTATATGATTTCGTAAAAAGCGGGACGCCACACAGGGCGTCCCTACGTATTAAAGCACACACAGCGAAAATCCGTTTAACTTTAAACGAACCGTTTTAATGTTAAACGACTATATTGTGCATTTTTTAAAATTATACGACAGCCCTGTTTAACGCGTATTAATTATGTACAAATTGTAAAGAATTAAACCGCCCCCTTGAATTTTATTCGGAATTATAATATAATGTTTTTAGCACTCTTAGCAGAAGAGTGCTAACGCTTTGTTAATCAAAGTGAAATACATAAAAATATAGAAGTAAACAGTTTGAAAACAAGTTTTCAAACTTAGGAGTTTTGTCATTTCAGGGCAAAACATCCGGAAAGGATGGTAATAATTATGTCGGAAACAATGCAGTTCAAAGCTGAATCCAAGCGTTTGCTTGACTTAATGATTAATTCGATTTATACCCATAAGGAAATTTTTTTAAGGGAGCTTATTTCAAACGCGAGCGACGCCATAGACAAGCTTTATTTTATTTCCCTGACCGATAATAACGTGGGGCTTGCCAAGTCTGATTTCGGTATTAAGCTTGACATCGATAAGGAAAACAATGTTATAATAATAACCGACAACGGGATTGGCATGACTAGGGAAGAGCTGGAGAACAACCTCGGCGTTATTGCGAACAGCGGTTCTCTTGAATTCAAGAATGAAAACGGCGAGGCTCAGGATATAGATATTATAGGTCAGTTCGGCGTAGGCTTTTACTCGTCCTTTATGGTTGCTAAGGAAGTTGAGGTCCGCACAAAAAAATACGGTTCCGACACGGCATATTTATGGAAATCATCGGGCGTAGAAGGATTTACTATAGACGAATGCGAAAAAGATACGTTCGGTACTGAAATTAAGCTTTTCCTGAAGGAAGATACCGAGGATGAAAAATACTCAGATTTCCTTATGCAGTGGAAAATCAAGAGTCTGGTAAAAAAATATTCCGATTATATCCGTTATCCGATAAAGCTTGATATGGAGCACAGCCATTTAAAAGAGGGAACGGGCACTGACGATATTCCGGCTGAATATGAAACCAGTATTGAAACGGAAACTCTTAACTCAATGATTCCGATTTGGAGGAAAAACAAGTCAGAATTATCGGAAGAGGAGTATAACGGCTTTTATAAGGAAAAGTTCTATGACTATACCGACCCCATCAGGTATATCCATGTAAAAACGGAAGGCTCGGCTACCTATGACGGACTTCTTTATATACCGAAAAACGCGCCTATGGATTATTACTCAAAGGATTATACAAAGGGTCTTCAGCTTTATTCAAGCGGCGTTATGATTATGGACAAATGCGCCGATTTGCTTCCCGACCATTTTTCATTCGTTAAGGGGCTTGTTGATTCCCAGGATTTATCGCTTAATATTTCCAGGGAAATGCTGCAGCATGACAGGCAGTTGAAATTAATTGCCAAGTCACTTGAAAAGACAATAAAAAACGAGCTTAAAAAGATGCTTAACAATGAGCGTGAAAAGTATGAGGAATTCTGGAAAGCATTCGGCTTACAGCTCAAATTCGGTATTTACAACGGTTACGGAGCAAACAAGGATATTTTAAAGGACTTGCTTTTATTCAGCACATCCTTTGAAAAGAAGCTTGTGACGCTGGACGAGTATATTTCCCGTATGAAAGAGGAGCAGAAGCATATTTATTATGCGGCAGGCGAATCGGTGAACAAGATTGACGCACTGCCTCAGACAGAGGTTGTAAAGGACAAGGGCTATGAAATACTGTACCTTACCGAAAGCGTTGACGAATTTGCTATACAGATGCTTATGGAATATGAAGGCAAAACATTCAAATCTGTATCGGCAGCCGACCTTGACATTGAAACCCCCGAGGAGAAGGAAGAGGTCAAAAAGCTTTCAGAGGACAATAAGGACCTGTTTGAAACGATAACAAAGGCTCTTGACGGAAAAATCAAGTCGGCAAGGCTGTCCGAACGTTTGAAAACATACCCTGTATGCCTTTCAAACGAGGGTCAGATTTCACTGGAAATGGAAAAGACCTTTGCGATGATGCCGAATAACGACCAGAACGTTAAGGCTGAAAAGGTTCTTGAAATCAACCCTAATCATGAAATGTTCAAGGTTCTGCAGAATCTTTATGAAAACGACAAGGACAAGCTTTCGAATTATGCTAAGATTTTATATACCCAGGCTCTTTTAATTGAGGGTATGTCTATTGAGAACCCCGCCGAGTTCGCCGGTCTTGTCTGCGATATTATGATTAATAATAAAAGGTAGGAGACAGGGTTGAAAGGATGTTTAACCAACCTTTACACCGGCAGGCTTATACTAGTGCCTCGTAACATCTAAAA
>DBCY01000068.1:23942-24080 GCA_002293295.1 Ruminococcus sp. UBA946 | reverse complement strand
TTATTCAGCAGACATTAAATAATTATAAATACGCAGAGCAGCATTTTCCGCTCTGCGTATTTATTTTGAATTTAGATTATGCAGTCCGGCAAAAACTGTATTGTCAGGATGATTTATACTAGGGTGTGTTCGATAATT
>DBCY01000068.1:11480-23835 GCA_002293295.1 Ruminococcus sp. UBA946 | reverse complement strand
TCGAACACGCCCTAATCCGCGGTTAAAATGATTGCTAAATATTTCACAGATTTTTGTTGCAGTGCAAGGATTGACGATGAAGACAGACTGCCGCCTGTCAAAGAGGAAGACGACGCAATGCGGCAAAAAGAGGGATATATTCAATCATTTTAATTACGGATTAGTTATTATATTTTAAAAAAATAGTAAAGGTCAGTGTGCTTTCGGTAACGCTGTATTCCCATTCATTTGTCACAAATTTATTTTCTGAGGATTTATTGGCTTTTTTGAGTATCGGATAAATTATATCAGGATTTTTCACTTTATCAAGGAGATTTTTTGATGATACCTTAAAGGATACCTTCCCGCCTTTGCTGCCGGCTGTTTCTATTATTTCTTCTGTTACAATACTGTTAAACTCATCCGCATTGTCTATATACAATTTGTTTTTATGGAAATAACCCTGGGAATCATCGTCGGCAGCCGGATATTCAAAACCCGAATTGGTCGTTTTATCCTGTATATGAGTTGCTCCTATAGTTTTATCGCTCACCATGAAGTATTTATAAGACACATCATCCTTGCCGTTCAAATTCAAATCGTCGAAGGTAGCGTCGACATTATGCCATGTTTTATTATAATAAACCTTGTTCCATGCGTGCCCGCCGTAGGTTTCGCCGTCCGAAGCGTCACCGGTGATAAAAATACATTTTATCCCCGTCAGCATGCACAAATAAGACATCGTTCTTGAATAACCGTCGCACTTAGCCTTTTTATCGACCAAAACGCCGTAAATATTATTGCTGTCTTTTGAATTTATATCATATGAGCAGCTTTTGATAATTTCATCGTGAAAATGTTGTATTTTATCATATACCGTCATTTTATCTGTAATTTTATTTAAAATTTTCTGCGCTTCGGCGTTTAATTGCTTCATCATTTTGTCATACTCAGTTTTTGTATAATAATATGTGAATTTGAACTCATATTTATACTTTCCGCCGGATGCGGTATACGTGGTAACCTGATATTCCTTTAAATTAAAAAATTCAGGCGTGTCATAAAAAAACATGCTTGTTATTTCCATTACCGAATCGGTATCCATAGTACAGGACACGGTACAATTATCCTTTCCGCTTTGCAGTGTCTTATAAATATCCTGGTATACCGACTTTTCATCATTTGACAGCAGGCTGTAATAATAATTATACTGAAGCGTATTAACAGGGGATGCTTCTGCGGTTAAACCTAAGAAGCTTTGTCCGTCATTCCCCGCCGCTCCTAATATTAATACAGTACAAACCAATAATGATATTATTCTTTTTATTATTGAAGCAGAACGCACAATCACAGAATCTCCTTGTATTATATTTTAAAATGTTCACGGGAAATGGTTTAGATAAAATTAAAGGTTAAACCGGCTGAAAAATTCTCCGGTATTGATTGTTTAAACTGCAGCTTTTACTTATCATTTAAGCTCAAGTTCGGTTATTCCCTGATTTAATACTAATATTTTACGTTCTATTCTCCTGTGTTTATATTCCTTGCGTATCATATCCTGTAATATCCGTCCGCGGTTATATCCGTGAATTACTTTAATGGTTACCTTTCCTTCAGGCAAAGAATTGATAAAATTATCCAAAGCTCTTTTTGCTTCCTCTAATGTTTTATTATGCAAATCTATTTCAAGCATCCTGATTTTGAACCTCCATTGTCATATGATAATAGTATTTGTTAAGCAGAGCTGTATTCTTATTCAGAATAAAAAAATATCACGAAAGCCCTTAAAATTACAAAAGCCCTTAAAAAGGCTTTTGTTCAATTTTAATATAAACGCTTTTATAAATTTTTATTATATTATCTGTTCTGGAACAAACTGAACAATGCGTCATACCCGTCGTCAAGAACCTTCTGCGGCTGAGCTTCAGATGATTCGGATTTAGCCTCCCCGACTTTTATAACGCTTCCGCCCTTACTGTCAATAAAGCCGGCGGCTATAACGGTAACAAGCATTTCATCCTTCATTTCAGGGTCGAAGTATGAACCGAAGATTACGTCAACATCAGGGTCGGCCGCGCTTGAAATCAAGTCGGTGAATTCATTCACATCCTGGGAAAGCACGTCGTCCGACATAGCTACGTTTATCAGAAGCCTTGTCGCCCCGCGTATTGACGTTTCAAGAAGGGGACTGGATATGACGGCTTCAGCCGCTTCCTTTGCCTTGTCCTTGCCGGAGCCGTGGCCGATTGCCATATGCGCTATGCCCGCGCCCTTCATAGTTGTTTCAACATCGGCAAAATCAAGGTTGATTTCACCGTCAATCAATATCAGGTTTGCAATGGATTTAACGCCTGTCATTAAAATTTCATCGGAACGCGCAAACGATTCCTTCATAGTGAGGGGTTTATCCCCGCTTACAAGAAGTCTTTCATTCGGTATAACAACAAGGGAATCCACATGCTTCGCCAGTTCTTCGATACCTTTTTCAGCCTGTCTCATTTTTGCCTGCTGCTCAAACAAAAACGGCTTGGTCACAACTGCGACGGTAAGGACATCCAGCTCCTGAGCCACCGCAGCCACAACGGGAGCAGCCCCAGTTCCGGTTCCGCCTCCCATACCGGCGGCAATGAATACCATCTGGGCACCCTTTATTGCGGCGGCTATTTCATCACGGTTTTCCTGCGCTGATTTTTCGCCGACCTCGGGCTTGTTTCCTGCTCCCCTGCCCCTGGTAAGCTTTTCGCCTATCTGCACCTTCGTTTCTGCCTTTGAAGTCCTGAGAACCTTTGCGTCGGTATTAATCGCTATATATTCAACAGCGGAAAATCCGGAATTAACCATACAGTTAAGGGCGTTTCCTCCTCCGCCGCCTACGCCTATCACCTTTATCGTAACATCGTGAGTAAAATTATCGTTTATATCATTATCCAGCTGGAATCCCATTTCACGTCCTCCTAAATATTAATCAACATACATATATATTTATTTTAGCATACTTCTGTTTGTTTTTCAAGTGGTTTGAAAAAAATATATTATTATTTATGTCAGTTGTTGGTTTTTAATTTTAATGAATTATATACTTTACTAATATATGTTATAAATTTATACAAATAATGTAAATAATAATTTTACTCAAAATTAATAACCGTTTTTGCAGTCACAGCGTCTGATATATCTTGTCCGTCTTCAGGCTGAATAACAGATTTTAACATATTATTCATATATGTTTCTTCGTTCAGCTTTTGTCCTTCCTTATCTATAAAAGACGCGCTGTCTGAATACAGCTTTAATGTGCCTTCCGTTTGCCTTCCTATTTTCTGGGTTAGTATCGTATATGCGAATTTGAATTTATAATCAAGGTCCGATACAGCCCCAAGTTCAATTTTCACCCTGTTTTCAAACACACAGCTCGTATTCAGGCGGTCGGTTATATCAAAATTATTAAGCTTGCTTGCTATCAGGCTGTTTTTGCTTTTTTCAATAAGCTCATATATGTTTTCGGTTTTCTTACCGTCTTCGGATTTAAACTTCTCCCCTATTGTCAGGCTCCCTTTAGGCTCCGTTCCGTATACCGCCATCACATTCTGCGCCGGTTCGTCGGATATTTTCAATATCTTGCCGTTTTGGCTTATAAGGTAATTTATATTTTCATGCTCTAGGTTTGCCGCTTCGATACTGGGTTCAATATTAATTTCAACCGTTGATGAATGTTTCCATTTAAGCTCCGCTTTTTCGATATAGACCAGTTTTTTCTCAATATCGTTTTCACGCCTGCTCATATTCATACGTATTATATTGTCCCCGCTTTTTATTCCGCATGCTTCCAGGATTTCCTCGGGTGAATATATTGAATTGCCAGTTATGGCGACCGTATCAAGTTTAAAAAGGACGGTAACCGATAACGCCGCGAACGTTATTATTACGACAAATATGATTAATGCGGCATTTAATGTATACTTTCCGTTCCTCCGCCTCCTGCCGCCGGTCCTTTTTCTTTTTTCATTCTCCTGCATTTTATTATCCTTTCAAATATTTGGTTGCCCGGTTAAATCCGAAGAACGGCTTTAACCGGGGATATATATCAACAAGTAAACTTTTTGCGCGTTAAATGCTTCTGTGTATATCCGCCCCTAAAAGCGCCAGCGAAATTTCAAAATTTTCATATCCTCTGTCTATGTAATGAATCCGGGATATTTCACTTTTTCCCTCAGCGCCTAAAGCCGCCGCCACCAATCCGGCTCCTCCGCGCAAATCCGGGGCTGCCGACTTTGCTCCGTAAAGCTTGTTTACGCCTTCGATTACAGCCACTTTTCCTTCTACCCTGATATCCGCTCCCATACGCTGCAACCCGTTTACATGCTGAAACCTGTTTTCAAATATATTCTCGACAAAAACAGAAGTACCCTTTGCCTTACAAAGAGCAGCCATAATAAACGCCTGCGCGTCGGTGGGAAAACCGGGATAGACCATAGTTCTTATAGTATCAACCGAACGGAGGTTCTTGCCGGCGCTGAAATATATGGTATCGTTGACGCTGTGCACGAAGCAGCCCATCTGTTCAAAAACCGGCGTAATCGAATCGACTTCATGAGGACGGCAGCATTTTATCGCTATATCGCCCCCCGCGCATGCCGCGCATGCCATATATGTAGCGCATACTATCCTGTCGGGCATTATCCTGTATTCACAGCCGTAAAGCTCATCTATTCCTTCTATTGTTATTGTTCCGGTACCTTCGCCCTCAATCTCGGCTCCGCATTCCCTTAAAAAGCATACTAAATCAACGATTTCAGGCTCCCTCGCCGCATTTTGGATAATTGTCCTTCCCTGTGCCGTCACTGCCGCCAGTATGATGTTTTCCGTCGCTCCTACCGACGGGAACGAAAGCGAAATTTTAGCTCCCTTTAATTTCTCGCAGCAGCAGTCAAGCTGACCGTATTCCTCATTAATTGTTACTCCCATTTTCCTGAGCGACGATAAATGCATGTCAATCGGTCTTGCGCCGATGTCGCAGCCGCCCGGGAATGTAATCTTGCATCTCCCGCATTTACCTAAAATAGCGCCTAAAAATATAATTGACGAACGCATTTCACGCAT
Organism: Ruminococcus sp. UBA946; assembly: GCA_002293295.1. Classification (GTDB taxonomy): domain Bacteria; phylum Bacillota; class Clostridia; order Oscillospirales; family Ruminococcaceae; genus UBA946. The sequence continues at coordinate 18,759 of DBCY01000068.1, read as the reverse complement.
TAAGTCATCGGGCACTTCGTATTCGCATTCACCTGTCGGGTTAATTACAGCTACGTTTTTTTCAAATCCCGTTTTATATCCAATATGGTTTATTATTCTCATTGCGGCATATGTATCAGATAGTTTAGGACAATTCAATAAAGTTACCTCACTGTTGCATAACACCGCAGCGGCTAAAATAGGCAGTGAGGCGTTTTTTGAACCGTGAACGGCAACTTCGCCGCTTAGTTTCCTTCCGCCGTTTATTATCAGCTTCTGCATACTATAAGCAGCTCCTTTACTTTTTTCCTTATAATATGCGAAACCGCGTTATTATGTGAAAAAAGTAAGGGTTATCCGTATAAAAACAATACGTTATTCTGCTGAAGCGAACATGCCTTTTTAAGGGGAGGAATATTCTTGGAAATTTATATTATTATGTATTATCCTTATTCCCTGATATCAGCTCATTGATTACAGCATAAATTCTTTCGCCGGTATCCTTTATATAAAGTTCATGCGCCCGTTTTGCAAATTTATAAAGCTTATCCTGATTTTCATAAAAATCCCTGACCTTTTCAATTAAAATATCACCCGTCAGGTTTTTCTGCTCGATTACAACCGCCGCGCCCGCTTTGCCCAGAACCATTGCGTTATGATACTGGTGGTTTCCCGTTACAGCGGGCGAGGGTATAAGTATCGAAGCCCTTCCAGCCGCTTCAAGCTCGGAAATCGTCGAAGCTCCGCTCCGGCATATTATCAGGTCGGCGGCTGCCGTGCAGACATCTATGTTATGTAAGTATTCTTTTATTATCAGCCTTTTGTTTTCCTTATAATTCCCTATTTTTTCAGTCAGTTCATTTTCAAAGGTATCCCGTCCCATTTGTCCGTATCCGTGGATATGGTTAATGGGAAGTCCTCCGTCGGTTTCCCACTTGATTAATTCGGGAACCGTTTTATTTATTCCTCCCGCTCCAAGGCTCCCCCCGAACGAAAGAATGCACATGGAACTGTCAAACCCAAGCTGTCTTTTAGCCTCAGCCCTTGTCAGAAGGTTCTTTTCAAAGCCTTTTCTTACCGGAAGTCCGGTGACATGGCAGGTTATACCCTTTTCAAGGTAGTTCTGAGTTTCCTTAACCGTAAGCATGATTCTGTCAACCTTTTTTGCAAGAAGCCTTGTCGTTACTCCCGGGTATGCGTTGGCTTCGTGGATTGCCGTCGGAATGCCCATCTGCGCAGCTTTCAGCAGAACGGGACCGCTTACGTAACCGCCCGTTCCTATTACTATATCAGGGTCAAAGCCTTTTATGATTTGTTTTGCCCTGTTACCCGCCGTCGTAAGGTATGCAAGCGATTTTATATTTCTCCCGATGTTTTTTACCGACAGCCTGCGCTGAAATCCGCTCACTTTTATAGGAGAAAAGTCATACCCTGCCTGCGGGATTAACTTTGCTTCCATCCCGAAAGGCGTTCCCGCAAACAAAAATTCCGCTCCGGGGTTATGAACGGTTATTATAGAGGCAATTGCAAGAGCCGGATTTATATGTCCGGCTGTCCCTCCTCCTGCCAGTAATACCTTTAACATTTTATGACAATCCTTTCCGGCTTGCTCTAGTACCAATTAACAATTAATAATNNTAACAATTAACAATGGTGGTATACCGCCTGTGGCGGTATGATTTTAATTTATTATTCGCAATTTATAGATGTTACGAGGTACTGGTACAATGAAACAACATAAACAATACAAATCTAAATAGATTTTTTGCTTGGGAATTCAAAGGTATTTATTGGCATACGGCATCGTTGAACCATCGGCGGGACGCAGCGCTGCGGCGCTGCAGAGAGTCCACTGCAAACATTACAATCATCGCTGAAGGCGATACCGCCATTGTTCATTGTTAATTGTTACAGGGTACTAAGTTTTAACAATTGACTGCCTTGAAATATTCAGCACCACTCCCATTTCGACAAGCTGCATTACCAGAGCCGTTCCTCCGTAACTGAAAAATGGCAGCGATACCCCGGTATTAGGGATTGTGTTCGTAACAACGGCAATATTCAGAAATGCCTGTAAACCGATTTGGAGGATTATCCCCACCGTAAGCATCATTCCGAATTTATCGGGCGCCTTTGACGCCAGGTAAAACCCTCTTATTATAAAGAGCAAAAACAGAATAATCACTACTACGGCGCCTATTAAGCCGAATTCCTCGCATACCACGGCAAAAACGAAATCGTTTTTCGATTCTGGAAGATACAGGAATTTTTGTCTTGAATTCCCCAGTCCGAGCCCGAAAATCCCGCCTGAACCGATAGCTATAAGCGAATTCCTGGTCTGCCAGGTAGCGTCGGAGGCTTCATCGTTAAAGGGGTCAAGCCATGAAACCATACGTTTTTCAAAATACCCTATTCCCTTGACCTGCATAAGGTAAAAAACATATGCCGTTATTAAAACAGCTCCTATTATCCCAAGTATTATAAGATGCTTGGGACGGGAACCGCCCACATACATCATTATCGCCCCTATTGCGCATATTATCAGCGTTCCCGACAAATGCGGCTCTCTGAGCAGCAAAACAACTACAATTCCTAAAAAGGCTATAAACGGTACAATTCCGTAGCTGAACCTCCTCATCTTAGAGTGGTTATTTGCAATCAGGTATGCAAACAGAAGTATTATGGACATTTTCATAATTTCTGACGGCTGAAATTCTATTCCCAGTATCGTCACCCACCTGTATGAACCGTTATGGGGAGTAGCGAACGGACCGCCAAGTGCCAGAATAAGCAGAACCGTGCATATTATAAACGCGGAATATGCTATCCATGCCTTTTTAAATTTATGGTAGTTAAAAAAGGATATTACGAACATCCCGGCAAGACCGGCAGCCGCCATTCCAAGCTGCCTTTGAACATAATATGTTCCCGCGTTTCCTTCGGCTATCGCCCATGCGTATCCCGCGGAAAACATCATAATTATTCCTATTACAAGCAATATCATTACTATAAGAAAAAACGTAAGGTCAATCGGACCTATCACGATTTTTTCGGCATAGCCTTTGGTTTCGTCAGGGGACGCCTGTTTTTTCGGCGCCTGTTTCTTTTTGCTCCGCCATGCTGATTTATCACCGGAAACCGCTCCCGAACCTGCCGGCATATATTACCCTCCTTTTTTCATATTAAAACCATGCCGCCTTTGGCGGCATACCCTAATTGTTAATTGTTCATTGCAAACTGTTAATTATTATAGCTGTTATTCCCGCAATTAAACCTGTCACAGAAAAACATGCGACGATTTTATATTCCGAAAACCCCGACATCTCGAAATGATGATGTACAGGCGACATTTTAAACAGTCTTTTACCCTTTGTCAGCTTGAAGTACGTCACCTGTATTACAACCGACAGAGCTTCGCAGACATACACTGCCCCCGCCAGTATTAAAAGCAGGTGTTTTCCCGTCGCAAGCCCTATTGCGGCTGCCGAGCCGCCCAGAAACATTGAACCCGTATCGCCCATAAAAACCTTTGCCGGATGCAGGTTCCATATCAGGAACCCTAGGCAGCCCCCCGCAATCGCCATCGAATATATCGAATATTCCCACATACCCGACTGCGCGCAGAGTACTACAAAGACTAATCCGAAAACAACCGTTACCGAACCGCACAGTCCGTCAACACCATCAGTCAGGTTTACGGAATTGGTAATGAATATTATGAACAGAACCATAACCGGGTAATACAGAACGCCGAAATCAATATCCCCGAACCACGGGAATTTTATTACGGTCGTTGCGCCTAGCAGACGGAGCGCATATAAAAACGCGCAGGAATACAGGAACTGCATAACTATTTTCTGCTTTGCCTTAAGCCCCATATTCTGTTTCTTAACGGCTTTTATATAATCATCGACGAATCCTATTGAAGCGTTTAAAAGCGCGAATATAAAACCTGCCATCAGCTTTAAAAGCTCGTTATTATCGGTCGAATCCATATTGTTCATTCTGTTAGCCTTGAACAGCGCGTATCCTATGGCTACAGCCGCCGCGCTGCCGATAATAAACATAAATCCGCCCATTATAGGCGTTCCGTTTTTGGATTTATGCCAAACCGGACCGATTTCATATATAGTCTGACCGAAATTTATTTTTCTGAGGAGCGGTATTAAAAACATTCCTGTCATCGCCGCTGCAGCGAATGATATTAATGCCACAATCATATTTATCCAGAACGGCATCCCGTATTTCACCTCAATCCTTACTCCTCATTCCTGATTCCTGAATAGTATTCCTCCACGATTTCCTCAAGGCGGATACCCCGGCTTGCCTTGAACAGGATTATATCGTTTTCTTTCAGTTTATACTTCATAAAGTTAAGCAGCATGCGTTTGTCGGCTGAGCTTCCCGCATGCATTCCCAGCTCATTTGCCCTTTTTGCTATATGAACGGCGTTTTCGCCGTAGCAATAAAGAAGGTCTATCCCCTTTTTAAACGCATATTCGCCTATTCGTTCATGGAGCTCGGCGCTTAATTCCCCGAGTTCGAGCATATCTCCGAGAACTGCTACTCTTCTTCCGCCGTTCTTAGGCTTCATCTCCGCCAGTATGTCAAGAGAGGCTTCCATTGAAGCGGGGGAAGCGTTATAGCAGTCGAGGATTACCGTATGCTTTCCCATGTGCCTTATATCCTGACGCATTGAATACGGCTGGTATACGCTGAGCATTTCCGCCGCCGTCACGGGATTGCAGCCGGCGCTGCATGCCGCCGCTATTGCCGCAGCCGCATTCAGTATATTATGGTTTCCCTTGCAGTACAGTGACACATTGCATATAATTTCGTCATCATGCATGATACCGAAACTCATATGCTCGTCATATTTTTCTATATTGACCGCTCTGTAGTCGGCGTCTTCGTTTTCAATGCCGTATGTTATGATTTCACGGTAATTCCCGTACTCTTCCTTTACGGACATTAAGAGCCTGTCGTCCCCGTTTATAATAAGCGGCGCCGAGGGTAATGCTCCCTTCAGGATTTCCAGCTTGGCTTCGAGTATACCCTCCTGAGAGCCTAATTTTTCAATATGCGCGTAACCTATGTTAGTTATTACGCAGATATTGGGACGGACAGCCTTCGAAAGCCTTTCGATTTCGCCGAAGCCGGACATTCCAAGCTCGATTACGGCGGCGGTGCAGGTTTCGTTAAGACCTAAAAGCGCAAAAGGAACCCCTATTTCGTTGTTACGGTTGCCCCGGGTCTTATATACCGTATGCTCCGCCGAAAGCGCCAGAGCGAGCATTTCCTTTGTGCTTGTCTTCCCTACGCTTCCGGTGACTCCGACCATAGTCAGATTATATTTCATGCGGAAAAACCGCGCCAAATCCATTAATGCCTTTTTAGTGTCCTTAACTACGATGCACGGGCAGTCCAGAATAACCCTTTCCGTTATTGCCGCTGCGGCTCCCTGCGATATTGCTTCGCCTACAAAGTCGTGGCCGTCAAAGTTTTCACCTTTTAAGGCAATGAAAAGGCCTCCTTTTTTTGCATCCCTTGTGTCTGAAAATATATCCGAAGCATAAATGCTTTTTCCGAATATGCTTAAACTATTGATGCTGCCGCCTGCCGCCGCGATAATATCATCCAGCGAAACGCTTACCTTAAGTCCGCTGTTGAACCTCGGTTTTTTATACAGAGCCATTGTTTCCCTGACAATCTCACGTTCGTCAAAGCTGATATGAACATTGTTTTTCAAAACCTGGTAGGTTTCATGACCTTTCCCGGCAAGAATGACTAAATCCCCCGGTTCAGCTATCGCCAGCGCCCTTTTGATTGCGGCTTTACGGTCGGTTATTCTCATATAAGGCTTTGTAAAGCTTAACCCGGCGATTATGCCGTTAATAATTCCGCCCGGTTCCTCGTCCCTCGGATTGTCCGATGTTATGATTAAGAAGTCGGCATATTTTTCCGCGGCGGCGCCCATTTGCGGGCGTTTGGACTTATCCCTGTTTCCGCCAGCCCCGAACACGCAGATTATCCTGCCCTGCGTATACTCCCTCATACTCTTCAGAAGGTTTTTAAGAGCGTCGGGGGTATGCGCATAATCGCACATTACCTTAAAGCCTCTTCCTTCGGATATTATTTCGCATCTGCCCTTAACACCCTTGAATTCTCCCAGGCAGGACAGTATTCTGTTTATATTCAAACCCAGCCGGCTGCATACGGCTATTGCCGCCACAGCGTTGGAAACGTTATATCTTCCGAACATATTGACGGTAACGGGGTAACCCTTGGAATCGGCTGTTACCCAAAATTTCGTTTTATTGTCGGCTGCCTTTATTGCCGTGGCATATAAATCGGCATTGCCTTTCAGGCTGAAGGAATATTTCCGGCACCCGATTTCGCTGAACAGCTTGCGTCCGTATCCGTCGTCGATATTAATGAATGCGGTTTCGCAATGTTCTGTAAACAGGATTTTTTTTGCGTTATAATAGTCTTCCATCCCGCTGTGATATTCAAAATGGTCCTGAGTCAGGTTCGTAAACACACCGCATTGGAATTTAGCCGGTCCTATGCGGTTTTGCGCAAGGGCAAAGGAGGACACTTCCATTACCGCAGCGTCGCAGGCTTCCTTTGCCATTTTGTCCCATATCTCATAAAGCTCATAAACCGGCGGCGTCGTAAATGTCTGTCCGTTTAAATTCATCTGTTTGCCGTTTATAAGGACGCCCGTCGTCCCAATCATTCCAGTCCTGTGACCGCACTTGGTTAAAATATCGTTTATAATCGCCGCCAAGGTAGTTTTTCCGTTTGTACCCGTAATTCCTATTAATTTCATTTTCCGCTCGGGATGATTGAACCATGCGGCGCAAAGCAAGCCGAAGAATTTGCGGCTGTCACGCACGATTACCTGTCCTTCCAGATTCAAATCCCTTTCGGTCACGACGCACGCGGCTCCGAACGCAAGCATTTCTGCGGCGTATCTGTGACCGTCATCGGTTTTGCCTTTTACGCATACGAATATATTTCCGGGTTTGAACCTCCGCGAATCGTCCGTCAGTCCGGTACAGGATATATTCATATCCTTTAATGTATTATTTATGACCGGCATAACCGACGCCGCGTCGTCAAGAAGTTCATCCAATCTCATTTATTATTTATCCTTCCATTATACGGGGTGTGGAGTGTGGAGTTGGCTTCGTAATCTCTTACTCCTTACGCCTGAATTCTCCTACAAAAGAGGATTTTCGTGGAACGCTTTGCTAAACTCCAAACTCCACACTCCACACCAATGGCAACAACTTAA
>DBCY01000068.1:5877-11401 GCA_002293295.1 Ruminococcus sp. UBA946 | reverse complement strand
TTGACATTGCACTCCACACTCCAAACTTTTAATGCTCGTCTTTGATTGCAAATACGACTTCAACTATCGTACCCCTCGGCACTTCCGTACCTTCGGCATAATTCTGAGACAATGCCGTCGCGCCGGCATGGTTCGCGGCGCCGTCCCCGACCTTGAAGTTAAGATTCGCCTGAGTCAGCAGAAGATTTACGTCCGAAACCCCGTAGCCCAGCACGTTGGGAACCGTTGTGAACATTATATCCTGCTCCTCTTCAGTATAAAGTATTACCTTTCCGTTCTCGGGAATCAAGCTGGAACGCTGGGGGACCTGTGAAACCACCCTGTCGCCCTCGCCGTATATTTCCACCTTTAAGCCTAATGCTTCAAGGGTTGCCTTTGCTATGTCCGCCGACTGACCTTCAACCGAAGGAAGCGTTTTTCCCAAAGCCGCAAGCTCTTCGTCCGAATATTCGGGATAATACCCGAGATACGGCAGGGCTTCCTTAAGCACGTCCGAAACGACGGGAACCGCCACCAGACTGCCGTAATAAACATGGGCGCCGTTGCGGTCTGTCCCCATTGGTTCGTCCACCATAACGAGCATTATGATTTCCGGATTGTCGGCAGGTGCAAACGCGCAGTAGGAGGATACGTAAAGGTTGTCAACATTCTTGGAATTGTTTTCGTCCTGTTTTTCGGAAGTCCCTGATTTCCCGCCTATGGCATAGCCTTTGATATAGGCGTTCGAGCCTCCCTTGTTGTTTACCACGTCTTCCAGAACCTGACGCATAACTTTTGACGTCTCCTCGGATATTACCTGTCTCTTAACAGTTTTTTCAGTTGTTTTTATTACATTTCCGTTAGGGTCGACTATTTTACCGACAACATACGGGGTTACAAGGTACCCGCCGTTTATTGCCGCGGCATATGCCGTTATCATCTGTAAGGGAGTTATTTTGTTCGTTTGTCCGAACGAGCTTGAAGCAAGCTCTACGGGACCTTTTTCGCTGACGTCGGTATAAAGGCTGCCGGCTTCTCCCGGAAGGTCAATGCCGGTCGGTTCGGTAAGCCCGAACGCCCTGAAATAAGCGGCGAAATTCTCAGCTCCAAGAGCCTGACCTATCTGAATGAACGCCGGGTTGCAGGAATTTGTCATTGCCGTCGTAAAGTCCTGACTGCCGTGCGAATATGTAGCCCAGCAATGGAAAGGGGTGCCCGACACGTTTAACGTTGAGCAATGGAATGTTGAATGCAGGCTTACCCTTTTTTCTTCCAGTGCAGCCGAGCCTGTAATAACCTTGAATACCGAACCGGGAAAATAAAGCTCCGTTATGGCTTTGTTCTTCCATTGCTTTTCCCTTAACACGGCATACTGCTCCGAATATTCATCCTCATTTGTTATTCCCGACAGAATGTCCGAGTCCTTTTGTGAAAATATAGAATTCCTGTCATTAAGGTCATATCCCGGCGAGCTTGCCATTGCAAGAACTGCGCCCGTATTCGCGTTCATCATTATCGCGCATGCCCTGTTCTGGGCATTGTTGTTTACTACGGCTTCCTCCAGGTGTTTTTCGAGATAATACTGTAAATTCATATCAAGCGTGAGGTATAATGAGTTGCCGTCCTGCTGCGCGTACATCTTGTCGTTTTTATACGGCATTTCATTTCCGTTGGCGTCCGTAGCCGAGATAATTTTCCCGTCCACACCCTTCAGGAAATCATTATACTGGGATTCAATCCCGTAAATCCCGTCGCCGTCATAATTCGTAAAGCCTATAACCGCGGCGGCAAGCTCATTCTGGGGATAATATCTTCTTGTGTCCAGGTCGGCATAAATCAAACCCGCAAGCTTCTCTTCACTGCTCCGGCTCAGGATTTTGTCCGTTACCGGCTTTTCGATTTTCATCGCCGCATTAGCCCAGTGGCTTGTTCCTTCGGCGAGTTTTCTTTCGATTTCGCCGGTATCGATATCGCTTAACTCATCGCTGAGTATTTCCTGGCATGCCTTTAACTGCCTTTCCGCTTCCTGAGGGTCGTCTTTAAGGACCTTCTGCCATTTTAACGGGTCAATATTAATGGAATAAACCGTTGCGGACTGCGCCAGTATTTTTCCGTTCGCATCATAAATGCTTCCCCTGCCCGCTTTTAATATTGTGCTTTTGAACTGGTTTTCATTCGCAAGGGACTGATACATGGCATTATTTGTAACTGCGGTATCAAACAGATTTACCATTATAAAAACAATGAATATAATCAGTATGCCCAATACCGCGATATTAAGCTTGCGTTTCATTTTGGCGGTAGGCTGGTATGACATAAAAAATCACCTTTCAAGAAATAGGAATATACAGTATTTTCATTAAAGGACTACCCTAACTAACTATATTGTACTAGCCCCGAATATATTCCACCAAATTGCTGAACAGATTTTTAATCTTAATGAATATATTGGTTTCGGCTTCGGGTATGTTTACAATATTTCCGTTTTCAATACTGATATATTCAATTTGTGATTTTTCAAGCTTTCTCATTCCCAGGATGTTTTCAGCATATTCCTCAACCGCTTTTATTGAGGATTTTCCTTCAATATCCGACTTCATCCTGACATTTTCGCTGTGCAGGATATCCGCCTGCTTGTTAAGGCTGATTATTTCCTTATGAAGGGAAGCGTCCTGCACCTTTGCATAAACTACCATCAGCATAAAAATCAATGCGACGCCGGCTGATACTACAACCCGGAACGCCGAACCTTCCGTTCCGGGTCTGTGCTTCACTAAATTAATCTTTGATTTTTCCGGTTTTTCCCCCAGATTGGCGTTTTCATACTTCGACAGGTCGTATGCCAGATTATGCTTTGCCATTTTTATCATCCTTTCAGTATGCTTGTCTATAAATTAAACCCCTGTTTAAACCTTGTTTTCAGCTCAAGCAATCAGAGCCTGCTCATTAAAACGGACAAAGGGATTAAAACTTAGTATTTGAGTATCAGTTAAAATTCAATCCGTCAATGCATTTTTCATATGTGAAGTATTTTATTCCGGTCATATCATTTGTTTCATAAAAAGATATGAGCATATCCCTGAACTTTTCATGTTCCTCAATGGGAACAGATATTATTCCCGCTCCGTTTGAAATCATTACTTGATTTCCCGCCAGCATGGCAGTACGTTTATTACCATCTATAAAAATCTGTTTTCTCATTAAATAAAGCATTAGAGTTATCGCTTTTTCTGTCGGACAGGGGATTCTTAAAATATCTGATAAATCTTCTTTTATCTGCGACTCTATCGGTATGTCAGGTTTCCAGTCGGTTCCTCCCATTTTTACGGGAATATTTCTGATTTTCCCTGAATTATAGTATAAATTGCTTCCTACATATTTGTTTATCCTGCAAATAAAGTTATAATCGATTGGATAATCTATATTTTCTATCAAAAATCTCCAAGCGTGTTTTAAATTGTTTATCGCCGTTATTTCATCAATATTCAACCGGGATACGTTTATACCGTTATATATGGTATCCGTTTCGGGATACGTAACCGATATTCCTTCCAAATTGGCGCTTTTCCATATATAATCAACGATATTCCGTTTGGCGACAAAAATATTCTGTTCGGTCGTCATATTGTATTTCGCCTGCATTATAAACCTCTTTATACTAATCCCGGTTAAAACATAGTATTATAACATATGCTTTCGGTATTCCCTACAGCTTTTCAATTATCCTCAGCTTTGCGCTCCGGCTTCTGTTATTTACGCTTAGTTCTTCTGCTGACGCTGTGAACGGTTTTTTGTTTATCAGCCTGCCCTCCGGCGTTCTGCCGCAGACGCATACCGGAAAATCGGGCGGGCATATGCAGCCCCTGCAGAATCCGGCAAACCTTTGTTTTACTATCCTGTCCTCCAGCGAATGGAATGTTATTACGCTTAAACGTCCTCCCGCATTCAGCATATCAAACGCTTCGTCCAGACCGCGCCGCAGATGCTCAAATTCGGAGTTTACAAAAATCCTGATTGCCTGAAATACTTTTTTGCAGGGGTTCTTATCCCTTTTGAATTTTGCGGGGATTGAGCCTTTTATTATTTCCGCCAGCTCGTCCGTGCTTTCTATGGGTTTGTTCTCCCTTGCCTTTATGATATTCCCGGCAATTTTATAAGAGAATTTTTCCTCCCCGTATTCAAAAAAAATACGTCTCAGCTCCTCTTCGCCGAAGTCATTGACAACATCCCTTGCCGATATGCCATCCTTTGACATCCTCATATCAAGCGGGGCTGCGCCGTGATATGAAAACCCCCTGTCCGTATTATCAAGCTGATGTGAAGAAACCCCAAGGTCAAGAAGAATCCCGTCGGCTTTTTCTATGCCTTCTTTTTTGCACAGTTCTTTTATTTCAGAATAATTCCCGTGAATAACCTTCGCGTTATTATATTTCTTAAGTTTTTCCTCTGCCGCCTTAACCGCGTCGGGGTCGCGGTCGATTCCGATTAACACTCCGCTTTCCGACAGCCTTGCGGCAATTTCAGACGAATGTCCGCCGCCGCCGCAGGTTCCGTCAATATAAATCCCGCCGCTTTTTATGTTTAATCCGTTTATGCATTCATCCAGAAGTACGGCTCTGTGACTGAATTCTATTTTTATCCGTCCCTTACAAAATTTTTCGGTATTATCAGGGTCAGTCCCTAAAACAAGTGCATTAGGCTAATAAAACAAATCCAAAGAGATTGTCAGGATGATTTCTGTTCTTATACCCTCAATATATCTGCGGCTGATTGGGAATTCCATATCCACCGATGTATAATTCTGCTCCGTTCCGGTCTTTTCAAACGTATAGGGAAACGCCCTGCTTCCGAACATCATTATGAACTGATGGGAACCTATACTTAAGCCGTCAAGCGTTACCGTAACAATAATACGCGGCTTATAAGAAAACTCAAACGGCTGAAGAATTTCAATAAGCCCGTTCTGCGTATCGCAGCTCCATGCTATATAATCCTTCAAAAACGGGACTACCGTACCCGATTTGAAATCCTCGGGCGAATATCTGAACAAACGTCCGTCCCTCGCGGTAAGCTCCAGTGTGTCGCCGTAATAAAGCATACTGATATGTGATATTAAAAGGCATAAATCAAGGGAGGTGATTCCGTCAAGGCTGTCTCTTTTGGGGTATGGCTTTGCACCGCTGAATTTGTAGGGTTGTCCTTTAAATATCTGAACAGCCGATATATTCTCCCTGAGCGCTTCAAGCAAATTGTTCTGCGCCCGTTCAGCCGACATGAATTCATCCGCCGAACCACCCACGTCGGGATGCACCTGAAGAACTTTCAAACGGAACGCTTTCTTGATTCCCGCTTCATTATAGCTGTCCGCGCTGATTCCCAGCAGCTTTGCATCTTCAAACAGCATTTTCCTTCTCCTTTGACGTCGTGACAATACTAGTACTAATTAACAATTAACAATGATTGTATACCGCCTGCGGCGGTATGATTATAATTTATTATTCGCAATTTATAGATGTTACTAGGTACTAGGGCGTGTTCGATAATT
>DBCY01000068.1:0-5767 GCA_002293295.1 Ruminococcus sp. UBA946 | reverse complement strand
TTTTCGAACACGCCCTAGTATAATAAACCTTTTATTATTATATCGCCAAATCGGATACGGCATCCTCCAGCATTTCGTTTGTAACGGAATAATAAAATTCATTGTATTTTTCCGCCGACCATATTTCCACACGGTCTCCGGCTCCGGTCACTGTCACGTTATGATTGATTTCGGCGCGTTCCTTCAGACGCTGCGGTATCATTATCCTTCCCTGCGAATCGGGTTTTACTTCGCACGCGTTGGTCAGGAACAGTCTTGCTATCTTCGCTTTCTCCCCTGTCAGGGTTTTTATTTTACTTACAAAAACGTCCCATTCGTCGTTTGAATATACAAACAGGCAGCCGTAAAAACCGATTGTTATTATAAATGTTTCGCCCAGGCGGCACCTCAGCTTTGAAGGGAACGCCATCCTGCCCTTTTCGTCTATTGAATGTTCGTATGAATTCAGCAAATGCGTTTCAGCCAAAGCTATCACCGTCCTTTATTTATAATTTTCATATTTATAATTTTCACTTTTCCACACGGTGTGGAAAACAATGTTGAAAATTCACCGCTTTTCACCATTAATTCAACTTAAATCTTCCCTTACTCCCCACCGTAATGTTATTATACACCATCATTTAAAAAATTGCAATAACTATAGTCAATTACTGTTTAAAATAATTTAAAATTTTCAGCCCTTATTTCATGCATTTTTAACAACACAAGCGTTCTGTTAATAATATAAGTATTCTGTATTGTTATAATTTGCCTCGGTTTACCGTTTATATGTATTTATTACCAAAACTGATTTACAAATTAATTTTGAATGAAACGCATGATATAACCGCCAGTAACTGCTGCCGTGTAACTGCATAATTCATTATAAATATTCCGTAATTTTCAGGTAATAATATGGTATTATACTTTTTTAATATAATTATAGGATGAGCAGAATTAATAATATCCGCTTCTCAAATCTTAGGCTTTATATGTGTTATTGACGGAAACACGAAATATATCGGTGAATTTGTCTTGAAATGCTTGACACGGCTGAATTATAGGTGTATAATGCTTAAGTATGCAAAATTTGTATTTTGTATATTAATTTACTGGAAAGGAGATATTAAATGCCGACTTTTAATCAGCTTGTGCGAAAGGGCAGGGATGTTCTCGAAAAGAAATCGACCGCCCCCGCTCTGCAAAAGGGTTACAACTCCAAAAAGAAGGTCATTATTGACCAGAGCGCCCCTCAGAAGAGAGGAGTATGCACCGCCGTAAGAACCGCAACCCCGAAGAAGCCTAATTCAGCCATGAGAAAAATCGCAAGGGTAAGGCTTTCCAACGGTCATGAAGTAACAGCATATATTCCGGGTATCGGGCATAACCTTCAGGAACACTCGGTTGTCCTTATCAGAGGCGGACGCGTAAAGGACCTCCCCGGCGTGCGTTACCACATCATAAGGGGTACGCTTGACGCGCAGGGCGTTGCAAAGAGAATGCAGGCGCGTTCCAAATACGGCGCAAAGAGACCCAAGCCCGGAGCCGCCAAAAAGTAACCGCGGATTATTTTAAGCCCCGGGAAGCAATTAAAGTAGAACTCAATGAAACCACATGATTTTTGTGGGGTGTTCATTCAATATATATTTATGAATGCCTCTGCACCGGTCGGCGAGTCAGCCGCACTTGCTCCGCTTTTTAGCGGATTGAACTGTGGAATGAAACGAGTACCTATGATATCATTTATATGAAGGAGGGAAGTATTGTGCCAAGAAGAGGTAGTGTTGCAAAACGTGAGGTTTTGCTTGACCCGATTTACAATTCTGAAATAGTAACCCGTCTTATCAACAACATCATGCTTGACGGTAAAAAGGGTGTTGCTCAGAAAATTGTGTACGGCGCTTTCGAAATTGTCGCGGAGAAAACCGGCAAGGATGCTCTTGAAGCCTTTGAAGCCGCCCTGGAAAACATCATGCCGCTGCTTGAGGTCAAAGCCCGCCGCGTTGGCGGTTCGACTTATCAGGTGCCCATGGAGGTCAGACCGGAAAGAAAACAGACCTTGGGTCTGAGATGGCTTACGAATTATTCGAGGAACAGAAATGAAAAGACTATGAGGGAAAGACTTGCCGGAGAAATTATCGATGCTATGAACGGTACCGGCGGCGCTTATAAAAAGCGTGAGGATACGCATAAAATGGCAGAAGCCAACAAGGCTTTCGCTCATTACCGCTGGTAAAAAAGCGCTGTACTCTGCAGTATTATAATTTGATACTGTATTTTTGGAGGAATATTTATGCCAAGAGACTGTTCTCTTGAACAAACCCGGAATATCGGCATCATGGCTCATATTGACGCGGGTAAAACGACAACGTCCGAACGAATACTTTTCTATACGGGCGTTAACCATAAAATCGGAGAAACCCATGAGGGTTCCGCGACAATGGACTGGATGGCGCAGGAGCAGGAAAGAGGAATCACAATTACTTCCGCTGCCACCACGGCTTACTGGGCAGGTCACAGAATCAATATTATAGATACACCCGGTCACGTTGACTTTACGGTAGAGGTTGAGCGTTCCTTAAGAGTTCTCGACGGTTCCGTTACTGTTTTCTGTGCGAAGGGCGGGGTTGAACCGCAGTCTGAAACCGTTTGGAGGCAGGCTAACAACTATAACGTTCCCAGAATGGCATATGTTAATAAAATGGACATTGTGGGCGCGGACTTCTTCAGGGTTATTGACATGATGCATGACCGGTTAAAATGCAACGCCGTTGCGATTCAGCTTCCCATAGGAGCCGAAGATACATTCAAGGGCATTATAGACCTTGTTGAAATGAAGGCTTATGTTTATTACGACGACCTGGGCAAGGACATCAGGGTTGAGGAAATCCCCGCCGATATGGTCGGTACGGCTGAGGAATACCATGAAAAGCTTGTTGAGTTCGCCGCTATGCAGGACGATGAGATTATGGAAAAATACCTTGCCGGCGAAGAGCTGACCGTTGATGAAATCAAGCTCTGTATCCGTAAGGCTACCATATCAAACAAAATGGTTCCGGTGGTCTGCGGCACCTCTTACAAGAACAAGGGAGTACAGAAGCTTCTCGACGCCGTTGTAGACTATATGCCGGCTCCCACCGATATCGAAGATATAAAGGGGATTGACGTAAACACCGGCGACGAATGCACCAGGGCGTCGTCCGACGACGCACCGTTTTCGGCTCTTGCTTTTAAAATCGCAACCGACCCTTTTGTCGGAAAGCTCTGCTTCTTCAGGGTTTATTCCGGAAGCGTCAATGCGGGGGCTACCGTCCTTAACGCCACTAAAAGCAATAACGAACGCATGGGGCGTATACTGCAGATGCATTCAAACCACAGGAAGGACATCGAAACCGTTTATGCCGGCGATATTGCCGCCTGTGTCGGTTTGAAGAATACAACAACGGGCGATACCCTTTGTGATGCGAAGCATCCCGTTATACTTGAATCCATGGAATTTCCGGACCCCGTTATCCAGCTCGCTATCGAGCCTAAAACCAAAGCCGGTCAGGAAAAAATGGGCATCGCCCTTTCAAAGCTTTCCGAAGAAGACCCGACCTTTAAAACCTGGACGGATGATGAAACGGGGCAGACCATTATAGCCGGCATGGGCGAGCTGCACCTTGACATTATCGTTGACAGAATGCTCCGCGAGTTCAAGGTGGAAGCAAACGTCGGGGTTCCGCAGGTTGCCTATAAGGAAACCATAAAGGGCAACGCCGACGTCGACCACAAGTACGCGAGGCAGTCGGGCGGTAAAGGTCAGTACGGTCATGTTAAAATCAAGGTCGGACCCAACGAATCGGGCAAGGGATATGAGTTTGTCAACTCCACAGTGGGCGGCTCAATACCCAAGGAGTATATTCCCGCCGTTGACAAGGGTATCCAGGGGGCTATGAAGTCGGGAATCCTTGCGGGTTATCAGGTTGTCGACGTTAAGGTTGTTTTATACGACGGCTCATACCATGAAGTCGATTCGTCTGAAATGGCGTTTTCAATCGCAGGCTCGATGGCTTTCAAGGAAGCGATGAGAAAAGCCGACCCGATTATCCTTGAGCCTATTATGAAGGTTATTGTTACCGTTCCCGAAGATTACATGGGCGACGTCATCGGCGACCTGAACTCGCGCCGCGGGCATATTCAGGGTATGGAAGCCCGTCCGGGCGCTCAGCAGATTACCGCTCTCGTACCTCTGTCGGAAATGTTCGGATATTCAAACGACCTGCGTTCAAAGACGCAGGGAAGGGGTCAGTATTCAATGGAACCCGACAGTTATATTGAGGTTCCCAAGTCGATTTCTGAAAAGATTATGACTTCAAGGAACAAAAACAGTTATTAATTTCCTAAAATTTATGAAAAGGCTTGCAATTTAAGTTAAATTCTGATAATATATACTGTATAAGTATATCAATTTATTTATAAGGAGGATATTCCAATGGCAAAAGCTAAATTTGAAAGAACGAAACCGCACGTTAATATTGGCACCATCGGTCACGTTGACCACGGCAAAACCACACTCACAGCCGCTATTACAAAAACACTCGCTCTTAAGGGTACCGCTAAATTCGAATCATACGATATGATTGACAAGGCTCCGGAAGAAAGAGAAAGAGGTATTACAATCAATACCGCTCACGTTGAGTATGAGACTGAAAACCGTCATTATGCACACGTTGACTGCCCCGGTCACGCCGACTATGTAAAGAACATGATTACGGGAGCCGCCCAGATGGACGGCGCAATCCTCGTTGTCGCTTCCACCGACGGTCCTATGGCGCAGACGAAGGAACATCTTCTGCTTGCCTATCAGGTAGGCGTTCCCTATATCGTTGTTTTCATGAACAAAGCCGACCAGGTTGACGACCCCGAGCTTCTTGAGCTTGTTGAGATGGACATCCGCGAAACCCTTGACAAGTATGAGTTCCCCGGCGATGATACTCCTATAATCATCGGTTCCGCATATCAGGCTCTTATGGCTCCCGACGATATTGACAACCCCGCATACGACTGTATTAAGAAGCTTATGGAAGCTGTTGACAGCTACATCCCCACTCCCGAAAGAAAAGCCGACCTTCCTTTCCTTATGCCTGTCGAAGACGTATTTACAATCACAGGACGCGGAACAGTCGCTACCGGAAAGGTTGACAGGGGACAGCTCCGCACCGGCGAGGAAGTTGAAATCGTAGGACTTTCCGAAGAAAAGAAAAAGACCGTTGTAACAGGAATTGAAATGTTCAGGAAAATACTTGATTACGCAGAGGCCGGCGATAATGTGGGCGCGCTTCTCCGCGGCGTTCAGAGGACAGAAATCGAAAGAGGCCAGGTTCTTTGCAAACCCGGTTCCATCAAGCCCCTCACCAAGTTCAGAGGTCAGGTTTACGTTTTGAAGAAGGAAGAAGGCGGACGCCATACCCCTTTCTTTAATAACTACAGACCGCAGTTCTATTTCAGAACGACCGACGTTACCGGTGTTATTACCCTTCCCGCCGACAAGGAAATGTGTATGCCCGGCGATAACGTTGAAATCGACGTTGAGCTGATTACTCCGATTGCAATCGAAGAAGGCCTCCGTTTCGCGATCCGTGAAGGCGGACGTACGGTAGGCTCAGGCGTTGTAATTTCTATTGACCAGTAAATATAATATATTACGGTAAAAAAAGTGTCCTTTGTCTAAAAACAAAGGGCACTTTTTATTACAAATAAAATTCAGTATAAAGTATGTATCGCTAGTATTAATTAACAATTAAAA